>JALYYG010000046.1 GCA_030946685.1 Candidatus Dormiibacterota bacterium | reverse complement strand
CCGCTGTAGACATCAAGCTGCAAGCTCGAGTGGCCCCCGACACTTGATTGACGCCGTGTGACACACCAGTCGCGCGGATCACCGACGTGGTTAGATCGTATGTGTGGCCTACTTTTACAGAGGTATCTCGGCTGTACCCGGGATGCGCCAGACAGGTACCGTCAGCCGACGGGAGCTAAACAGCAGTCGTAGACGTAACGGTTAGCGATGCTCTCATGGTTGTCAAGCGGCCTCGGAGGAACTTGACGAAGTATCGGCGGGGACGAGCGTGGAGGTAGCTGCCAGGAGCACCGGGTAGAGCTCGCGGGCGATGTAGCGCTTGAGGCAGCGGATGATCTCAAGTTTGGTTCGACCCTCTGCTGTCCGGCGGGCCACGTACGCTTTGGTGGCTGGATCCCAGCCCATGCGGCCGACGGCCAGCAGGTAGAGCGCACGATTGCCCTGGCGCTCACCGCCGCGGTTGAGCCGATAGCGGGTTATGCCGACATACGGCCGAAAATAGGTTCTTTCAGAGGGGCTAACGCGAACTTCGCTCACGCAGCGTCTTGGAGGCCAAGGCTGTCGCAGAGGTGATCGAGGGCAGCGTCGACTTGGCGGAAGGCGGCTTGGACCTGGCTCGGGTTTCGGGTTTGGCGTGTTGGCGCGCGTTGCGTGACGAGGGTCGCCAGGGGTCCGAGCAAACGCTGTCGAAGCTTGACGAGCAACACGCCGAGTTTGAGTCCGAGGCGAGTAAGGCGGTAACGGCGACTCGTCCCAAGGCGCTCCACTAAGCCTTTAGCTCGGAGCTTGACGAGGTCGTAGCGGAGTTGGCCGAGACGGTAGTCGGCATCCGTCAAACGGTGCCGGGCCAGGAGCCGAGCGTGGGTCTCGCGAGTCGTCCAATTCGCCACGAAAGTGCCAGGGTGCAGCAGCACTTCCAGCAGGCGGATGACTCGGTCATCGTGCAGCTTCAGGCCGGGCACTCGGCGGGTCCCGATGAGTGTTGGCTGAGCCAGGGCAGCAAGCTGACCGCTATCGACGGTGCTGGCAAGCAATTCCGCCTGGCTCTCCAGGTAGCGCAGATTGGTCGCAGCCATGCGCTCATGGAGTACAGGTAAGTTCTCGACGCGCCGTCCGACGGCGAGATGGTAGGTATCGTTCAAACACGTTTCGGTCCGCAGGAGGCGGTCAGCCTTCTCGTATTGCTTGACGAACGAGGTCTGATAGTAGGAGCGGAGCGTGGGATGGCCCTCATTGCGTCGATCGAGTACCGTCTCGAGGCGGCCAGGGTAACGGTGGGTGATCCGACGTCCGAACAGGTGCACCGTGCGGTCGGCTCCGCCGAGAAGGATCCCTATCTCGGCCGCACGCTCGAACAACGCCTTGAGGCGCGCCGAGCGCTTGAAGATAACGTCGGTGGCGAGCTCAATCTGGGCGATCGTATAGCGGTACGAAAGATCGACAGCAGCCCGTTCATCGGCGCTGAAGTGTGGCGCCAACTGGCGCACCCAATAGGCGCAACGCTGCTGGAGGACGGCGGGCGTCAACCGTTCCGCGGCAGCCTGCAACACAGCCACGTCAGCGACGTCGAGGAAGGCGTTGTCGTCCTTGCGGAACGACACTCCGCAGCGGTCCAGTTCCTGGGCCAGAAACGAATGCCCGTTGAGGAAGCAGGCAATGGTGAACGGGAAAAAGGTGGCCACCCGCAGGCTCATCGGGCCCAGCACCGGGTCGAACACGTAAAAGTAGTAGTGCAGGAAGCGCTTGCGACACGCGGTGAGCAGGCGCCAGTTGGAATCCTGGCTGGTTGGGGTGTAGCGCGGGGTGTACGAAACGAACGTGCGGCCCTGCTCCATGGTCGTCAACACGCATGCCACGCCCTCGCCACCGTCCAATCGACGGTAGTAGGGTTCGACAACCTCCTCCTTGCGGACGCCTTTGGGCGCAGGCATCAACGGGATGTTGTGTTGAGGCAGGTAGTGCAGGACCCAGGCGCGATAGGCACGAGTACGGCTCATCAGCACGTCCGGAGTGATGCAAGGGATCCCGGCCACCTCATGGAAGAAATAAGCCAGGTTGGCCGGACGCTGGAGCCGCTCGATATACCCATTCAGGACAATGCGATCCCAGGCGGTGTAGGTGAACTGGACGTGTGACCCCAAGAGCTCCGACAATCGATCCACGGGATGGCCCTCCTCCGGCGCGAGTGATTGACCGACATCGCTCATTCTCGCCACGGAGGGCCGTTCTGCCTACACCCAGTTCACCGACACGACGCCGCAGGCAGCTTTCAGGTTTACCTGGCTAGGAAATAG
>JALYYG010000009.1 GCA_030946685.1 Candidatus Dormiibacterota bacterium | reverse complement strand
ACCGTATCGCCGTCATGTACCTGGGCAAGATCGTCGAGGTCGGCCCTGCGGAGGAGCTCTGTCGCGATCCCAAGCACCCCTACACCAAGGCGCTGATCTCCGCGGTACCTGTGGCCGATCCTGCGGTCCACCGGGAGCGGACCGTCCTGAAGGGCGACATCCCGAGCCCGATCAACCCGCCCTCAGGCTGCCATTTCCGCACCCGCTGCCCGATCGCCACCGAGCGATGCACCGTCGAGGAGCCGCTGCTGCGCCCGGTCGGCAAGGATCGGGTCGCCGCCTGCCACTACGCCTGACCAGGTTCCCGGAGGGCACGGAGGCCCTTACTTGACACCGCCTGGCGAGGGCAACACAATCCGCTAAGGAGCAGACCTGCTGCCGGCGGGCTCTCGCCCCGGCCCCATCGCAGAGGCGCTCGGGAAGATGGCCGCAGGGTTATGCGAGGTGGCTTTTATGCGCATGACCGGTTTGCGCGCCGTAACCATCCTGCCGCTGGTGGCACTCCTGCTCGCCTCATGTGGCTCCGGCACATCAGGTGGGAACAGGCTGACTGGCGGCACGGCGACCTTTGCCGAGGGGCCGAACGCCAAGCCGAACTACATCTTTCCGCTCACCTCGGGCGGTTACTTCAGCGTCGCCAACCTCAGCCAGTTCCAGTACCTCATGTTCAGGCCGTTGTACTGGTTTGGCCAGGACGGCAAGGTAGTCCTCAACTCCAGCCTCAGCCTTGCCAGCGACCCTGTCTACAGCGATGGCGGCAAGACGGTGACGATGAAGCTCAAGGGGTGGAAGTGGTCAGACGGCACCAAGATCACGTCCCGCGACGTGGAGTTCTGGATGAACCTCCTTAAGGCCAACCTCGGCAGCTGGGCGGCCTACTCGCCCAAGGAGTTCCCGGACAACGTGGTCACCATGAACTTCCCCGACGACCAGACTATTGTCTTCACCCTGGACAAGGCGTATGGGTCCTACTTCTTCACCTATAACGAGCTGAGCCAGATCAGCCCGCTTCCCCAGCACGTGTGGGACAAGACGTCCGACACCAGCCCGGTTGGCGACTACGACCGCGACGCCAAGAAAGCCGTCGATGTCTACAAGTACCTCGACGGCCAGTCCAAGTCGGTCGGGACCTACAACACCAACCCCCTGTGGGCGGTGGTCGACGGGCCGTGGAAGCTGAAGTCGATGACCACCGACGGCCACGTTGCAATGGTGCCGAACCGGGGATATTCCGGTCCGGTCAAGCCAACCCTCGCCGAGTTCGACGAGCTGCCGTTCACGACCGATACCGCGGAGTTCAACGTCCTCCACTCCGGTGGCGTCGACTACGGGTACATCCCGAACCAGGACGTCGACCAGAGGAGCTCGCTCAAGAACTACACGTTCGCGCCATGGGTCGGCTGGCAGATCACCTACTTCCCTGAGAACTTCGCCAACCCGAAGAACGGACCGATCTTCAAACAGCTCTACTTCCGCCAGGCCATGCAGCGCCTGGTCGACCAGCCCACGATGGTGACGAACATCTTCAAGGGGTACGCCACGCCTGACTACGGGCCCGTGCCCATCAAGCCGGCCAGCGTCTACGCAGACAGCTTCGAGCAGAACAACCCTTATCCGTACGACCCTGTCGCGGCGGCGAAGCTGCTGTCGGACAACGGCTGGACCGTCAACGCGGGCGGCGTCAGCACCTGCACGAAGCCCGGCACCGGCACCGGTCAGTGTGGCGAGGGCGTCAAGGTGGGCGCCAAGGCCAGCTTCAATCTTCAGTACGCTTCAGGTAGCGTCGTCACCGACCAGGAGATGCAGGTCATCAAGACCGCCTTCTCCAAGGCCGGCATCCAGCTGAACCTCTCGCAGGCTCCTTTCGATACGGTGATCGCCACCGCCTTCGGCACCAACCCGAACTGGGAAATGGCCAACTGGGGCGGCGGATGGATCTTCGCGCCGGACTACTACCCGACCGGCGATGAGATCTTCTCCACCGGCGCCCTCTCCAACGCCGGGCTTTACAACAATGCGACCAACGACGCCAACACAGTCGCCAGCACCCAGAGCAACGACGTCAACAGCCTCTACACGTACGAGGACTTCCTGGCCAAGGATCTCCCGGTCGTGTGGATCCCGGTCAACGACGCACAGCTGTCCATGGTCAAGAAGACCCTGCACGGCTGGGAGCCGCAGGACCCGATTCTGCAGCTCAACCCAGAAACCTGGTACTACACCTCGTCGTAAGAGCGAAGAGGAAAATCGGCGGCCGGGCCGTACCGCCCGGTCGCCGCCCTGAATATGCTTAAGCCGTGACCGGGTTCCTGGTCCGCAGGCTGGGTCAATCCGTGATCGTGGTCGTGGGCGTCACGATCGTGACGTTCGTTCTCACCCGCCTGCTGCCTGGGGGCGTGGCCCGGGCGGTCTTAGGGCCGCGTGCCTCGCCTGTCTCGATCGCCGAATTCGACCACGCGAACGGACTCGACCTCCCGGGGTGGCAGCAGTACCTGTTCTACCTCAACCAGGTCGTGCATGGAAATCTCGGCTTCTCGATCCAGCTCAACGAGAGCGTGACCGCCCTACTGAGCGACCATCTGCCGAAGACGATCATCCTCCTGGGCGTAGCGACCCTGCTGACGCTGGTCATCGCGGTCCCGCTGGGCGTTCTGCAGGCGGTCCGCCGCAACAAGCTCGACGACTACTTCTTCACGACCCTTTCGTTCGCGCTGTATTCGATGCCCATCTTCTGGCTCGGGCTCATCCTGATCATCATCTTCTCAGCCGACCTGAACGTGCTGCCGCCGGAAGGGCCGCAGGGCGACATCAGCACGTATCTGAACCCGGACCAATTCCTGTCTTTGGTGTTGCCTGTGGTGACGTTGGCGCTGGTCGAGATCGCCCTGTTCAGCCGCTACATGCGCTCGTCGATGCTGGACAACCTGGTGCTGGACTACGTCCGCACGGCCAAGGCGAAGGGCGTCTCAACTACCGGTGTCTTGTACGGGCACGTGCTTCGGAATGCGCTGATCCCGATCGTGACGCTTCTGGGTCTCAGCCTTCCGGGCATATTCAGCGGGGCGCTGATCGCCGAGGCGATCTTCAACTATCCAGGCATGGGACTCCTGTTCTGGGATTCCGCCCAGAAGCGTGACTACCCCGTCCTGCTCGGGGTGACGCTGGTCGTCGCCGTCGCTACGGTGGTGGGAAACCTTCTTGCCGACATCGGGTACGCGGTTGTCGACCCGCGCGTCAGGGTCACCGAATGAGCCAACCGTCCGTCACGCTCGAGGAGCTCCCACTCGTCGATGCTCAGGCCGCGGCCGAAGGGGGCGAGGCGAAGGTCACGGGCAGCGCCTGGAAGCTGGCCGCCTACGTTTTTCTCGAGAACCGGCTGGCGGTGGTCGGCCTTGGCGTGGTCGTCTTCATGTTCCTGTTCTGTTTCGTGGGGCCGCTCATCTACCACACCGACCAGATCAACACCGACATCTTGCAGCTCACCCTGGCTCCCAGCGCCACACATCCGCTCGGCACCGACAACGTCGGTTATGACGTGCTCGGCCGGTTGATGGTGGGCGGACAGACCTCGCTCGAGATCGGCATCGTCGCGGCCCTGCTGGCGACCACGTTCGGCGTGCTGTGGGGCGCCATCGCGGGCTTCATCGGCGGATGGCTCGACCAGGTGATGATGCGTATCGTCGACTCGTTGCTGGCGATTCCGACCCTGTTCCTGCTCCTGGTGCTGGCGGCGATATTCGTGACCAGCCTGCCAATGTTGATATTCATCGTCGCCCTGGTGGCCTGGCTGGTCCCCGCGCGACTCATCCGCGGCGAGACGCTCAGCCTGCGTACGCGCGAGTTCGTGGATGCGGTGCGTGTGATGGGAGGAAGCGACGCGCGGATCGTGCTGAGGCACATCATCCCGAACACGATCGGCACGATCATGGTCAACGCCACCTTCCAGGTCGCCGATGCCATCCTCCTCATCGCCGCCCTATCGTTCCTGGGCCTGGGCGTGCCGCCCCCGGCTACGAACTGGGGCGGCATGCTATCCGACGGGGTGAGCTACACGTTCGCCGGCTACTGGTGGCTGATCTACCCCGCTGGGCTGTTCATCGTGGTCACCGTGGTTGCGTTCAACCTCATCGGCGATGCGATGCGAGACGCTTTCGAGGTCAGGCTCCAGCGCAGGTAGGTCCCTCCGGACCTACCGGAGTCCTGCCCCCGCGACGCGGGGGAGGGCGGCCACGCAACAGCGTGGCCCGGAGGGGCCGTGGTGTCTGGGTCAATCGACCTTCAGGCCGGGTTTTCGAGCGGAAAGTGGCACGCCGCCACCTGGCCGGTCGCGAATTGGCGCAGCGGCGGCTCTACTTCTGCGCAGATCTCCTTGGCCCTCGGACAACGCGTCCGGAAGCGGCACCCCGAGGGTGGGTTGACGGAAGACGGAAGCTCGCCGCGGGGGACCAGCTTCAACTTGCTTCGCTCCAGCTTTGGGTCCGGGACGGGCACCGCGTTGAGGAGGCCCTGCGTGTAGGGATGCGCAGGCCGGTTGTAGACGGCGCCGGCCGGCCCCACCTCGACGAGCTTGCCCAGGTACATGACGCCGATCCGGTCGGACACGTAGCGGATAACCCCCAGGTCGTGCGAGATGACGATGTAGGTCAGGTCGTGGGTCTCCTGGAGCCGGTTCATCAGGTTCAGGATCTGGGACCGGATCGAGACGTCGAGGGCGGAGACGGGCTCGTCGGCGACAATGAGCCTCGGGTTGAGCGCGAGCGCGCGGGCCAGGCCGATCCGCTGGCGCTGGCCGCCAGAGAACTCGTGCGGGTACCGCTCCACCGCTCGCGGGTTGAGACCGACCTCGTGGAGCAGTTCGCCGACCCTCTTGCGTCGCTCCTCGTTGTTCCCGACGTGATGGATGACGAGAGGCTCGGAAAGGATGTCGCCCACCCGCATGCGCGGGTCGAGCGACGAGTAGGGGTCCTGGAACATCAGCTGCATCGCTCTGCGCTTGGCTCGCAGGCCCCCGCGGCTCAGCTTGTTGAGGTTGTCACCGTCGAACCAGATCTCTCCTGAGTCGGGCTTCTCCAGCGCGACCACCAGCCGGCCCAGGGTTGTTTTCCCGCAGCCGGACTCGCCCACCAGGCCGAAGGTCTCGCCCCTGGCAATCGAGAGGGAGACGTTGGAGACCGCCTTCACGCTCCCGACCGTCCGCGGGATGACAGCGCCTCGAGTGACGGGGAACTCCTTGACCACGTCCCGGATGTCGACCAGCGTGCCCGAGCGCGGGCTTCTGGTCGGGTCGAGCTTGACCACGGTGCCGATGCTCATCCCGCGGCGGCCTCCTCGACCACCGCGCGGCTTGGTGGGGCGCCGCCCACTGGGTGGAAGCACGCGTAAAGGTGGAGCGAGTCGTCGCCGTCCAGCATCGGCTCTCGCAACGAGCACTCTCGGGCCGCGTACCGGCATCGTGGATGGAACCGGCATCCCGCCGGCGGGCGCGAGAGGTCCGGAGGAATGCCCGGGATGCTGTAGAGGGGATCGGACTGCTGCTGATCGGGCTTGGGGATGGATTGCAGCAGGGCCTCGGCGTACGGGTGATGGGTATCGGAGAAAAGCTCCTCGATGGGTGCTTCCTCCACGATCTTGCCGGCGTACATCACGGCCACCCGGTCGGCACGGCCGGCGATGACGCCGAGGTCGTGGGTGATCAGCAGCACGGCCATCTGAAACTCGCGCTTCAGGTTGTCGAGCAGGGTCAGGATCTGCGCCTGGATGGTCACATCGAGGGCGGTCGTGGGCTCATCCGCGATCAGAAGCTTGGGCTCGCACGCCAGCGCCATCGCGATCATCACGCGCTGGCGGAGGCCGCCCGACAGCTGGTGGGGGTACTGGTGGAGTCGCTCCTTGGGCCTGGGCATGCCAACCACTCCGAGCACCTCTTCGGCTCGGGTCATCGCCTGGGCAGCGTTCCAGCCACGATGGATCCGAAGCGACTCGGCGATCTGCTTTCCGATCGTCATCGTCGGGTTGAGCGAGGTCATCGGGTCCTGGAAGATCACGGCCACCTCGTTGCCCCGAAGCTTGCGCATGTCGTCCTCTTCGAGAGGGACGATGTCCTGGCCGGCGAGCCGGATCGAGCCTCCGGCGATGTAGCCGCCGCCGGGCAGCAGCTTCATGATCGACATCGCTGTCATGCTCTTGCCGCAGCCCGACTCTCCAACCAGGCCTAGCGTCTCGCCCTGGTCGATCCTCAGCGACACCCCGTCCACTGCACGCACCAACGATTTGCGCTGCCGGATGTACGTTCTGAGGTCTTTGATCTCCAGGACGGGTGTGGCCAAAAAGCGCGGCTCCCTGTTGAGCGCCTCAGGTCGAATCTGGGTCGCGCCTGAGTATAGGTGCGGCTGCGGGCGTCGCTCCGGATTCATGCGCGGCACCGGCTCTGACAGAGAGCACTCGATAGCCTTTCTTGGACTTGAGGCGCTGAACCTCGAAGCCCTCGCCCGCAAGCCAGGCCGCCAGCGAGTCCGATCCCAGGTGCCGCTGCACCACCAGGTAGGCGTCGGCGCCGGGCCCCAGGAGGGGCAGCCATCTGTGGAGTAGATCGTGCAGCGGTCCCTTGCCGACCCGGACGGGTGGGTTCGAGTAGATGGCGGCGAACCGCACGTCGGCAGGCACCTCGTCCGGGAGGCAGGCGACGACATTGGGGGTCTTGGCGCCGACGGCGTTGGCCCGCGTCAGCTGGAGCGCTCTTTCATTGACGTCGACAGCCCACACCCTTGCCGCTGGAGAGCGCCGCGCCAGCGCGATGGCGATGGGACCGTAGCCGGCGCCGAGATCCAGCAGATCGCCTTGGGCCGGGGGGAGGGGGGCCTCTTTGAGCAGCGTCAAGGTCCCGAGGTCGATCCCCCGCGATCCGAATACCCCACGGTCGGCCTGGAGCTCGAGCGCGAGATCACCGACGTGCAGGTAGACCGTGCGCGGCTTCGAGGCGGCTTCGGGTGCGGGATCGAAGTAGTGACCGCGCTTGGGGGTCGCTAGGGGGGGTCGGTTTTTGGGTATACTCATCGTTTGTCGCCCAATCGGCTACTGCCGCATGGGATTTGAGCCGTTTTTCGGAGATGCGATTGCCCACAATCCAACAGCTGGTCCGCTACGGGCGCAAAGCGGCCAGAGCGAAGTCTAAGGCGCCGGCACTCAAGGGCTCGCCGCAGCGGCGGGGAGTCTGCGTGCGCGTCTATACCCAGACGCCGAAGAAGCCGAACTCGGCCCTCCGGAAGGTTGCTCGCGTCCGGTTGACCACCGGCATCGAGGTGACGGCGTACATCCCGGGCATCGGACACAACCTCCAGGAGCACTCGGTGGTGCTCATCCGCGGCGGCCGCGTCAAGGACCTGCCCGGGGTGCGCTACCACATCATCCGGGGCACCCTGGACACGGCTGGGACCAAGAACCGCAAGAAGGCCCGCTCGAAGTACGGCGCCAAGCGGGAAAAGAGCAAGGCAGCCTGATGCCGCGTCGCAGCCGTCCTGTCAAGCGTGTCATCGCGCCCGATCCGGTCTACCAGTCGGAGGCGATCGCCAAGTTCGTGAACGTGGTCATGAGCAAAGGCAAACGCTCCACTGCCGAGAAGGTCGTTTACGACGCGCTCACGCGTGCCGGCAAGCAGGCCAAGAAGGAGCCGCTCGAGGTGTTCGAGTCGGCCCTTCGCAACGCCACGCCGCTGCTCGAGGTGAAGCCCCGGCGAGTTGGCGGTGCGACGTACCAGGTCCCCGTCGAGATCAGGCCGGAGCGCCGGCTCGCGCTCGCTCGCCGCTGGATCGTGCGGTTTGCCCGTCAGCGTGGCGGCAAGAGCATGTCCGAGAAGCTGGCATTCGAGATCCTTGACGCCTCCCAGAACACTGGTGGGGCGGTCAAGCGCAAAGAAGAAACCCACCGGATGGCAGAAAGCAACAAGGCTTTCTCCCACTTCCGGTACTAGTCCAAGAGAGATGAGCTTGGCACTGAAGATGACGGAGCGTCCGGTCTCGATCGAGAGGACCCGGAACATCGGGATCATGGCCCACATCGATGCGGGCAAGACGACCACGACCGAACGCATCCTTTTCTATGCCGGCCGCATCCACAAGATGGGCGAGGTTCACGAGGGCGCTTCGACCATGGACTGGATGGTCCAGGAGAAGGAGCGCGGGATCACGATCACGTCCGCCGCGACCACCGCTCAGTGGCGCGAGCACACGATCAACATCATAGACACACCCGGGCACGTGGACTTCACTGTGGAGGTGGAGCGCAGTCTGCGCGTGCTGGACGGCGCCGTCGCCGTTTTCGACGCCGTCGCCGGCGTGGAGCCGCAGTCGGAAACCGTATGGCGGCAGGCGGATCGGTACGGCGTGCCTCGCATCGCTTTCATCAACAAGATGGACCGCATTGGGGCGGACTTCTATGGTTCGTTGCAATCCATTCGCAGCCGGCTTGGAGCGCGGGCGGTGCCCATCCAGCTGCCCATCGGCGCCGAGGACGACTTCACGGGCTACGTGGACCTTGTAACGAAGCAGGCGATCGTCTACACGGATGACCTCGGCACGACCAACACCGAGTCACTGGACATTCCGGCCGGCATGGAGGAGCTGATCAAGCAGCACCGCCACGACCTCGTCGAGGCGGTGGCCGACTTCGACGACGCGATCATGCACCTGTACCTCGACGAGAAGGAGCCCACCGAGGAGCAGATCATGGCGGCGCTGCGCAAAGGCACAGTCGCCGGGATCCTTGTGCCCGTGCTGTGCGGCGCTGCGCTGCGCAACCGTGGCGTTCAGCCGATCCTGGACGCGGTCGTCGACTACCTGCCGTCGCCCGCGGACGTGCCGGCAGTGGAGGGCACCGACCCGAAGACCGGAGCGCTCCTGCTGCGCGAGCACGATGATGCGGAGCCGTTTTCCGCCCTTGCTTTCAAGATCCAGATGGATCCCCAGGGGGTGGGCAAGCTCACGTTCTTCCGCGTCTACTCGGGCCGGCTGAAGGCCGGGACCGGCGTGCTCAACGCCTCCAACGGGCGCAAGGAGCGGATCGGCCGCATCCTGCGGATGCACGCCATCCGCCGTGAGGACGTCGACGAGGTGTTCACCGGCGATATCGCGGCCGCGGTCGGCCTGAAGTACACGACCACTGGCGACACGCTGGCAGATGAGAATCACCCGATCCTGTTGGAATCGATCACGTTCCCCGAGCCCGTGATCTCGGTCGCGATCGAACCCAAGACCAAGGCCGACCAGGACAAGCTCGGCATCGGGCTGCAGCGGCTCACGGAGGAGGACCCGACGTTCAAGGTCCACACCGATGACGAGACGGGGCAGACCATCATCGCGGGCATGGGCGAGCTGCACCTCGAGATCATCATCGACCGCCTCATGCGCGAGTTCAAAGTGGACGCCAACCAGGGCAAGCCACAGGTCGCTTACAAGGAGGCGATCAAGAAGGCGGCGCACGGCGTCGGGCGCTTCATCCGCCAGTCGGGTGGCAAGGGCCAGTTCGGCCATGCGGAGGTGGACGTCCGCCCCGGCGAGACTGGAAGCGGGTTCGTCTTCGAGGACAAGATCACGCAGGGGCGCATCCCGCGCGAGTTTATTCCCGCGGTCGAGAAGGGAGTCAGGGAGGCGCTTCAGTCCGGAGTCGTCGCCGGGTACCCGGTGGTCGACATCGTGGTCACCCTGGTCGACGGCTCGTACCATGCCGTGGACTCGAGCGAGATGGCCTTCCATGTCGCGGGCTCGATGGGGGTCAAGGACGCGATGCACAAGGCTCAGCCGTACCTGCTCGAGCCGATCATGAAGGTCGACGTCGTCATGCCCGAGGAATACCTGGGCGACGTGATGGGCGACCTCTCCTCACGCCGGGGCCACATCCTCGGTATGGAGGGTCGGGGTACGTCGCAGAACGTCAAAGCGCATGTACCTCTTGCCGAGATGTTCGGTTACGCTACCGAACTTCGGTCCATGACCTCGGGGCGGGCGACCTATTCGATGGAGTTCAGTCACTACGCAGAGATGCCCGGAAACCTCGCGGAGGCCGTCGGCCGCCGCACCACGTCGCGAAGTTAGTTAGGAGGAGACAGTGGCGAAGAAGAAGTTCGAGCGGACCAAGCCGCACCTCAACGTCGGGACTATCGGTCATATCGACCATGGCAAGACGACGCTGACGGCTGCCATCACGAAGGTCCTTTCGGAGAAGGGTCTGGCGGAGTTCAAGGCCTTCGACCAGATCGACAAGGCGCCTGAAGAGAAGGCTCGTGGCATCACGATCTCGATCACCCATGTCGAGTACGAGACAGAGAAGCGCCACTACGCACACGTAGACTGCCCCGGACACCAGGATTACATCAAGAATATGATCACTGGCGCCGCCCAGATGGACGGCGCGATCCTCGTCGTGGCCGCGAACGACGGCGCCATGCCGCAGACCCGCGAGCACATCATCCTTGCGCGCCAGGTCGGAGTGCCATTCCTGGTCGTCGCGCTGAACAAGTGCGACATGGTCGATGACAAGGAGTTCATCGAGCTCGTAGAGCTCGACCTGCGCGAGCTCCTCACCAGGTACGAGTACCCTGGGGACGACATCCCGATCGTTCGCATCTCCGCGCTCAAGGCCCTCGAGGGCGACCCCGAGTGGGCCCCAAAGATCATGGAGCTCATGAACGCGGTCGACACATACATTCCTGAGCCGGAGCGCCCCGTCGACAAGCCTTTCCTGATGCCGATCGAGGACGTGTTCACGATCGAGGGTCGCGGTACCGTCACCACCGGCCGGGTCGAGCGCGGCAAGTTGAAGCGCAACGAGGAGATCGAGATCGTCGGGATCCATCCGAACACCAGCAAGACGGTCGTGACTGCCATCGAGATGTTCCACAAGGACATGGACGAATGCCAGGCCGGCGACAACGTGGGGACGCTGCTTCGCGGTGTAAAGCGCGAAGACGTGGTGCGCGGGCAGGTGCTGTGCAAGCCCGGCTCGATCAAACCTCACACGCAGTTCCTGGCGCAGGTCTACGTCCTTACCAAGGAGGAGGGCGGCCGTCACACCCCATTCCTCACCGGCTACCGCCCGCAGTTTTATATGCGGACCACCGACGTCACCGGCGAGGTCAAGCTCCCCGAAGGCGTGGAGATGACCATGCCCGGCGACAACGTTGTGATGGAGATCACGCTGGGTGAGCCGATCGCCATCGAGCAGGGCCTCCGGTTCGCCATCCGCGAAGGCGGCAAAACCGTCGGCGCTGGTGTCGCCACGGAAGTCATCAAGTAAGTAGACGAAGGGGAAGAGGGCTCACAAACGTGTGGATGGCAACTGACATGCAGCTAACAACGGTCGTAGCAGGCACCACGTGTGCGGTGCCCTCCTACGGCGAGGTGGCCCGGGGGACCCAGGCCACCTGTTGCCATGCGCACTTCGGTCTGAAATCCGCGCGCCATCACCGCGATTTCAGACCGGGAAAGGTCGGGGTCTCCAACTAGTGGCGCAGAAGATTCGGATCCGTCTCAAGGCCTACGACCACAGGGTGCTGGATCAGGCGGCGGACAAGATCGTGGACACCGCCCGCCGTACCAACGCGCGCACAGCGGGCCCAATCCCACTGCCGACAGAGATCTCAAAGCTCACCGTCATTCGGTCTCCGTTCATTGACAAGGACTCGCGTGAGCAGTTCGAGATGCGCACTCACAAGCGCATCGTCGACATCCTCGACCCCAACCCGCGGGTTGTCGATGCGCTCATGCGTCTAAGCCTCCCGGCCGGCGTGAGCATCGAGATCAAGTCATGAAAGGCCTCTTGGCTAGGAAGCTGGGCATGACCCAGCTCTTCAATCCCGATGGCACGACCTCCGCGGTGACCGTCCTCGAGGCCGGCCCTTGCAAGGTGCTTGGGCTGCGCACGACAGAAAAGGACGGGTATGCCGCCGCGCGCATCGCGTTTGAGATCGCGCCGGACAAGAAGTTCACCAAGCCTCAGCTTGGCGAGTTCAAGAAGGCCGGCTTCGATCCACACCGCCACATCGTCGAGATCCGAGGTTATGAGGGCCTCGAGGCCGGGCAAGAGCTGAAGGCTGAGATCTTCAGCGCAGGCGACATCGTGGACGTCACGTCCACCTCCAAGGGCAAGGGATTCCAGGGACTCATAAAGCGACACAAGTTCAGTCGCGGTCCGGAGTCGCACGGCTCGATGAACGTGAGGCAACCCGGCGCCATCGGCGCGACGGACGCCGCGCGCGTTTTCAAAGGCGTGCGCATGGCCGGCCAGATGGGAAACGAGCGCACCACGGCGCGCGCCTACAAGGTTGTGCGCGTTGATGCGGAGCGGAACCTGCTCCTTATTAACGGTGGCGTCCCTGGCGCGAAGGGTGCCCTGGTTCTCGTTCGCCAGTCGACCAAGCCGCAGAAGGTCAAGGGTCCCGCGGGCAAGCCGACCGGGAGGAAGGTCTGATGGCGGCGAGGAAGACCGCGACCAAGCCCGCGACCAAGACCGCGAGCAAGACCGCGACCAAGGCGCCGGCCAAGGCCAAAGCCACGCGCAGGGCGAAGGCCACGACCACGGCTCGCGCGAAGGCCGCCGCCGCCAAGCGCAAGGAGAAGGAGAAGGATGAAGATCCGCTCCAGGCGCCGCTGTTCGACTCCACCGGCGAGAGTCAGGGCCACGTCAAGCTGTCTAAGCTCATCTTCGGCGAGGAGCCGAACGCGCCTGTGATGCACCAGGCCTACGTGCGGCAGATGGCGAACGCGCGCCAGGGCACGGCCTCGACCAAGAACCGCGACGAGGTTTCGGGTGGTGGCGCCAAGCCCTACCGCCAGAAGGGAACTGGACGCGCCCGCCACGGCTCCATCCGCGAGCCGTCCATGAAGGGCGGTGGCGTGGTGTTCGGTCCGCATCCGCGGAGCTACGCGCAGCGCATGCCCAAGCAGATGCGCCGCCTGGCGCTCCGCTCGGCCCTCTCGCAGAAGGCGATCGAAGGCCGCGTGCGGGTGATCGACAGTTTCGGATTCGAGGAGCCTCGAACCAAGCAGGCCGCGGACCTCATCACGGCGATTGGTTTCGACGACACGACCTTGATCGTCCTCCCGGCGCCGAACTACGTTGTCAGCCGCTCATTCGAGAACCTGACGGGCTCGAAGATCATCCTCGCCCGAAACCTGAACATCCGCGACCTCTTCACCCACACCTACCTCCTGCTGGCCAAGGACAGCCTCGAGCTGCTCGAGGAGAACTTCGGGCGCCCCGAATCCCGGTCCAGGTCCCGGTCCAAAGCCGGAGCCCATCACGCCCACGAGCAAGCAGACGAAGAGGCGGCGGAATGACCACTCGCGCCGCCTCCGAGATCGTGATCGGCCCGGTCATCACCGAGCGCACCTACCAGCTCTACACGCAGGGCAGGTACACATTCCGCGTGGCTCCGCAAGCCTCCAAGACCGACATCAAGAAGGCATTGGAGGAGCAGTACGAGACGCAGGGCATAAAGGTCAAGGACGTGAACACGGTGAGCATGCGTGGGAAGCGCCGCCGAAGCATGCGCCGCCTCGGCGCCGTCGGCCACACGGCCGATTGGAAGAAGGCAATCGTCACGCTCGGCCCCGGCCAAAAGATCGAAGGGCTGTTCGGGAGCGTATAGAAGCATGCCGCTACGCAAGTTCAGGCCGACCAGCCCAGGGCGTCGCTTCATGACGATCGCCGGGTTCGAGGAGATCACCACCGACGAGCCCGAGAAGACCCTCGTGGAATCGCTTCCGACCCATGCCGGACGAAACAACCAGGGACGCATAACGACGCGCCACCAGGGCGGCGGTTACCGCAAGCTCTACCGGAAGATCGACTTCAAGCGCGACAAGCACGGCATCGAAGGCCGCGTCGCTACCATCGAGTACGACCCGAATCGGAGCGCGCGCATCGCTCTCATCCACTACAAGGACGGCGAGAAGCGCTACATCCTCGCGCCCCTGGGTCTCAAGGTCGGGGATCCGATCGAGAGTGG
This sequence comes from Candidatus Dormiibacterota bacterium, assembly GCA_030946685.1. Classification (GTDB taxonomy): domain Bacteria; phylum Chloroflexota; class Dormibacteria; order Dormibacterales; family Dormibacteraceae; genus Palsa-872. The sequence continues at coordinate 9,116 of JALYYG010000009.1, read as the reverse complement.
GGAGGAGGCGCCGGTTCGCATCGGCAACGCGATCCCCCTCGCGCACATCCCGGTCGGCTCGACGGTGCACAACATCGAGCTCACTCTTGGCCGCGGGGGACAGCTGGTCCGCTCGGCGGGCACATCCGCCCAGCTGCTCGCGAAGGAAGGCGACTACGCGGTCGTGCGCATGCCATCCGGCGAGCTTCGCCGCATCCACATCCGATGCCAAGCCACGATCGGCCAGGTCGGCAACATCGAGCATGAGAACGAGTCAGGCGGCAAGGCCGGCCGCAGCCGATGGCTCGGCGTGAGACCGACCGTGCGCGGTTCGACCATGAACCCAAGGGACCATCCGCATGGCGGAGGCGAGGGCAAGACGGGACCGGGCGGCAACCCCAAGACACCTTGGGGCAAGCCGGCGCTCGGCTACCGCACGCGCAAGCCCAAGAAGGCTTCCGACAAGCTGATCATCCGTCGCCGCGAGAAGAAGGGAAGAAAGAAGTAACGTGGAGATGGCACCTGCGTCGCAGTGTCGACAGTTTGTCCCAGAATGTTCGGCGCTTGCTTTGGCCCCGGACAAGGGGTCCTGGGGGACCCAGGCCACCTGGCACCATGTCCACTTCGATCTGAAATCCGCACCCCGTCACCGCGATTTCAGACCGGAAAGGAAGGGGTCAGTTAACTGATGTCGCGCTCACTGAAGAAAGGACCGTTCATCAGCGCTCCCTTGAAAGAGAAGATCGACAAGATGAACGCGACCAAAGAGAAGAGGATCATCCGCACCTGGGCGCGCGCCTCCGTCATCTATCCGGACATGGTCGGTCACACCATCGCCGTGCATGACGGCCGCAAGCACGTGCCCGTCTTCATCAGCGAGAACATGGTCGGCCACCGGCTGGGCGAGTTCGCGCCCACGCGCCACTTCCGCGGCCACGGCACGCACACCGAAAAGTCAACGGCACTCAAGTAGAAGTAGAGAAGAGTGGCAACGATGGAAGTTTCAGCAGTGCAGAGGTTTGTGCGACGCGCGCCCCGCAAGGCGAGGCTGGTGGCCGACTCCGTCAAGGGCATGAAAGTGTCGGACGCCCTCGCGCAGCTCGAGTTCTCCCCCAAGCACGCCGCTCGCGACGTCGCCAAAGCGATCAAGTCGGCGGCGGCCAACGCCGAGCACAACTTCAACCTGAACCGGGACGACCTGGTGTTGAAGCGGGTGCTAATCGACGAGGGGCCAACCTTCAAGCGCCGTCGCCCCGTCAGCCGGAGCATGGCGCACGAATTCTTCCATCGCACCTGCCACATCACAGCGGTCGTCGAAGACCAACCAGAGGTAAAGAAATAGTTGGGTCATAAAGTCCACCCGAACGCATTCCGGCTCGGAGTGTTCCGTCCATGGGAGGCGAACTGGTTCGCCAACCCCAAGGACTACACGAAGATGCTGCATGAGGACCTGGAGATGCGCCGTGTCATCCTGGCGCGGTTGCGCAACGCCGGCATCGCGAAGATCGAGACCGAGCGTTCGTCCAACGCGCAGCTCACAGTGACGATCCATACCGCCAAGCCTGGCATCGTCATCGGCAAGGGTGGCGCGTCGGTCGACCAGCTGCGCGAGGACCTCGAGAAGCGCTTCGGCAACCGCGTGCGCATCTCGATCCAGGAGATCAAGCAGCCTGAGCTCGACGCTCAACTCGTGGCGGAGAACATCGCCTCGCAGATCGAGCGCCGGATCAGCTACAAGCGTGCGATGAAGCAGGCCATCCTGCGCACCATGCGCTCCGGCGCCAAGGGCGTGCGCATCTACTGCGGTGGTCGCCTCCGCGGCGCCGAGATGGCCCGCCGCGAGTGGGACCGCGAGGGCCGTGTGCCCCTCCACACTCTGCGCGCCAACATCGACTTCGGCCGCGCCACCGCGAACACCACCTTTGGCGCGATCGGGGTCAAGTGCTGGATCTATAAGGACCAGGCCGTGCCTCTGAAGCGCTCGGCCGCCGTCGCCGACGGCGCGGTGCCGATCGCAGAGGTGCTCGCGCCGCAGCCGGAGATTCTGGAAGTCCCGGCCGAGCCGCAGGTCGCGCCCGTCGAGGCTGCGGCGCAGCCGGAAGCCGTGACGACAGCCGCCGTCGCCACCCCGCCCAAGCGGACGCGAGCGGCGGTGAAGACAGCGCCGGAGGCACCCGTCGCCGAGCCCAAGGTGCGCGCTCCCAAGGCCAAGGCTGAGGCCCCTGCCGGCACCGCCGTCAAAGCCAAGGCGGCTGTCAAACCGTCGCCCAGGCCGAAGGCTGCAGCACCGGCAAAGCCGGCGGTCAAGGCCGAGACCAAACCCAAGGCCGCCGCCAAGGCCAAGCCGGCTGCGAAGCCGGCGACCAAGAAGACCAAGGACAAGAGCTGATGCTGCTGCCGAAGAGAGTCAAGTACCGCAAGATGCACCGCGGCCGCCGCAAAGGCATAGCCACGCGTGGCGCCACCGTCGCGTTCGGCGACTACGGTCTCCAGGCGATGGAAGCCTGCTGGATGAGCAACCGCCAGATCGAGGCCGCCCGCCGGGCCATGACCCGACACGTCAAGCGCGGCGGCCAGATCTGGATCCGCGTCTTTCCTGACAAGTCGATCACCAAGAAGCCGGCCGAGACCCGAATGGGCTCGGGCAAGGGCAACCCGGAAGGCTGGGTGGCCGTGATCAAGCCAGGCCGTGTCTTGTTTGAGATGGGCGGGGTGACGCCGGAGATCGCCAAGGAGGCGATGAAGCTGGCCGCGTCGAAGCTGCCGATCAAGACGCGCTTCGTGAGCGTGGATTCGGCGGCATTGGGAACAGCACGATGAAAGTGGACGAGCTGAGAGTGCTCGAGGCGGACGAGTTGGGCGGCAGGCTCAAGGCTGCCCGCAGGGAGCTTTACGAGCTCAGGTTCAAGCACGCCGTCGGACAGCTGGAGAACTCCAGCCAGATCTCCAAGGTGCGCCATGACATCGCGCGCATCATGACCGTGCTGCAGGAACGCGAGTTCGGCATCGTCGCGCAGGTCCCCCCCGACGCCATCACAGTCGCTGTCGCCGAGGCTGAGCCCGAGGAGGCGCCCGAAGCATCTCAAAGCGTCGAAGAAACGAAACCCAAGCGCGGTCGCGCCAAGGCGACCAAACCGAAGGCGGATAAGGGCTCATGAGCGTTTCGAGCCCAACCCCGACCGCTGTCGAGATCTCCAAGCGTGGCCAGCGCAAGGTCCGGCTGGGCACCGTCATCTCGGACAAGATGAACAAGACGATCATCGTCCAGGTCGGCACGTCCAAAGCGCACCGGCTCTACAAGAAGACGGTCCAGCAGCGCACCAAGTTCAAGGTCCACGACGAGAAGAACGAGTGCGGCGTCGGCGACCTGGTCCGCATCACCGAAACGCGCGCCATCTCCAAGGAGAAACGCTGGCGCGTATTAGAGATAGTCGAGAAAGCCAAGTGATCCAGCAGGAAACGCGTCTCAAGGTCGCGGACAACTCAGGTGCCAAAGAGCTCCTGTGCATCCGCGTTGCCGGCGGACACTACCGGAAGTACGCGTCGGTGGGTGACATCATCACCGCCACCGTCAAGTCGGCCCAGCCTGGCGGCCAGGTCAAGAAGGGCGAGGTCGTGAAGGCGGTGGTCGTCCGCGTCACCAAGGAGTACCGCCGCCCCGACGGCTCGCTCATCCGCTTCGACGAGAACGCCGCGGTGCTGCTGGCCCAGGCCAACAATCCGCGCGGTACTCGCATCTTCGGCCCGGTCGCTCGCGAGCTGCGCGAGCGCAATTTCATGAAGATCATCAGCCTGGCCCCGGAGGTTCTCTGACATGCTTCGCAACAAGCTGCAGCCCAAGCGTCGCTGGCTCGACCTTGCACCCGGCGATCCGGTGATCGTCGTCGCAGGCAAGGACAAGGGTAAACACGGCGAAGTCCTGCGCACGCTGCCGGACAAACACAAGATCGTGGTCAAGGGCGTCAACATCCTCAAGCGCCATCAGAAAGCGGGCCAGTCGCGCGGCGGCGTGAACGTGGCCCAGGGCGGAGTGGTCGACTTCGAGGCGCCGCTCGATTACTCCAACGTGATGCTGCTCTGCCCCTCGTGCTCGAAGCCGACCCGCACACAACACACCGTGCTCGAATCGGGCGCGCGTGCGCTCGTGTGCCGCCACTGCGGCGAGCCCTATGAGCGCGTTCGCAAGACGGAGGCGCAGTGACCAAAGCCAAAGTTGCCCCAAAGCAGCAGAAGAAGGCCGACTCGAAACCGGCTGCCCCCAAGGCGGTCGGGACCCGCGCCGAGGCTCCGCCGCGCATGCTCATCGCGTACCGCGAGAAGGTCGTGCCGCAGCTCAGCAAGGAGTTCGAGTACGACAACGTCATGGGTGTCCCCAGGATCGCCAAGGTAATAGTCAACATCGGCATCGGCGAGGCCAAGGACAACGACAAGGCCCTCGACGCCGCTGTGGGTGACGTGGTGACGATCACCGGCCAGAAGCCCGCCCTCATCAAGGCCCGCAAGTCGGTCGCGGCGTTCAAGCTCCGCGCCGGCCAGACGGTCGGGATCAAGGCCACCTTACGCGGCCGCCGCATGTGGTACTTCCTCGACAAGCTCCTCAACGTCGCGCTGCCGCGCATCCGTGACTTCCGCGGGGTCAACCCCGAGGGATTCGACGGACGCGGGAACTACTCGCTGGGCCTGCGCGAGCAGGTCATCTTCCCAGAGATCGACTACGACAAGATCGACAAACTCCGCGGGCTGGAAGTGTCGATCGTCACCACAGCCCGCACCGATGACGAGGCCCGCAGTCTGCTGACGCGCCTCGGAATGCCATTCCGTAAAAGGTAGATAGACGATGAACACACGAACGCTGCCGGCAGAAAGTAGAGGGATCCCCGAAAAATCGAAGATTTTGTGGGGTTCCAAGAGGTAAGAGAAAGGTTGGCCAAGAAATCTTCGCTCGAGCGCTGGAAAAGGGACCTTGTGCACCCCAAGTTCAAGGTGCGGTTCCACAACCGTTGTCGCATTTGCGGGCGGCCGCGCGCTTTCCTGCGCAAGTTCGGCATGTGTCGTATCTGCTTCCGCAATCTTGCCGCTGAGGGACGCATCCCTGGCGTGACGAAGTCGAGTTGGTGATGGCGACAGCAATCGCGAAAGTGGCGAAGCGAGCTCCGATGGGCATCGTCAGCGACCCGATCGCAGACATGCTGACGCGCGTTCGCAACGCGAACAGCGCAAGGCACCCCGAGGTGAAGGTGCCCGCGTCGAAGCTCAAGCTCGAGATTGCGCGGGTGCTCAAGGACGAGGGGTACATAGCGGGATTCGAGGTCGAGGCGGACGGGGCTTCCCAGACGATGCGTATCATCTTCAAGTCCCGCCCGGACCGCGAGCGAGTGATCTCCGGCCTGAAGCGGATCAGCCGTCCCGGACTGCGGGTCTATGCGCGCAAAACCGAGATCCCCAGAGTCCTCGGTGGGCTCGGAATCGCCATCCTCAGCACAGCGGAAGGGGTCATGAGCGGGCGCCAGGCGTTGCGCGCGGGCCTTGGCGGCGAAGTGCTGGCGTACATCTGGTAGGAGATAGGAAAGACAAGTTGTCCCGGATTGGAAAGCTGCCGATCGATGTGCCTGGTGCGGTGAAAGTCACCCTCGCGCCCGGCCACGTCATGGTCGAAGGGCCGAAGGGCAAGCTCGAACGCACCCTGCCGGCTGACATCACCGTCAAGCAGGCGGACGGCCAGCTCGTCTTCGAGCGTCCTTCCGACGGCTACAAGCATCGCGCTCTCCACGGCCTGGTCCGCAGCCTTGTCGCCAACATGGTCACGGGCGTGAACACAGGCTTCACCAAGCACCTCGAGCTGGTCGGCGTCGGCTACCGCGTTGCCAAGCAGGGCGATGAGGTGGTGCTGAGCCTCGGCTACTCCCACCCGATCAGGTTCAAACCGCCCGAGGGCGTCTTGATCGATGTCCAGGACCAGACGAAGTTCTCGGTCTCGGGTATCTCGAACGAGGCCGTCGGCCAGGTGGCCGCCAACATCCGCGGGCTTCGACCGCCCGAGCCCTACAAGGGCAAGGGCGTCATGTACCGCGGTGAGAAGATCCGGCGCAAGGCCGGTAAGGCCGGCAAGGGGGCCAAGGCAGCCGGATGATCAAGCGAACCGACCGTAAGGTGAACCGGCTCAAGCGCCATCAGCGGGTGCGAGTGCACGTGAGCGGAACCAAGGAGCGCCCGCGGCTCGCGGTCTACCGCAGCCTCCACCATGTCTACGCCCAGCTCATCGACGACGCAGGCAGCCATACGCTCGCTGCCGCCTCCACCGTTGAGCTCAAGGCCAATGGCAACGGCATGGTCGAGGCCGCGCAGGTGGGCAAAGCGATCGCCGCCAAGGCCAAGGCCGCCGGGGTCAGCTCGGTCGTGTTCGACCGGGGCGGCTTTCTCTATCACGGCAGAATCAAGGCTTTGGCGGACGCAGCCCGCGAAGCCGGACTGGAATTTTAGGAGCTCAATTGGGATCCAGGTACCCGCACTCGAGCGGCGAGCGATCGGAGCTGGCTGACCGCGTCGTCCGTGTCAACCGGGTGGCGAAGGTCGTCAAGGGTGGGCGCAAGTTCTCGTTCAGCGCGCTGGTCGTGGTCGGCGACATGAACGGGCGTGTCGGCTCCGGCATCGGCAAGGCGCGGGAGGTGACTGAGGCCATCCGCAAGGGCATGGAGGTCGCCAAGCGCAACATGATCACAGTTCCGATGGTCGGAACGACCATCCCGCACGAGGTGCGACTCAAGTTGGGGTCGGCCAGGATCATGCTCAAGCCTGCCGCCCCTGGCACGGGGGTGATCTCCGGCGGCGCTATGCGCGCTGTCATCGAGACAGCCGGTATCAAGGACATCCTCACCAAGTCGCACGGCACAAACAACCCGATCAACACAGTGCGAGCGACGCTGGCGGCGCTCCAGCAGCTACGCACGGTCCAGCAGGTAGCCGAGCTGCGAGGCAAGGAGGTCGAGCAGATCGTCGGCCGGCGCCTCGCCAACGTCTACCGCAGGTCAGAGGGATCGACCCCCGCAGAGGGCGCCGAGAAGCCCAATGGAGACATCAAGTGACGGCGGCGACGGCAAAAGCTGCAAAGGCTCCAAAGTCAGCCGGCGCCAAGACCCTCAAGGCCACGCTGAGGAAGAGCCCAATCGGCGCCATCCCCGCGGTCAAGGCCACCGTCCAATCTCTCGGCTTCCGGCGCATGAACCAGACGAGGGAGCTGCCGGACAACCCAGCTGTCAGGGGAATGTTGAAGGCGGTCGCATTCCTGGTCGCGGTCGAAGGCGAGCCGTACCTGCGACCTGACCGAAGCCGGTACAAGATCTGGCGGTCCCGCTCGGACAAGAAGCACAAGAGGGGCAACTGATGCAGCTGCACGACCTGAAACCCGCCGCTGGCGCGCACCGCAAGTCGCAGCGCATCGGCCGCGGCACAGGCTCGGGACGGGGCAAGACCTCTGGGCGCGGCCAGAAAGGTCAGAACGCGCGCAGCGAAGGCTTCCGCCTTGGCTTTGAGGGCGGGCAGATGCCGCTGTCGCAGCGCCTGCCCAAGCTGCCCGGCTTCAAGAACCCGTTCAAGAAGACCTACGCCGTGGTCAACCTGTCGAAGCTCAGCCGGTTTGCCGATGGGACAAAGGTCGACGCCGCGGTGCTCGCGGAGGCCGGCCTGGCGCGCCCCGGAGAGGAGGTCAAGATCCTCGGCACGGGCGACCTCAAGCGCAAGCTCAACGTCGAAGCGCACTCGTTCAGCCTCAGCGCGCGGGAGGCCATCGAGGCGCGCGGCGGCAGCGTCAAGGTGTTGGGCGAGCCACGATCGATCGGCCCGAGGCGGACCGCGGCCAAGACCGCCAAGAAAACACCGCCTGCCGAAGCTCCCGAAGCCCCCGAAGCCCCCGAGCCCGCAGCGGAGAAGGAACCGCCCGGGGAGGCCGCTCCCCCAGACTCTTAGGCGATGAACTTACTGGAGGCGCTGGTCAACGCCATCCGCCTGCCGGAGCTTCGCAACAAGCTCCTGTTCACCGGCGGGATCCTGGTCATGTTCCGGCTCTTCGCCAACGTCGCCGTCCCGGGCGCAAGCCAGTCGGCCCTGGCCAACCTTTTCAACTCCCAGGCGCTGTTGGGGCTGCTTGACCTGTTCTCTGGCGGCGGACTGTCGCGCTTCAGCATCGTCGCCATGGGCATGAACCCGTACATCAACGCCACGATCATCATGCAGCTGATGACGGTGATCTCCGAGCGAATCAAGGAGATCTCCAAAGAAGGCGAGGCGGGACGCCGCCGCATCACGCGATGGAGCCGCTACCTGACTGTCGCCTTGGGCGCAGGGCAGGCGTACGGGTTCACAGTCCTCTTCCAGAACACCAGCCCGGCCATCCTCGGTCCGCTCGAGTGGTTCCAGCGCCTGCAGATCGTCATGGTCCTGACGGCCGGGACGATCATGCTGATGTGGTTCGGCGAGCTCATCACCGAGTACGGGATCGGGAACGGCGTCTCGTTGATCATCTTCGCCGGCATCATCGGGCGCGGCCCACAAGGCGTCGCCGCCGTATTCGCCGCTGCCAACCCAGCCGGTGGAGGGCTCGCCGCCTACGTCCCGTTTATCATCTTCGGCCTGATCGCGCTGATCATGACCGCGGTGATCATCGAGGTCCAGCAGGCGGTGAGGAAGATTCCCATCCAGTCCGCGCAGCGTACGGTCGGCCTGAAGCAGGTGCAGAGCAGGGCGAGCTTCCTGCCGCTGCGCGTCAACCACGCAGGCGTCATCCCGATCATCTTCGCGATCTCGGTGATGTTCCTGCCCACCATCATCGCCAACTACTTCACGGGTGCGCCGCCGGACACCTGGTACTACAGGGCCGCGGCATGGGTTCGAGGCAACTTTGCGCCCGACACCCCCAACCTGCCGATGGCCGTCACGTACAACGCGCTGTACTTCGCGCTGACCTTTGGGTTCACGTATTTCTATACGGCGATCACGTTCGAGGTCAACGACGTGGCGGACAACCTCAAGCGATATTCAAGCTTCATCCCCGGAATCCGACCGGGACGGCCGACCGCCGACTACCTTGCCGCCGTGATGAACCGGGTGACATTCGCCGGAGCGTGCTTCCTCGGTTTCATCAC
>JALYYG010000008.1 GCA_030946685.1 Candidatus Dormiibacterota bacterium | reverse complement strand
TGGCCAGGACTTTCAGCCCCTCGCATTCTTTGAGCAGCTCGACGGTCAACTCGGCCACGACATCGACGACGTGCTCGCAGTTGTCGAGGACCAGGAGCGAGCTCCGCTCGCGCAGGTGGTCCGCCAGAGTGTCCGCCAACCTTCGGCTCGCCTGCTCCTTCAGGTGCAAGCTGTCGGCGACCGCCTGAGGGACTAGGTGCGGCCCGGAAACGGGTCCGAGCTCGATGAACCACACGCCGTCGGCGTGCTCCGGTACCAGCTCGGACGCGAGCTCGAGGGCCAGCCGCGTCTTTCCTGACCCGCCGGGTCCGGTCAGGGTGAGAGAGCGCGCTCGCCCGTGGAGTTCGCGAAGTTGGCGCAGCTCGCCGTCACGGCCGATAAAGGCGGTCAACTGAGTCGGGAGGTTGGTGGCCGGCTGCTGCGAGCGGATTGGCGGGAACTCTCTTCGATGATCGGCGTCGACGAGCTCGAAAACATGTTCGGGCCGCGCCAGATCTTTCAGGCGATGGACGCCGAGATCTCGGAGCTCCGCGCTCGGGGGCAACTCGTCGACCAGCAGCTGCTCCGTTGCGCTGGTGAGCAGGACCTGGCCGCCGTGACATGTGGCCAGCAGCCGTGCGCAGCGATTCAGGACCTGACCGTGGTACTGGCCTTGCCGGAGCTCAGCCTCCCCGCTGTGCAATGCCACCCGGATTTCGAGGCTCACTCCTGCGGGCCAGCGCTCGGCCGCGAAGGCTTGCTGCAACGCCAGGGCGCCTGTCGCGGCCTCTGCTGCCACGGGGAACACGGCCAGGATGCTGTCTCCAGCCCGCCCGCTCGGCACCTCGGTGCCGTGGTGTTGCCTCAGACACTCTTCGATGAGGCGGTCGTGGCCCGCCATGGCTTCGCGCATGGCGACCGGCGCGGATTCCCACGCCCGCGTGGAGCCCACCAGGTCGGTGAGCATGAAGGTGAGGGTGCCCTCAGGGAGCCCCGCCATGAGGATGACAGTACTCCACGGAGAGTGCTAGATTGTTGCCATGCCCTTGATGAAGAGGCACGAGGCCGACGCGGCTGGCAGCACCGCCCGCGAAATGCGGCGAACGGCCGCACTCCTCAATGCCCTGGCTCGGGTCAAGCCGACCGCCCGTCAGAAGGCCCGCGCGCGAGCGCATCCGGAGATGGACCGGATCGCTCGCCGGTTCGCGGCCATCAACGCCACGCTTGCGAAAGGCGTAAAGGCGGGCTCTGTCAGTTCCGCGCAGCTGCGGAGCATCGGTCGCAACTTCGCGGCGATTGGTAAGGTTCTCGAAAAGAGCGGAGGCCTCGGCCGCTAACTAACGCCCGAGCGGTTGAGTCGGGTTCAGCCGCATCCGTTATCGTGACTTCAAGTCGGCACGCGTCGACGCGGCTCACGAGCTGGCAGGGTTATCCGCGCAACAGGAGGAAGGAATGAGCGGGGTTCGGGTACTGGTTGGCACGCACAAGGGCGCGTTCGTCATGACATCGGACGCGAAACGCAAGCAGTGGGATATCAGCGGTCCTCACTTCACCGGCTGGGAGGTCTACCACGTCAAGGGATCCCCGGCCGATCCGAACCGGCTGTACGCGTCGCAGAATACGAGCTGGTTCGGGCAGCTGATCCAGCGCTCCAACGACGGCGGCAAGACCTGGCAGGCGATGGAGGGCAAGTTCGCCTACGACGGTGAACCCGGCACTCATAAGTGGTATGACGGAACGTCGCGTCCCTTCGAGTTCAAGAGAATCTGGCACCTCGAGCCGTCGCTCACCGACCCGGACACCGTCTATGCGGGCGCCGAAGACGCGGCCTTCTTCCGTTCCACCGACGGTGGTAAGAGCTGGCACGAGCTCCCGGCCCTACGCCAGCACAGCACCGCGCCCAACTGGGCGCCAGGCGCCGGTGGCATGTGTCTGCATACGATCATCCTCGACCCCAAGCATCCAGACCGGATCTTCGTGGCGATCTCGGCGGCGGGCGCGTTCCGCAGTGACGATGCCGGCAAGAGCTGGCGGCCGATCAACCGCGGCCTGCGCTCGGAAGGCATCCCCGACCCGAACGCTGAGGTCGGCCATTGCGTGCATCGAATCGCGATGAACCCAT
>JALYYG010000308.1 GCA_030946685.1 Candidatus Dormiibacterota bacterium | reverse complement strand
ATCACGCGAAACAGCTCCCCGGCGACCACCTCCGGTCGCGGGGCAAATTGCGCCCCGAAGGTTGACGCGACGACATCGAACTGTCCATCCGTAAACGGCAGGCTCTCCGCGTCAGCCTCGCGCCATTCGATGTCGAGCCCCTCAGTGGCGGACCGTTCCCTCCCCCAATCCACCATGCGCGGCGTGAGGTCGGTCGCCACCACCTTTGCACCCGTGCGCGCCGCAGCGATCGCGAAGTTGCCATTGCCCGCGGCGACGTCGAGTGCCGCCATGCCGGGCATGAGACCGCACCGGGCGGCGAGCGCCCGAGCATCCGGTTCGATGAAGGCGGCAGTGAGCCGATAATCGCCCAGCGCCCAGAGCATCCGGGCGCCATCCTTTAGCGGCTGAAGGGGGTCCGCCATGGACCCGAAATCATAGTCCTCCAGGCGGTCGGGATCTCCCTCCCCCTGCGCCAGTCGCAGGGGGAGGGCCGGGGAGGAGGCTCAGGGACAGAGCACTGCGACGACCGTTCCTGTCCCGGCATGCCCCGGGTTCGGCGCGTAGCCGGGGTCGGTTCTTACGATCACGACCTCGGTCGTGGTGCCTGAGAGACGGCCCTTATCCTTCTGCACCGAATTCGTGACGATCACGGCGGTGTAGGTCGGCACATCAGCCGGCGGATTCGAACTGTTGCCGGGTCGCGTCGACCACATCGACCCACATGCCGGCGCCGCGTTGGGGTCGTCGGCGAATCCCTTGAAGTCGGCCGGCGCCGCGCCGCCGGACACCGTGTTCGACGTTGCCCACTGCGCGCCCCAGAACGTGACCGACGATCCAAGCGCGGCGTTGCCGTCGCCGATCACGAAGTTGCCACCGGTCGTCAGCGCGTACACCATGATGCTCGAGGTCGTGTCGGTGCAGGCGCCGCCGTCATCGCAGACGTGCACCGTCACCGTGTGCGGGCCGAGCTCAGCGTATGCGTGCGTCCCGTTCACATCGAAGTGGGAACCATCCTGGGCCACGGTGCCCGGGGTCGCCGTCCCGTCCCCCCAGTCGATTAACGCCGTGTACTCGGTCACCGTCCCGTTGGGATCGGCATCCGTGAATGTCGCGACGGTGCCGCTGAACGGATTGGTGCTGTTGATCGTGGTGCCCTGCGAGGCCAGCGCGGCGTCGGCGACGGTTGCGCTGCTGAATGCGCGCTGCGTGTTGTAGGCGGTGTCCGGATCATTGATCGTGACCGTTACCGCGTAGGTGCCTTCTTCGAGGTAGGTATGGGTGCCGCTGACCGACCATCCGGCGATCGTTCCCGGCGAGGACGTGCCGTCGCCCCAGGCGATGGTGGCGCTGTACTCAGCGGGCGAGGCAGTCGGATCGGCATCGGAGAAGGTGGCGACGACGCCAGTGAATGACTGCCCTTCGGTCGCGGTCACCGCGGTCCCGGTCGCCGTGACCGGTGGATCGGTGCTCACGGTGCCGCCGGGTCCGCCCGCAACAATCTGCGCCGGCACCGCATTGCAGATGCCTTCTGGCCCGCCGCTGCACCAACGGACGCCCTGCTCGATGGGGGCCCCAGCGGTCGCGGTCGGCGGAATGTTGATGACTTCGCTGCCAAGCGGTCGGCCCGGGTTTACCGTCGCGCCCGCCACAACGGTGTAGGTGCACGAGGTTCCCGCCGGGTTGATCGCCACGCCCCCGCCCGGGTCGACCGTGGCGGTCGTGACCCCGGCGACCCCCGAACACGCGGCCAGGGTGGTACCGAACGGCGATGCGGGGGTCACGGTGATTCGGTTCCCGGCCCGGAATGTGTCTGTGGCCGCGGCGGAGACGACGCAGGTATCCTGCTGGCCGGCATAGACGGTGCCATCGCTATTCGGCCCCGTGCAGGACTTAGTGACAAACGGTGGCGGAGGCGGCGGCCCCCCACCAGCGCCGACGACCGCGCCGGCACCTGAGACCGCGACGGTATCAGTCCAGCAGGATTGTCCGACGCAGTAGGTCGCGCTCTGCCGCACCAACTGGCCCGCCGACGCCGCGGTGGAGACCATGAACGACTCCGAGCCGCTGAAGCCACTGGTGCCATTGGGGAAGGTCCACGTGCACTGGTTGTTGCCAGTGCTGCTCGCGCCGGGGCAGCCCATGACGACGGAACCTGCCGGCGCTACACGGGTGATCGTTAGCCTGCTGTTCGGCCCCAGACTGCCCTGCATCTGGATCGTGCAGTAGTCCGTCTGCCCCGGCGCGGGTGCCATCCCGGCCGAGCTTGCGCAGCTCTTGCTGACCAGGACGAAGGGCCGTGGGCCGCCGTTCCCGCCGCCACCCGGAGGCGGCGGTGGCGGGCCACCCTGCGAGGCCAACGGCGCCAGGGCCGCCTGGTCGACGGGCACGGTATCGGCGAGGACGTTTGCCGGCAGCCCGGCAAGCGCGAGCACAGCAATAGATAGGAAGGGAACCAGCACCCGTTTCAACGCAGACCTCCCGCCAACAAACGCGAACGGATCCAGCACCTCTAACGAAACCAGTTGCCGGCGGCGGTGTCAAGCAATCGGGCAGTTTCAGTATCAGCGAAGCATTTCGCCGTGGCGGTGGGCGCCATCTAGAATCCGCACGTGAGTCCGCTTCGCTCCTCTACGCTTGGCGTCGTCGGGGCTGGGGTGATGGCCGAAGCCGTCATCGCCGGCGTGCTCGAGCGGGACCTGGTCCCGGCAACTTCGATCATCGCGAGCCACCCGCGCGCCGATCGGCGCAAGGCGCTGGCCGAGAAGTACGGCATCGAGGTCACCGGCGACAACGCCGCGGCGGCGACTCGCGGCGACATCGTCCTGCTTGGAATCAAGCCGCAGGTACTGACCAGGGTGCTCGATGATCTCCGGCCGAGTCTCGCCCCCGACAAGCTCGTGATCTCGATCGTTGCCGGGGCGACCACCGAAACGCTGCGCAAGGGTCTCGATCACCCCGCCCTCGTCCGCGTGATGCCCAATACTCCGGCGCAGATCGGGGTCGGAATGAACATCTGGTACGCCACGCCGGAGGCGACCGAGGCGCACCGTGCCCAGGCTCGAGCGCTCCTTGGCGCCCTCGGCCGTGAATTACAGGTTGACGACGAGAAGTTCGTCGCGATGGCGACCGCCGTCAGCGGCACCGGCCCAACCTATGTGTTCCTGGTCATGGAAGCCTTGATCGACAGCGCGGTGCACCTTGGCTTCCCTCGTCACCTGGCCCACGACCTGGTGATGGAGACGCTGAAAGGCTCGGTCGCATTTGCCGAGCGATCGGGCAAGCACCCGGCCCAGTTGCGGGACATGGTCACCTCTCCGGGCGGCACCTCGGCGGCGGCCCTCCACGAGCTGGAGCGCGGACGCCTCCGCACCGTGCTCGCGGATGCGGTATGGGCCGCCTACCGGCGAACGATGTCGCTCTCGGAAAGCCTCAGCGCCGGCAAGGAACCCGACCCGATGCCACCGGCCTAAAGGCTAGAAGGCGATGTTCCTGCCTTCCATTACAAGGTTCGCCCAGCCTTTCGGGTCGAGCCAGGATCCACCGACGGCTTCGACATCCTGTTGCGAGACCCCACGGGCCTCAGCGCAGCCCTTTCAAACG
>JALYYG010000294.1 GCA_030946685.1 Candidatus Dormiibacterota bacterium | reverse complement strand
GTCAGATGCATACGGCAGCGGCCGCTACTGCGATCGTCTGCTTCAGACTGTCCCCTTCCGACCGACCTTACGCTTGATTCGCCCGTCCCACGGCGGGTGTGGTTTCAGAAGTCTACGCTTCTCGCGCGCCGACATCTAGATGATGCTCTTGACGCTGAAGGCGGCAAAACTCCACCCGGTTCACGCGGCCCGAGCGTAGACGTGGTGCAGGCCACCCAAAACCGGCTGCGACACTACCCGGCCATGGGCTCGAACGCCGCTGGGAAGCTGACTCTGCAGCCCGAGGCTGCGATGGCGGCCGATCGCAGTTGTAGCAGGTGACGAACTCGGCCAGCAGCCCGCGCAGGTGAGGCTAGTCGATCACGATCAGGTGATCGAGACATTCAGTCCGGATGGTCCGCACGGGCCGTTCGGCGATGGCGTTGGCGGTCGGCGCCCTCGGCGGGGCGCGCACGCCGGCGATGCCCAGGCTGGCCAGCTGGCGGTCGAGTCACCGCCATAGACGGCATCTCGGTTGTGGATGAGGTATTTGGGCTGCCGGTCCCAGGGAGTCGCCTCCAAGAGCTGGTGCCAGATCTAGGCAGCGATCGGACTGGCGGTACGGTTTAAGTGCGCGAGTTCCCGCCGCTGGTGGCGGATAAGGAAGAAGACGTAGAGGGTCCGGAAGCTGACGGTCTGGACGACGAAAGAGGTCGGCCGCCCAGGTGCCGCACAGCTGGTTGGCCAGGCACGAGCTGACGGCCTTTTGCGGCCCTCACCCTGGAGGAGGAGAAGGAGGTCGCGGCATTTCCTGGTCGGAGGCTACGGCATTTTCAAAAAGGCGGTTGCGTTGAAGAGGAGCTGAGGAAGAGGCGAAGTCAAGTTCAAGTCGAATTGAAGTTGAGGGACCGGCAACCCTCAAAATGCGGGAGCTCAGGGAGTCCGCACTGGAAATGCCGTAACGGGCGTACCCCGTTCGCGAGTTCGAATCTCGCCCGCTCCGCCACCATATCCGGTAGCCCCCTCAGGCAAAAGGCCGGGTCGTAGCCGCGCTCGATCAGATCACGGGCCTGCGTGCAGCACCAATTTGGCAGCGCGTTGAGGGCCGGACTCGTCGGGATCTGAGTCTCGCCCCCCTCCATGAAACCCGAGCCTAACGCCTGCCTCTTCGGGCGCAAGTCTAAACCATGCCCCACAAGTACGTCTTCGACGAAACATGGCTGCGTTGCAGCCAAATCGGATCGCATGGTCGCCCCCGGGGCGGTCGTTAGTTATCGGTGAGAGATGGCATCCAATCAGCAGGTATCGATCGATCCTGCGGACGCTTCTGGGAGCCGCTCGCGCCGGGGCCTGAGACCGATCGCGGTCGCGACTGCTGGCGTCGTGCTCTTTGCTGTCGTCGCAGGGTTCATGCTCTGGACTAGAGCCGGCGCCGCGGCGGCCGGCAGCGGCTCCATTCAGGGGCGCGTCGAGCACCCGGCTGGTCGCGATCCCCGAAGCGGCAGCGGTGGCCCGCCGCAACCGGTCAACGGCGATCCAGTTGTGGTTGCCGACGGCCAGGGAACGGTCATAGCCCGCGCCACAACGGTGGATGGAGCATTCCGGATAACCGTTCCTGCAGGACACTACACGGTGCGCGAAGGAGTCTTCGGAATTTCTCAAGACGTTGATGTCCACAAGGGGTCGGTCAGCAAGGTCACGCTCACAATTCCGGCCGGGTAAGCTAATCCCCCGAGCCGGGTGGGGGTAGGAAGATGCCATGGCCAACGATGAGCTTGTCGTCAACCGTATACGCTCCGCCAGCACATCGACCCCCGGACGCGCCCTCAATCAGGTTCGCAACCACCACTTCGTGATCGACGAGCCGACCCACCTCGGTGGGCCGGGCGAACAGATCACCCCGGCGGAAGCGTTCCTCGCGGGGGTCTCCGCCTGCGGAGTGCTGCTGGTGCAGAGCCGCGCGCGGGAGACCGGCGTTCGCCTGGAGCAAGTCGAGGCCACCATCGAGGGGGTCCGGCATCGGTCGGACACGTCCGTCTTCCAGCGGATTGAGATTCGCTTCCGCCTGTCCGGCCCGAGCCAGGCGGAGGCGGTCGAGCTCGTCGAGCATTACAAGCGCCGTTGACCGCTCTATAAGGCGGTCGCGGTCGCGACCACGATCGACGTAAAAATCGAAGCCATCGCCTAAGCACCCAGAGGCGGGCGACGAAGGATTCGGTCGCCCGTGAGGCTTGGAATAGGCATGAGCCGCAGACCACAGGGGCGGCCGCTGCCGACGGCTCGCCAAGGGCGAGTGGTGTATCGGGCACAAAAAAGCTTCGATCTCGGCCGGCTGGTCACCTCGGCGCGGG
>JALYYG010000164.1 GCA_030946685.1 Candidatus Dormiibacterota bacterium | reverse complement strand
CGCGGGCACCTGCGCGACCTCAAGCAGGCAGCGAGCGAACCCGCGCACTAGCCCCCAGCGCCAATCGCTGCGCCTCGGCAAGCCGTGCATCGTTTGAACCCGGCGGAAGGTTGGCAGCCATCGTGACCGCGCCGGCGTGGGCCGCGGCTGCCCCGAGATGCGCAGCTGTGGTTGCGTCCGAGCGAAGCTTGGGGTTGCCGCGAACCGCGAGGTCCGCCGCCAACTCCACTGTCTCCGCCGCTGCGCGCACGATCGCATGCGGCACGTCGACCGTCGCCGCGCGGGCCGGACCGGTCGCTTTTTCTCGGGCATCGTCTGATGTGCCTTTCGTGGACCGCATCGCCGCTACGAACGTGAGGTAGGCGTGCGCGTCGGCATCCACCAATTCTTCTGCGCTCCGTCGCAGATCGGCCGCTTGCTTGCGCGCGCCCTCGGCACCCGCCCAGCTCGACGCCGACAGCTTGGCCACCTTCTCTAGCAAAGCCGCCGCCACGGCGACAACGGCGGCAGAGGCCGATCCGCCGGCCGGAACCGGTTGGTCTGAGGCGAGGCCGGCCAGAAGCGCGCTCAACCGCGCATCCGAGCGGTTGGTCCGCTCAGTCGTCGCCTATCTCCTGCTTGCGCTTGGTGATGAACTCGCGCAGCTGCTCGTCGACACCGGGGTCGATTCCGGGGTCGGGGTACTCCTCGAGGACCTTCTTCCAGCGGGCCGAAGCGACGACATCCGCAGTCTTCGCGCCCATGCGGTTCCACCTGTCGAAGTTCTCTGTCGACGAGATCCATGGCCTGTAGAAACCGGTTCGGTAGTTGCGCAGCGTATGTTCCGCGCCGAGGAAGTGGCCTCCCGGACCGACCTCTCTCAGCGCGTCCATGGCCATGCCCTCTTCGTCCACGGGCAAGCCGCGCTGAAGGATCCACTCGAACATCCGCAGCGCCTCGACGTCGATGATGAACTTCTCGTAGGACGCGAGCAGCGCGCTTTCAAGCCAGCCCGCTGCATGCAGGACGAAATGGACGCCACCGAGGATGGTCGGCCACATGCACATCATCGATTCGTATGCCGCCTGCGCGTCCGGCGACTTGGACGATGTCAGTGCTCCGCCGCCACGAAACGGAATGCGGTAGTGGCGGGCCATCTGAGCGCTCGCGAGGATGCCCATCGCCGACTCGGGCGTGCCGAAGGCTGGGCTTCCTGACTGCATGTCGGTGTTGGTGAGGAACGAGCCGTAGACGCACGGCGTTCCCGGGCGCATGAGCTGCACGAGAGCGATGCCGGCCAGCGCCTCCGCGGTCTGCTGGGCCACCGTGCCGGCGAGACCCATCGGTGACATCGCACCCGCCATCAAGAAGGGCGTGACGATCACGGGCTGACCCGCCTCGGTGTACTCGAGAAGCGCACCGAGCATGCGATCGTCGTAACGAAGCGGGCTGTTGACGTTGATGAGGCTGATGACCGCCGGCGTCTCCTCGATCTTGTCGCGTCCCCCGAGCAGGATCGAGGCCATCTCAATGGTGTCGCGGGCGTTCTCGGCCGAGATGACGCTGCCCATGAAGGGCTTGTCCGTCCAGCGCATGTGCGAATAGAGCATGTCGAGATGCCGCGTGCCCAGCGGCAGGTCCTCGGGCTCGACAGTCGTCCCGCCCGCGCAGTGGATCTGGTCGATGGCCTGGGCCATCTTGTCGAAGTTGTTGAAGTCCTCGATAGTGGCTCCCCGCCGACCGCGCTCGAGGTCGGTTATGAACGGCGGGCCATAGACCGGCGCGGTCACCACGTTGTCGCCACCGAGGGTCACCGTCCGCACCGGGTTCCGGGCCTGAAGGGTGAAGGACGAGGGTGTCTTGGCTGCCATCTCCATGACGAAACCACGGTCGAAGCGCACCCGCATGCCGTCCACCGCCATCCCGGCCTTGGCGAAGAGCTCACGGGGGCGGTCGTGCAGGAAGTCGACGCCGATCTCCTCCAGGATGGTCATCGCCTGCTCGTGAATCTTCTCGACGTCCTCGCCGGACAGGATGTCATACGGCTTGAGCCGGTTCTTCCACATAGCAGTCAATTTAGCGCGCCTGCGGCGCCCCTTGAGATGGCTGGATGGTTTGCCTCATCGCCGGGTCGGCTTCGGCGACGCGGACCCGGCCTTGAACCACCGCATGAATGGTAGCGTCGGCCTCGAGCTTGGGCCGGCGCTCTTTCCGGTATAAGGATGGGCTTTGTTTTAGACGGTTCACTCCTCGCCCAATTTGCGACTGACTAGGACAAAGTCCTGGCCGGGGGGACCCAGGCCAACCCTGCCCCGCTGGTGACGTAAAAAACGAAAGGCAATGACTCAGACTGGCGTGTGCTAACGTAAAGGTTGCCCATTGGGGTGCTTGGTCCCGCCTGCGGACCCCCATTTGAACTCAGGTGACTCCCATTTCACGCCCAATCAGCCTGTGGCGAACCTCTAGGTCCGCGTAAGTGAGCACGCCCAACCCTGGCGACGTCCTCCCTCTCTGGAACCCGGACATCCCGGGAGAGGAGATCCAGGCCGGCCGGCTCGGCATCCGGGTCCGCCCGGGCACGCCGGCCGCCCTCAAGGTCACCGCGCTGGAGGCGGCCGGCGGGGCCGAGCTGTTGCGGCAGGTGCTCGAGGAGCAGCGGATCATCGACGGCACCTACACCGTCGTCAAACCCGACAAGCCTTTGGAGTTCGTCGGCCAGGTCAAGCAGACCCTGCTGACCGGGAGGCTCGGGCGTACACCCCAGGGCCTGGCTCTCGAGATCACCGACTGGCAGGATCTAGACGGCGAGTTCGAGATGGAGAAGAACCGCCTACGGCTCCGCTATCAGGAGCTCCTGTTGGTCAAGGAGTGGGACGGCGACCTGGAAGGCTTCACCGCGATCGTCCTGCGCGAGCAGGCCAAGACCCTGCCGATCCTCGATTCCACGATGCGGTTCATCGAGCACCTCCGCGACTACCGCGAGAAGCTCGCGGAGGCGGCCGTCCGGCGCTATGAGGCGACCGAGCAGTGGATGGAGTGCCCGAAGTGCGAGGCAGAGGTGCCGACCGCCAGCAGCATTCACTGCCCGGAGTGCAAGGAGGACATGCGCGGCGGCGAATATGTGCGCGCCGTGCTCCACCTGGTCGACGACGCGGACGGCCGGATCTACCGCGGTATCGACTCACTGACCGTTCGGTCCGCCGGCTTTCCGGAGTACCGCGGCATGTCCCTCGACCGCATCCAGGGTTCCAACCTCTGGGTCAGCTTCCGGCGCTACGACCCGCTGCCCGATGAGGGCATCGTGCTGCCCACAGCGAGTGTCGAGATGTTCGAAGCGCAGCGCTCGGTCATCCGGCAGCTGCAGATCGGCAGCCCGCGCTCAGGCGCCCTCGCGGCCGAGCTTGCCGACCCCGGATGGCTTGGCAGCCCTCCTCGCGTGCAGCTCGACGGAAAGAAGGCACACCACCTCCCGGACCCGAACGACGAGCAGGCTGAGGCTGTGGCCCGCGTGATGGGCATGCGTCCGGGCCAGATGTACCTCATCCAGGGTCCGCCCGGGACTGGCAAGACCACTGCCATCGTGGAGTCGATCCGGCGCATCCTCGGGCGGAGCCCTGGAGCGTCGATCCTCCTGTCGTCGCATTCCAATGACGCAGTCGACACTGGACAGGAACGGCTGCTGGGCTTCTCGCATGTACGTCAAGCCCGCATCGCCGAGCCGGGCAAGGTGCCGCGCCGCCTCCGACCCACGCTCGTGGAGGGCGACGACCTGGAGCCTTACAACCTCGTCGCCGGCACGTGCAACCGGCTCGCCATCGACTCGAGGCTTCGGTTCAAGATCTTCGACTGGTTGATCCTCGACGAGGCCAACAAGGTTCGGGCCAACGAAGCTTTGGCCCTGATGCCGCTGGCGAAGCGCTGGGTGATGATCGGCGACCTCAAGCAGTTGCCGCCAGTGATGGAGGAGGCCGCGTCCACCTTCAAGATCGAGCAGCCGTTGGACGAGCTCGTCCGCGACGAGAGCTTCTACGGCTGGGTCTGGGACAAGGTGCCGGCGAGCTCACGGATCATGCTGCCGCGGCAGTATCGGATGCGCGAGCCGATCGGTCGTGCGGTGTCCGACCTCTTCTACGAGGGCAAGCTGATCCACGAGGCACCCCATCCGCGCATGCCTCTGCCGTGGCCGTTCGATCGAGAGCTCGTCTGGGTCGACACCGGGGCGCAGGACGAGTATCGAGATGCCCAGCGATCCGTCGCTAATGAGTTTGAGGTTGCGCTCTGCAAGGACATAACCTCGATCATCCGGCGCCGAGTCCGCAAGGCGAGGCTGGCCGTGATCGCCATGTACAACTCGCAGGTGAACCGATTGCAATCAGCCCTCAAGGGCATCGTCCCGCCCGACGACATCGAATCGGTCGACGCCTTCGAGGGCCGCGAGTCGGACGGCGTGATCCTCTCTCTCGTGCGCTCAAACGACCGCGCCGCAATCGGATTCCTCAACGACCCCAACCGAGTGAACGTGGCCATCTCGCGCGCGAAGAAGCTCCTCGTGATCGTTGGCGACTCCAAGACCGTGATCGGCGGCGCACCCGAATTGTTCGGACCACTCTTCGAGCACGCGAAGGAGGAGGGCCTGGTAGCAGGCGTGGGCGCGGTTGTGACCGCCTGCCAGCGGGTGGGCATCCGCTCTCAGGTCCAGCGCCTTTCGCGGCCTCACCGTGGTGAGCGGCGCGCCCGCCGCCGTCGCCGAGGTCAGCGTCAAAGTATCGATGGCGCCATCAACGGCGAGGCGCTTGCCGGTGAGCGCCCGGAGCTCGCGACCTCGACGACCGACCGTGAGGCCGGCGTCATCCCCAATGGCGGACCCGATGCGACCATCTCCGCTCCAACGGTTGACGTGGATCTCGCACCGCGCGTGGCAGCGCCGCCCGATCCACCAACGGAGGTCGACACTCCGCTTTAAGCTTCGCACTGACCAATTGACGGATGAGTGCGTGTTCTGCGAGATCTTGCGAGGGGATTCTCCGGCGACCTTCGTCCACCAGGACGACACAGTCGTCGCCTTCATGGACATCCAACCCATAACGCACGGTCACATGCTGGTCGTGCCGCGTGAGCACGCGGTGCTGATGTCGGACCTCAACGAAACGGCGTCCATGCGTACCTTCAGGATCGCCCGCAACCTGGCGGGCGTCGTTCGGCAAACCCTGGGCGCGGCCGGTGTGAACCTGTTCGTCGCAGACGGCGAGGTTGCGTTTCAGGACGTGCCCCATTTCCACGTGCACGTCATCCCTCGCTATGCAAAGGACGGATTCGGCCTCACCTTCCCGCCGAACTACAACCAACCCAGGAGCCGCGCTGAGCTCGAGACCATTGCCTCAGCGATCCGCACCGCCGTCTCCCCTTAACCGGCGACCACGACGGTGACTTCGATGGTGAGCAACAGGGCGTACTGGGGACAGGCCTGACCAGGCGAGCACTCAGCCCCGGCGGTGGCGGTGATCGTCGCCTTGCCAGGGGCGAGGGCCTGGAACGCCGCCAGGGTGATACCGCGCGCCGCAGTGGCGGCGGGGTTCACGATCGCCGCCAGGACCGAAGGGTCGCTCGACCGCACGCCACTCCACGTCGTCATCCCGGGGTTGGCGTGAAGCACCACCTCGACCTTCTGACCGACGCGCATGGTGGCAGTGCGCGACTTCTCGTTGACGGCGAGATCGAAGCCCTGGCCCGTTGACGGACTTGCGCTTGGTGTCGGTGCTGCTCCGCTGCCGGCAGCTCCACACGCGCACAGGACCAGGGCCGCCACGAACAAGGCAACTGCCGTTCTCATGTCAACACGTAACGGACCGTGGGAGATCCACGTAACACACCTGTGGCGATAACATCGGCAACTCATGTGGAGATGACCCCTGCTTAAGCGACTCAGCCCGCTCGCCGCCTTGATCATTTTCGCTGCTTCGTGCTCCTTCGGCAGCACGCCCGCAGCCGTGCCGTCGCCGTCGCCGGTCCAGGGGGCGCTGGCGCATGGCCTGATCGCTTACGTGGCCGGCAACGGCGTCGGCGCCCTTGACCCAACCACTGGCAAGTCAACCGTGGTCGCCCCGCTGCCGCCAGGGGCGGCGTTCAGGGTTTCCGGGCCCGTTTGGGGACCG
>JALYYG010000163.1 GCA_030946685.1 Candidatus Dormiibacterota bacterium | reverse complement strand
TAGTGGTCGGCGGTCCCGCAGAGCAGGTCGTCGCCGGGCGCGTTGAAGGTAAGCGCGTTGCCACTCAGGGCGAGGTTGTGAGGGGGACTAAGCTCCAGCCCGAACAGCGTTCCCACCAGTCGCCCATCCGGAGAAGCAGATTCCCGGCGCGCGCTTGATGCAAAACGGGCGGCCGCAGGTGCCGCCCGTCTCGCTACCCCCGAAGGAGGCATGCTTCGCAGGGTGGAGTCTATCCTCGCAGATCGATGCGTGAGCCAAAATCGCATCGGCACGAGCGGTTCACTCGTCCGCGGCGATTAGCCGCAGCATTCGGTCAAGGCCCGTTTCCTCGAGCACTCGCTGCACCGACCGCGGGCCCGCAATGAGGCAGGGATCGACCGCGTTGGGGGTTTCGCGCGATCATGATTTCTGGAGTTTCTGGACACCCCCTACGCGCGCGGTCATCTATAGGGCATAGGGCGATGGGGCCGCACCTGCGCAGGCACGCTTGCTGGCCCGCGCCGCGGTGGGCCTGCCCATCCCGATTCGTTAAGGGTCGCGGTAGGGACCGCCGTTGCCGGCGGCCCCCCGCGCAGATCCCAGCGTGCGCGTCTAACGCACTGGGCTCCTCCCTTGGGTGGTGGCGTCAAAGCGCACGGTCGGCCAGGGGTGCAGGATGCGCGGCTGGGGTAGCCATCGCTCCGCGAGGCGGCCCATGCGCTTCCAGTGCAGGCGGCGGGTGCGCTGGCTGCGACGCCGCAGCGCCCTCAGCCAGTGCCGCACCACCCGATGCCGGAAGCCGCGGAGCGCCTTGCTGTTGTCGGGCACCGCGTAGTAGTTGCAGTGCCCGCGCAGGACGCTGGCGAGCCAGCGCCCCTGGTCGGGGATCGGGAGATGCCGGCGGCGCATCAGCTCGGCCTTGACCGAGCTGAGCTTGGCCCGCATCCGCTTCTTGCTCGTGACCCGCTTGAGCTTGAAGCGCCCGTGCCTGTCCTTCGCGCAGATGTGCGTGAAGCCCAGGAACTCGAACGTCTCAGGCTTGCGCAGGCCGCGGCCGGCTCGACGCTCGGCGGCGAACCGCCCGAACTCGATCAGCCGCGTCTTCTCCGGATGCAGCTCCAACACGAACCTCGCGAACCGCTCGCGCAGGTCGCGGAGGAACCGCTCGGCGTCGTCACGGTGCTGGAAGCCCGCCACGT
Organism: Candidatus Dormiibacterota bacterium; assembly: GCA_030946685.1. Lineage (GTDB taxonomy): Bacteria > Chloroflexota > Dormibacteria > Dormibacterales > Dormibacteraceae > Palsa-872. Next base: position 1,320 of record JALYYG010000163.1, on the reverse strand, counting down.
AGTCGTCGGCGAAGCGCACGACGATCACGTCCCCGCGCGCGTGGCGCCGCCGCCACTGGTCGGCCCACAGGTCGAAGACGTAGTGCAGGTAGACGTTCGAGAGCAGCGGCGATACCGATGCCCCCTGCGCCGTCCCCGCCTCGGTCTGCGACCAGGCCCCGTCCTCGATGATCCCTGCCCTGAGCCACTTGGCGATCAGGCGCAGGACCCGCTTGTCCGCGATCCGGTGCTCGAGGAACCTCTCCAGCCACGAGTGATCGAGGGTGGTGAAGAAGTCGCGGATGTCCGCGTCGAGCACCCAGTTCACCCTCCGCCGCAGGACCCCGACCGCGAGCGCGTCCAACGCATGGTGCGGTGAGCGCCCGGGCCGAAACCCGTAGGAGAAGCCGAGGAAGTCGCACTCGTAGATCGCGTTCAGCACCTCGACCAGCGCCCGCTGGAGGACCTTGTCCTCAAGCGCGGCGACCCCGAGCGGCCGCAGCCGCCCGTCTGGCTTCGGTATGTACGCCCTGCGAGACGGCCTCGCTCGGTACGCGCCCCTATGAACACGGGCGTGGAGGTCCCGGAGGTTTCGCTCCAGGTCCTGCCCGTAGTCTCGCCACGTCAGCTCATCGACACCGGGGGCCGCGTCCGGGCGAAGCGCCCGGTACGCCTCCCGCAGGCGGTCGACGGTCACGTGGTGAAGGAGCGCGGTGAACCGCGCGTCCCTGTCCTTGCGCGCCACTTGGCGCACGCGGTCCAGATCGCTTGACACGCCCTGCCCGGCTCTGCGTCCGGGGCGTGTTTCACTGGCCGCGTTCCCCTTGGGCAGGCCCCTTCCCTCCACCGCCTCCGCGGCCGCCGCGGCGGCGTTGTTCGGCGGCTTCGCAGGTACTACGGGCCCGTCCGACTTCCCGCGCTCGTGCATCGAGGGCTTACCGCTCAGCGTTCCCCTCGCGACCCGCCGCGACGCCGATCTGCCACCCCGCGATCCGACTGGACGGGGCATCATCGGCGCCCGCGGGCGAGCACGGGATCTCCCGGTTCTCGCGCATGGAGAGCTTCGTGCGTGCCCGGGTTCTCCGACCGCGCGGGGTCCCCCGGCGACTCGCGCTAGCGCCGCCGGCGGCGTGGCCTTCCGCCAGAGTGAGGGCGTCGGCACCCCGAATTGTCCTTAGCATTTCGCGGCTCAATAGCCCCGCCCGCACGACCCCTACCGACGCTTCGCCGCCACCCTCACGGGCGGCGACGCACGGCTCGGGGCCGTCGTGGATCGCTACTCCTTCGACGTAGAGAACTCTCATCTCCTTCTCCATGCCGGTTTATCCCGGCGCAGCCACT
>JALYYG010000267.1 GCA_030946685.1 Candidatus Dormiibacterota bacterium | reverse complement strand
GTGCCGTTCACCCTCAGGAACCTCAGGGAGGACCTGGAGGACGTGGGGTCCAACTTCGACGGCCCTCCGGACCTGGAGTTCCGCCTGGCGACCGATGCGCTCGAACTAGAGCAATCCGGCTTGAGCTACCAGAGCGTCCCGCCCACGAACCGATGGAGCGCGAGTGTAGCCCGGTGAGGGAGTCCGGGCTGCCGCAAGTCGCGGAGGGTGTCGCACGAACCCCCTGCTGTCCGGGTCGTTTTACACGATCCAAGACATGACTACTCAGAACTTCATCGCGTGCGATCGTGACCAAGAGCTTTTGCTTCCGCCGAGCCTGAAGGACTGGCTGCCCGACGACCACCTGGCGTGGTTCGTGATCGAGTCCGTCGAGGGGCTCGACCTCTCAGAGTTCTACGCCTCCTACCGCTCAGATGGCTGGGGCGGCGCGGCGCACGACCCCAAGATGATGGTCGCGCTCTACATATACGCCTACTCGATCGGCGTGCGCTCGGCGCGCGCGATCGAGCGCCGCTGCCAGGAAGACGTCGCATTCCGCGTGATCTGCGCCGGCCAGACGCCCGACCACGCGACGATCGCCCGCTTCAGAGCGCGCCACGAGCAGGCGATCGGCGAGCTTTTCGCCGGCGTCTTGGAGCTCTGCGCAAAGTCGGGGCTAGTCAACGTCGGCGTCGTCAGTGTCGACGGCACCAAGATCGCCGCCGCAGCGACCCATCACTCAAACCGCACCTACCAGCAGATCGCCGAGGAGATCCTGAAGGAAGCGGCCGAGATCGATACCCGCGAGGACGAGCTCTACGGCGAGGCCCGAGGTGACGAGCTGCCAGAGGGCTTTCGCACCTCGGCCGAACGCCGCCAGCGGTTGCGCGAGGCAAAGCAGGCGCTCGAGGAAGAGCGCAAGGCGAACGCGAAGCCGGTCCCCCGCGATCGCCAAAAGCGCCTTGGCGAGTGCAAAAAACGGCTCGAAGAGGATCTGGAGCTAGAGCGCCGCGTGGCCAAAGAGCACGAAGCCTGGCGCGAGCGCGGGATCGCAAAAGACGGTTCGCGCCGCATGACCGGGCACAACATGAAGCCGAAGCCGCTCCCCGCCGAGCCCGCCGGCAAGCTGAACGTCACCGATCCCGACTCGCGCAACCTGAAGACAACCCGCGGCTTCGTGCAGGGCTACAACGCCCAGGCCGTCGTCACCTCCGACCAGGTGATCATCGCCGCCGACATCTCGAACGAGTCGCTCGACACGGCGAACCTCGAGCCGATGGTCGAGGCTGCATGCGCGGCGCTCGAAGCAGCAGGCGTCACCGACACACCAGGGGTAGTTCTCGCCGACGCCGGCTACTGGAAAAACGACGCGATCGAGACGATCGTCAACCGCGGCATCCAAACGCTCGTCGCTCCGGATGCCGACAGCCGCAAGGAACCGAGACCGGGGCGCAGGGGTGGTCTCTACGACTTTGTGCGAAAGGTGTTGTCAACCGACTGGGGCAAGCAGCTTTACCTGCGAAGACAGGGGTCGGTCGAGTCGGTCTTCGGTCAGATCAAGGCGAATCGCGGAGTCAGGCGGTTCCAACGGCGCGGTCGATTAGCCGTGTTGTCCGAGTGGCGGTTGCTAACGGCCACCCACAACCTCCGGAAACTCCACCAACACAAGCTGGCCACCGCCTAAACAGAACCCGGCGTTCGATTCTCACCCGCCGCCCACTTCAGGGCGGCGTTTTTGTGCCTGCCGCGACTTCGTGCGACACCCTCCGCGCGGAGCGACAGCGGTCGCCTTACTCGCGCATCCCCAAGGTCTCAAGGGCCTCCTGCCGGTCCGAGAAGATCCGGACGCGCTTGATGCGGTCGTCTGCGAAGTCATAGACGACCGCATTTTCGGAATCCAGCGGAACTCCGCTGATCCGGCCGCTCCCGTGAGTCTTAAAGAACGCCAGCACCTGGTCTCCCACCAGCTCCAAGCGTTCCAACTCCAAACGGAAGTCGGGGCTCGCGTCCTCGATGTCCTGGAAGAACCGCCGAATTCCCGCCGCTCCCTCATTGG
>JALYYG010000246.1 GCA_030946685.1 Candidatus Dormiibacterota bacterium | reverse complement strand
GCACAGTGCCGGTCGGCTCGTCGGCCGGCCACCAGCTGCAGGTCCAGGTGATCGGTCAGCAGTGGTACTTCACGTATCGATACGCGGACTACGGAGGCGCCGAGTCGCTCCATCTCGTCCTCCCGGTAGACGCCAACATCGAGATTCACGTCACCTCGACCGACATCCTCCACTCCTTTTGGGCCTATGAGCTCGGAATCAAAGCTGACGCGAACCCCGGAGTCGACAACATCATCTACGTCACGACGATGCACACGGGCTCGTTCACAGTCCGCTGTGCCGAGCTGTGCGGGATCTGGCACGGCAACATGTTCGACACGAGCGGGAAGGTCGTAAGCCAGGACGACTTCGCGACCTGGATCGCCCAGCTGCAGAAGGACAATGCGGACCTCAAGCTGCCGCCGTATGCCCCCGCTTACTTCCCGAGTCCTCGCGTAAAGGGAGCGTGAGCATGGCAACGGCAGCGTTGGTCGAAGGCGGCGGCCCGCCGATCATCCAGGCCAGTGAGAGGAGGCTCGTCCTGCCGACCAACATCCTGACGGGGATCCTGCTCGCCGCCGTCGGCTACTGGGCCGGCGTTCAACTGGGCAACGGCTTCACGCTCAACGACGGCCACAACACCGGGGTGCTGCTCGGCTACAGCTTCGCGAGCATCATGTTCCTGGTCGGGGTCGGCTTTGCCAACTATCCGCTTGCGCGGCTGTTCGGCTGGCGTGTGACGCCCCAGCCGGCCGGTGACGATCACACTGGGGCGTGGCGGTACCTCAACCTCAGCCTCGATCACAAGGTGATCGGTGTCCAGTACCTCGTGGCGATGCTGATGGCGATGCTGTTCGGTGGCATTGGCGCAATGTTGATCCGGACCAACCTGCTCGATCCGACCACCCCCATCGTCCCGCCCGACAGGTACCTGACGCTGGTCAGCATGCACAGCGTGATGATGGTCTTCGTCGCGAGCGCGGCCATCGTGGGGCCGTTCGGCAACTTCTTCGTGCCGTACATGATCGGGACCAATCGGATGGCCTTCCCGCGCCTCGAGGCGCTTTCCTTCTGGCTCGTGCCGCCGGCGATAGTGATCCTTCTCGCGGCGCCGATCTTCGGCGGATTCCAGACCGGCTGGACTGGCTACACGCCTCTCTCCCTACAGGCGGAGGAGGGATTCGACAGCTACATCGTCGGGTTCACGCTGATCGGTCTCGCCCTGATCGTGTCAGGCGTCAACATGCTGACGACGATCATCAGCCTGCGTGCTCCGGGGATGACGTGGACGCGGCTGCCGATATTCGTCTGGGGCGTGTTCTCCGCCTCAATCCTCGGCACGTTCGCCGCGCCAATCCTGGCGGCGGCGCTCGTCATGCAGAGCCTGGACCGGACGATGAACACGTCGTTCTTCATCTCATCGAACGGTGGCAGCCCTTACCTGTGGCAGAACCTCTTCTGGTTCTTCGGCCATCCGGAGGTCTACATCTTCATCCTGCCCGCGTTCGGCATAGTGCTGGAGCTCATCCCGCACTTCGCGCGGAAGCCGCTGTGGGGTTATCGCACGGCGGTCGTCGGGCTGCTGGGCGTCACGCTGCTCAGCTGGTTCGTCTGGCAGCACCACCTGTTCATGAGCGGCGTCGCTCCCGCTTTGCGTCCGTTCTTCATGCTCTCGACCGAGATGATCTCGATCCCGACAGGCATCGTCTTCCTGGTCGCCTTCGGGACGTTGTGGCAGGCCAAGGTTTCGCTGACGGTGCCAATGCTCTTCTGCCTCGGATTCCTCTTCAACTTCCTCATCGGCGGTTTGTCAGGCGTATTCCTCTCGGACGTTCCAAGCGACGTCACGCTCCATGGCAGCTACTTCTCGATGGCCCATTTCCACTACACCATCGTCGGCGGCGAGATCTTCGCGATCGTGGCGGCGACCTACTACTGGTTCCCGAAGATGACCGGTCGCATGCTCAACACTACGCTTGGGAAGATCCATTTCTGGTGGATGTTCATTGCCTTCAACCTGGCGTTCATGCCGCTCTTCGCGGCCGGCCTGCTCGACATGCCGCGCCGGGTGTCGACATACGCGGTTTCGCTGCAGACGCTCAATGACTGGGTCTCGTTCTGGGCCTACCTGCTGTTCTCCTCGATGGTCTTGTTTGCCGTCAACCTCATCTGGTCATGGTTCTTCAACTTCAAGACGGCGCCCGCCAACCCGTGGGAGGTCCGCTCGATCGAATGGCAGCTGCCAACCCCGCTTCCCCGACGCAATTTCGCCACCATCCCGGTCTTCACCGGCGGCCCATACGACTACGGCGATCCCAAGGCAAAGCCGGTGGCCGACCTCGGCGGTCCGCCGGATCGGAGTGATCCCGGCCGCATGGGCGGCCATCTCGAGCCCACACCGTCATGAGCGAGCGCGTCGCCCCGGAGCGACCGGGCCTGCCGAGCCTGGTCGTGGCGGCGCCGGAGTGGGCGCCGGAGGTGGACGCTCGCCTCACCCGTGTCGGGATGCGGATCCTGCTCGGCGCCGACGTCTTCTTTTTCGCCGCGTTCTTCTTCGCGTTCTTCTACCTACGCTCGCTGAACAACAACCACCTGTGGCAGAGCGTGTGGGTGGTGCATCCAAGGCGCTACATGGGCGGCCTCATCGTGCTGTCGGTGCTGGCTTGTGCGGCGCTCTACTGGCTTGGATCTCGCGCGCTCGCTAGGAACCCTTCGAGGGCGCGCATCTTCTTCTGGTTCGCCCTGGCGGCGGGTTTGCTGTCCTGTGGGTTCCAGCTCTACGAGTTCCGGCACCTGGGCTTCGATCCGCAACTTGGTGGAGGCTACCCGAGCGTCTTCGTCGGCCTTAAGGCAGTGCTGCTGGCCCAGGTCGTGGGAGCGCTGTTCTGGCTCGGCACGCATATTGTGCAGGCGGTACCCACGGGCGACACCACTGCAAGGCCCGTGTCTGCCGTCCTGTTCGGCAACTTCCTGATCTTCCTCGCCGGCGTGAGCCTGGTCGCCTACCTAGTCCTGTACTTCGTCTGAGATGCCCCCGGGTATAGGGGTGGTCCTCTCCTACTGGCCCTTGGAGCCGGTTGTGCTCGTCGGCGTCGACGTGGCGGCGGTGCTTTACGTCGTCGGAGGCATCGGCAGGCCGCGCAGCCATCGAGCCGCCTCTGGACCGTGGCGTGCCATTGCTTTCTGGCTCGGCCTGCTCTCCATTCTTCTCGCCTTGCAAAGCCCGATCGAAATGCTGGCGCGCCAGCTCTTCTGGGTGCACATGGTCCAGCACCTCCTGCTCATGGTGGTGGCCGCGCCGCTCCTGGCGCTCGCAGCGCCGTGGACTCGCCTGTGGCGCGCTCTGCCTCTGGGCTTCAGGCGTTCGGTAGCGCGGCCACTGTTCCTGCATCCTCGACTGGCTGCGTTGCGCTGGATCTATCGGCAGGCGGCGCGGCCCGGCGTGATCTGGGTTCTTGCCGCAGCCAACCTGTGGCTGTGGCATCTGCCACCGCTGTACGACATGAC
>JALYYG010000244.1 GCA_030946685.1 Candidatus Dormiibacterota bacterium | reverse complement strand
GCAGCTCGGTAGGGGCGTCGTAGTCCCAGTGCGGGTAGTCGGAAGAGAAGCAGAGGATCTCCGGCCCGCCGGCTGCCTCGAGCATCTCCATCAGCAGCTTGTCGTGGCCATCGGTGTGCTCGAGCGGCTGCGTGGTGAAGCGGATGTGCTCGCGCACCACCTCGCTTGGCTTTCGCTTCAGCCATGGCGTGTCGGCACGCAGGCCTCGCCAGTTGGTGTCTAGCCGCCACAGGATCCCAGGCAGCCAGCCCAAGCCGCCCTCCATCAGCAGCACTCGAAGCTCCGGCAATCGCTCGAACGTGCCGTGGACGACCAGCGACACCAGGTGGGACATGATGCTGCAGGCCGAGCCGAGCGTGTGCCACTCGATATAGAAGGTCGGGGGGCCAGCGCCGCCGGAGTCGCCGGCGAGGCCCATGCCCTCGCCGCCGGAATGAATGGCCACTGGCAGGCCACACTCAACGGCGGCCTCGAACACCGGCAGGTACCGCGGCTCGCCATACGGCCGCTCCGAGCCGCCGCTCAAAAGCACAGCCACGAAGCGCCCGTCCTTGGCGACGCGCCTGATCTCGTCGGCTGCCGCTGCTGGAGCCTGCGCCGGGCAAATCATCGATGCGCGGAGCCGCGAATCCTGGACAAGCCACGCGTCCCGCGTCCAGTCGTTGTGAGCCCGGGCCAGGGCGGCCGCGCGATACGGGCTGGCCATGAGGGATACGTACAAAGCGTCGTCTGCATTCAGCACGCCGATGTCCACGCCGAGAGGGTCGAGCACCTCTCGCACCACCGCTGCCGCGTTCGCCCCCGGCGGATGGCCGTCCTCATGCGCGAGGTCCTGGCGGAACCACGACGCGGGGTGCGTCCAGCTGTAGCCCGGCAGCCCGAGCAGCGGTCCCTGGCTCCTGAACCAATCCCGCTGGGCCGGCTCGACGAAGTGCAGGAGCTCCTCGACGTCGCCCAGCTCTTGGTGGATGTCGCAATCGATCATTTGTCGCCTCCGCGAGGTGGCTATTTCATGGGGCATCCTCGGGAGGGCTCTAAGGAGAGGGATGAGAAACAGCGCGGCCTTTCTGGCGCTCGTGTTGGTGACCTTCGCCTGTGGCAGCACGACTGGCGGGTCGGGCTCAAATGGCACTCCGAAGCAGGGTGGGACCCTCGTGATCGGCGAGACCGAGGAGCCCGATTACCTGAACCCGGTGCTCTACACACTCGCCACGTCCTATGACGTGGTCAGCGCCATCGATGAGCCGATGGCGGCGATCGACAACACGGGCAAGCTGGTGCCCAGGCTCGCCACCTCCTGGGAGATCTCATCCGATGCGCTGACCTACACCTTCCACCTGCGCCAGGGCGTCACGTGGCAGGACGGCCAGCCCTTCACCGCCGACGACGTCAGGTTCACATACGACAGCTTCGTCAATCCCCACGTCAACGCGAACACGACGAACGGCTGGAGCAACGTCGACCACGTCGACACGCCCGACCCGTCAACTGTCGTCTTCCACCTCAAGTCGCTCTACGCCGGCTTCCTCGAAGCCGTCGCCCCGTCGCCGCTGGTACCCAAGCACCTCCTGGCGAAGAGCGCCGACTTCAACAAGGACCCCTACAACCGTATGCCGATCGGCACCGGACCCTTCCAGGTGACCGAGTGGAAGAGCGCCGACCACATCACGTTGACGGCCTACGCCAATTACTGGGGCGGCAAGCCCAAGCTCGACAAGATCGTCTTCCGGATCGTTCCCGACCAGACCACCCTGCTCAACCAGCTGAAGACGGGGGAGGTCAACCTCGCGTACGGGATGAACGCTCAGCAGATCGGTGACATGCAGAAGATCTCCAACCACAACCTGTCCAACCTGCCGGGGCTGCAGTGGTACCACATCGACCTCAAGGAGGTGGGCTTCCTCCTGGAGACCCCGGTCCGGCAGGCGCTCGACTACGCGACGCCCAAGAAGCAGATCATGCAGTCGATCCTCAGAGGGGCGGCCGATGTCGCGTACGCGGACCAGAGTCCGATCAGCTGGGCCTACGAGCCCAACGTTCCTCACCACGACTACAGCATCGCCAAGGCCAAACAGCTGCTGGCGGACGACGGCTTCACCGCGGGCTCAGACGGGTTCCTGCAGAAGAACGGAACACCGTTCGTGATGACGCTCTATGCGGTCAGCGGTGACCCGGTCACGCAGCAGGCGGTGCAGGTGATCGACGCGTCATGGGCGCAGGTCGGCATCAAGATGAACGCGCCCGGCTTCCAGGACGCCAACTCTCTCTACAGCCCGAACGGTCCGCAGTTCAACAAGAACATGACCGGGCTGCTGTATTCCTGGTTCAACAGCATCGACCCCACCGACACCTACTTCTGGAACAGCAGCCAGATCCCGAGCAACCCGCAGGGCGGTGGGGGCAACTTCATCGGCTACTTCAACAAGTTCAGCTTCCAATCCCAGATCGACGACCTGACCAACGCTCAGGACGCCACTGTCGACAGGGCAAAGCGCAAAGCGATCTTCAGCCAGATTCAGAAGCTGCTGGCCGACCAGGTGCCGGACATCTTCCTGTGGTGGAACCACCTCATCTCGTCCTCACCGAAGAACTTCCACGGGTGGCTGCCCGCGGGGGTGGAGACCGGCTATTTCTGGAACGCGGGCGACTGGTACTACACGAGCTGAGGATCCCCGTCGGTGGGGCTGAGCGGCCCACGTGCTGAAGTTCAGCACCCGCCGGATGGTGCAGGCGGTGCCCCTGCTGGTGGCGGTGGCGTTTGTCAGTTTCGCCATCATGAACCTGGCGCCGGGCGGTCCGCTGGTGGTCTTCGCCCACAACCCGCACCTCACCGCCGAAAAGCTGCACGAGATCACGGTCAACCTCGGCCTGGACAAACCCTGGCCACAGCGCTTTTTGCTGTGGCTGTCGTCCCTGGTCCGCGGCGACTGGGGCTTCAGCTATGTCGATGGGCGGCCGGTGCTCACGGTCATAGGCGAACGCATCGGCGCCACATTCCTTTTGATGGGCGCCGGCTTCGTGGTCGCACTGGTCATGGCCATCCCACTCGGGATCCTGGGCGCGGTGCGGCCTTACAGGCTTTTCGACAACATCACGACCCTGCTCAGCTACTTCGGGCTCAGCATGCCCGCGTTCTGGTTCGGGCTTATGCTCCAGCTCTTCCTCGCGGTGCAGCTCGGCTGGCTTCCGTCGGCGGGCATGACCAGCGACGTGACCACAACCGACCCGCTGGACGTCGCACGGCACCTCATCCTGCCCGCGACCACGCTCGCGATCACCAGCATTGCGGGGTGGAGCCGCTACGTGCGCTCGTCGCTGATGGAGGCGATGCGCCAGGACTACGTCCGCACGGCGCGGGCCAAAGGGCTCGCCGAGTGGGCGGTGGTCGTGAAGCACGGTCTGCGCAATGCGCTCATCCCGCTGGTCACGGTCATGGGTCTCGACCTGCCAGGCTACTTCGTCGGAGCCACGACCATCGAGGTCGTCTTCAGCTGGCCGGGAATGGGCCGGCTCTTCTGGACCTCCCTCATTGGGCGCGACTACCCCGTGCAGATGGGCATCCTCATGATCTCCGCGGTCCTGATCATCCTCGGCAACCTGATCGCCGACATCACATACGGCGCGCTCGATCCGCGTATCTCCAATGAGTAAGCCGACGTTATGAGCATGCTCCCGCACAGCGTCGCCTCAATCGCTCGCCAGGCCGAGAGCGAGGCCATCGCCGGGCTGAGACCGCACCTCAGCAATCGGACACTGATCTGGCGCCGATTCAGGCGCCACAAATTGGCGCTGCTCGGTGCGGCCCTTTTCGGTCTGATCGTCCTTGCGTCCGTGGCGGCGCCACTCCTGGCCCGCTACCAGCCCGACGCGCAGGACCTGTTCAACTTCCTCGCGCCTCCCGGCGCCGACCACTGGCTGGGCACTGACGAGCTGGGTCGCGACGTTCTCAGCCGCCTCCTCTTCGGCGGGCGCACATCGCTGCTGATCGGAATCATGGCCACACTGGTGTCGGTGGTCGTCGGCGTAACGATCGGCGCCGTGTCGGGCTGGCTGGGAGGCTGGGTCGACGCGGCCCTCATGCGATTCGTCGACGCAATGCTGAGCTTCCCAGCGCTTTTCCTGCTGCTGATCATCTTTTCGATGGTCGGCGCGACGGTGGTGACCATCATCGTTTTCCTGGGCCTGTTCGGCTGGATGTACCTCGCGCGCATCGTGCGCGGCGAGTTCCTGGCGCTCAAGGAGCGGGAGTTCGTGGCCGCTGAACGTGTGATCGGCGCCGGCGCCCTGCGCATTGTGCTCAGTCACCTGCTGCCCGCTTGCGCCGCGGCGATCATCGTCACCGCAACGCTGGAAGTCGCCTACAACATGCTGTATGAGGCGTTCCTCGACTTCCTGGGGCTCGGCGTGCCGCCCGACATTCCGACTTGGGGCAACATGCTCACCAACTCCCAGACCTATGTGCTCCAGTCACCGCACCTGGTGATCGTGCCTGGCCTGGTGCTGACCGTGGCCATCCTGGCCATCAACTTCCTCGGCGACGGCATCCGCGACGCACTCGACCCGCTGCAGGGCTGACGAATGCGAAAGCCTCGGCGGCTGCAGGCTGGAGACACCATCGGAGTGGCCGCGCCCGCGAGCCCTTACTACAACCGCAGCGAGCTGCGCCGGGGCGTGCGCTGGTTGGAGAGCCTGGGCTTCAAGGTCAAGGTCGGCCCCAACGTCCGCGAGCAGCGCGGCTACCTTGCCGGCACTGACGAAAGGCGCGCCGCCGACCTGATGGCGATGTTCCTCGACCCCGAAGTTGACGGCGTGCATTGCCTGCAGGGCGGCTATGGAGCGGCCCGGCTGCTGCCCCTCCTGGACATCAACGCCATGGCGGCGACGGGCAAGCCTTTCTGCGGATACAGCGACATCACGAGCCTGCACG
>JALYYG010000239.1 GCA_030946685.1 Candidatus Dormiibacterota bacterium | reverse complement strand
TCGGTGTTCAAGCTCGGCCTCAAGAGCCTGTTCTTCGTGCAGCCGGCGGCGATCGAGGACAACCTCGTCAGCTACACGAACTGGCTGCTTTCGCTGCAACCAGGCCAGCGACCGGCCACCGCGGCGTACGCGACCGAGGACGACCCTTTCACACAGCCGCAGATCGACAAGGCTAAGAGTCTCCTGGAGGCTGGCGGAATCAAGACGGTGTACTACAAGGTTTACCCGGCTGAGACCACCGACTTCACTCCCTTGGCCTTGCACGTCGCCAGCTCGAAGGCCGATGCCGTCATCCTCGGCACCCAGGTGCCTGACGCGATCGCGTTCGTCAAGACGTTCATCCAGCAGCGCTACAACCCGAAAACCCTGATCGAGACCGCGGGCCCGGACCAGGGGGCCGCCTTCTCCGACAAGCTCAAAGCCAACACTGAGGGGATCATGGTGCCGGCGGGTTGGACGGCGAGCGCGACGGCCTACGGAAACCCGACATTCGTGAGCGAGATGATGACCAAATACAGCATGAAGGCCGCGGACATCAGCGCCGACTCGCCGGAGGCCTACAGCGTCGGGCAGGTCATCGAGCAGGCGGCGGCCAAGGCCAACAGCATCGACAACCAGAAGTTGATCGCCGCTCTCCACACCGGGACGTACCAAACGGTCCAGGGTCCGATGGCCTTCGATTCGGTCGGCAAACCTCAAGGCGGCGTCGGCGTTTTCGTCGAACAGTGGCTGAACGGCAACGCGGTCTTCGTCTACCCGACGACGGTGGCCGCCTCACAGCCCGAGTACCCCAAGCGCAACTGGCAGTAGCACCTGTCCGAGGTCCCAGGTGAAGCGGGGACGGTGAGCAGCGGCCACCGTCCATGTAGATCAGGTCCGAACCTGATCTCCCTCCCCCTGAACGGGGGAGGGCTGGGGGAGGGGGGCTCAAGGAAGATTCACCGACTCAACACGGGCACGCTGTGATGACGCTGGTCCTGGAGGCCGCTGTGCTCGGCGTCCTCACCGGAGGCGTGTACGCGCTGATGGCATCCGGCCTCACCTTGATCTTCGGCGTCATGCGCATCATCAACGTTGGCCACGGGGCGCTGGTCGTCTTGGGGGCTTATCTCAGCTTCGTGCTGTGGCACAACCTCAACATCGATCCTTTCCTGAGCCTCGTCGTGACCATGCCCGTGATGTTTGGCTTAGGGGTGATCCTGCAGATCGTCTTCATCCGTCCCTTGAAGACGGATCGCGAGGCGCTCTCCGTGCTCGTGACCTACGCCCTGGCGCTCGGCATCGAGGGCTTGCTTGCCTACTTCTTCACCTCGAACTATGTGCAGCTCACCGCCTGGTACGACACCGCCAGCTTCCCGATTGGCAGCTTTCGAATCACCTATGTCTACATCTACGGTTTTCTGCTGTGCCTGGCCATCCTGGGAGCGATCTTCTTCATGCTCTACCGCACGAATTTCGGTAGCGCAATCCGCGCGACGATGCTCAACCGGACGGCCGCCCAGCTCATCGGCATCGACGTCGACCGTGTGTCCGCGGTCGCGTTCGGCATCGGAATGGCGACCGCCGCTGCCGGTGGCGTGGTTTTCGGTATCACCAATTCATTCAATCCCGGAAGCCACTACGACTTGATCTCGAGGTTGTTGACGATCATCGTCCTCGGCGGGCTCGGGAGCCTGCGCGGCGCCATCATCGCCGCCCTGGTGATGCTGGTGATCGAGGACATCACCTCGGTTGTGATCTCGCCGGTCTGGGCCAACTTCGCCTTCTTCGTCATCCTGGTCGCAGTGCTGCTCTTGCGGCCCCAGGGACTCTTTGGCGTGACTGTGCGCGAGCGGCTGTGAAGGGTCCACGCGACGTGCGTCTCCTGATTGGGCTGGGCCTTGTACTGGTATTCGCGCTTGCGCTCCCGGCGGTCGCACCCGATTCGGCGACGACGAACATGGGGGTCTTCACTTTGATGTACGTGGGGCTCGCGACCGCCTGGAACATCATGGGCGGCTACACGGGCTACATCTCGCTGGGCCACGCGGCGTTCTTCGGCTTCGGTTCGTACGCGCTGGGCCTCGTGCTCGCCAAGCTTGCGATCGCCGGCGGCTACATGCCGTTTGTGTTCGTGCCAGTCGCCGGTTTTCTCACGGCATTGCTGGCCACGGCGGTGGGCTGGTTTGCGCTGCGCACGCGGGCCGCGACCTTCGTGATCGTCACCATCGCCTTCATGTTCATGCTGCAGCTGCTGGCCGAGAATCTCATCAGCTTGACTGGCGGCGGCGCAGGCCTGGCCTTCCCCAGCCCGCCCTGGCGCGGCGACTTCTACAACATCCCCTTCTACTATTCGATGCTCGCGCTCGCTCTCCTCGCACTTGCCGTCTCGTGGTGGATCCGCCGCTCAAAATTCGGCCTCGGCCTGCTGGCCATTCGCGACGATGAGGACAAGGCCCTGGCCATCGGCGTCCCCGCCGGCGCTTTCAAGCTGACGGCGTTCGTCGTGAGCGCTGCGCTCGTCGGAATGATCGGCGGCGTCTACGGCTACTACGTGACCTACATCTACCCGGAGTTCGTGATCGACCCGCTGGTCGGGATCTCGATGGTGCTGATGGTTTTCCTCGGCGGCCTCGGCACTCTGGGTGGACCGGTCCTCGGAGCGGTGATCCTCGTGCCGGCGCAGCTGTGGCTTGCCTACAACTACGGTGCCAGCCGGCTTTACCTCGTGCTGTACTCCTCCGTCTTCCTGATCGTCATCCTCCTCATGCCCCGCGGCATCATCCCGTCGGTTCGCGATCTGCGTACGAGACGGCGGGCCACCGAGCCTTTGCCGACCGCGCACGGGAGGGTCGCGCCGTGAGCCTGCTCGAGGTCGATCACCTGAGCAAGCGCTTTGGGGGCGTGGTCGCGGTGGACGACTGCTCGCTCTCCATCCCGGCGGGCAGCATCACCGGGCTCATCGGCCCGAACGGATCGGGCAAGACCACGATCTTCAACCTGATCACAGGCTTCATCGCCAAAGACCAGGGCCGCGTCACCTTCAAATCCAAAACGATCGACGGCCTCGGGCCAGATCGCGTCTACGCGCGAGGGATCGGCCGCACCTTTCAGCTCGCGCGCATCTTTCCACGGCTCACCGCGCTCGAGAACTTGTTGGTGCCCGTTCGGCGCCACGGCCTGCGCGCCCTCTTCTCGCGGTCCGACTGGAGCAGTGAGAAATCGCGCGCCATGGAGATGCTCGACTTTCTCGAGATCTCCCAGGTCGCCGGCGCTCTGGGCGGCACACTCTCCTATGGACAGCGCAAGCTCCTCGAGCTCGGCGCTGTGATGATGGCGGAGCCCGAGCTGGTGCTCCTCGACGAACCGGCGGGCGGTGTCAACCCGGCACTGCTCGAGCGCATCGCGGACCGCCTTCGCACACTGAACGCGCGCGGAACGACCTTCCTGATCGTCGAGCACAACATGAGCTTTGTCATGAAGCTGTGCTCCGAGGTCATCGTTGTGCAGCACGGCCGTCAGATCGCGACCGGCACTCCGGAAGCCGTTCGCGCTGACCCGGTGGTCCTCGACGCTTACTTGGGCGCCTGACATGGGCGCCCTCCTCGAGCTGCAAGGTCTTTCAGCCGGCTATGGCGGCGGCGACATTTTGCTCGGAATCGACCTGGCGGTGGAGGAAGGAAGCCTTACCTGCATCGTCGGGCCGAACGGCGCCGGCAAGTCGACTCTGCTGCGGGTGGTCAGCGGCCTGCTGCGACCCAGCCACGGGTCGGTCCGTTTTCGAGGCGAGTCCATCGCCGGGCTCAGCCCGCGGTCCGTCCTCAACCGAGGCATCGTTCAGGTCCCACAGGAGCGCAGCCTGTTCCCGACCATGACGGTCTGGGAAAACGTGCGCTTGGGGGCTTACACGGTGCGAGACAGGGCCCTGGTCGCGCGCCGGCTTGAGGCTGTCTGCCAAACCTTTCCACTTGTCGGCGAGCGCCGTTACGAGCCAGCGGCTTCACTTTCGGGTGGCCAGCAGAAGATCGTGGAGTTCGCGCGAGCGTTGATGCTCGATCCTTCGCTCCTCATCCTCGACGAGCCCTCGATGGGCCTCGACCCGAAAACTCGCTCTGTGGTGTTCACCACCATCCGGGCCATGCATGAGGCTGGCCGCACCCTGCTCCTCGTCGAACAGAACGCTCGCTCGGGGCTTGGCATCGCGAGCCAGGGCGTCGTGATGGAGAGCGGGAGGATCCGCCTCCAGGGTCCGGGTCCGGAGGTGCTCAACAACCCCGAGATCGGCCGCCTCTACCTAGGGGCGGCATGAGCCGACCTAGGGGCGGCATGAGCCGGCACGACATCATCTTTGCCGGCGCGGGCCACAACAACCTGGTCGCGGCGGCCTACGCGGCACGTGCGGGTTTCCGGGTGCTGGTCCTCGAGGGCGCTTCGAGCATCGGTGG
>JALYYG010000232.1 GCA_030946685.1 Candidatus Dormiibacterota bacterium | reverse complement strand
ATCTCGACCTTCAGGTCGACCGCGGCGAGCTCTTCGGATTCCTTGGTCCCAACGGCGCGGGCAAGACCACCACGATCCGCATGGCGCTCGGCCTGGTCGCTCCGACCAACGGATCCGTGGAGATGCTCGGCTTCGAGGTCCGTCACAACCGCGCCAAGGTCCTTCCCCGCGTGGGCGCTCTAGTCGAGGCCCCTGCGCTGTACGGCTACATGTCCGGCCGCAACAACCTGCGAGCCATCGGGGATCTCCTCGGCGGCGTGGGGGAGAGGCGAATCGACGAGGTGCTCGATATCGTCTCGTTGAAAGGCCGGGACAAGGACAAGGTCAAGACCTATTCGATGGGTATGAAGCAGCGGCTCGGCCTCGCCATCGCGCTTCTGAACGACCCCGACCTGCTCATCCTCGATGAGCCTGCCAACGGGTTGGACCCGGCCGGCATCGTCGAGATGCGCGACCTGCTGCGCGGTCTCGCCGCCGACGGCAAGACGGTGTTCATATCCAGCCACGTCCTCAGCGAGGTGCAGCAGATCTGCACGCGCGTGGCGATCATCAACCACGGCCGCCTAGTTCGGGTCGCGCCGGTGGCCGAGCTGCTGGATGCGCCGGGCGAATTCGAGATCAAGGTCGATGCGCCGGACGACCTCGCCGCCGCCCTTCGGCTTCAGCCGTGGGGCCAGGAAGCCCGCGTCGAGCATGGTCTCGTCATCACGCGCGCGCCGGAGGGTCGCGGTCGCAGCCTGATCGCCTTCCTCGTTCAGAACGGCCACAACCCGGATTCAGTCAGCGAGCGGCAGCGCGACCTCGAGGACATCTTCCTGAGCCTCACGGGCGGCGACTCGTGACCGGCCCCAGCTTCTTCGGCTCGGTCCGTGGCGAGGCCATCAAGGTTTCGCGGCAGCTGAGCTTCTGGCTGATGCTGGCCGGGGCGTTTGTGCTGCTGGGGATCACCGTCGTCGGGATCACCACCGCGGGGAACATCCAGGACACGGCCAAGACTGACCCGTCCGGCTTTGCATTCCAGATGCTGAACCTCTACGGCACCGTCTTCCAGATCGGTTCTGGCATCCTCCTCCTGCTCGTCGGCTCCCGGCTCATCGCGATGGAGTACTCCGCGGGCACGATCCGCATCGCCTATGCGCGCGGCGTGGGCAGGCTGCACCTGCTGCTCGCCAAGCTCGTCCTGCTCGCGATCATCGGGATAGTGCTGCTTGCTGGTTACCTGCTCGTGGTGGGTGGGATCGTGACCGCCATTTACGCGTCGTCGACAGGGGGGTTGGCCGGGCTCGACACGCTCAGCGCCGCCTTCTGGCAAGACTTCCGGTACTGGCTGCTCGTGCAGGGGATAAGCATCGGGGTCGTCATCCTCCTGGCCGCTGCGGCGGCCGGTCTTGGGCGTGCCCTCGCCTTCGCCATGGCCGCATCGCTGGCCTTCTTCCCGGTCGACAACTTCCTGGTTGGGATCATGGCCCTGACGTCCCGGGCAACCAGACACGACTCACCTTGGCGGAACATCACGGAGTATCTGCTGGGGCCCAATCTGAACGTCGTCCTGAGGCAGATCGAGCCGGATCACCAGTCGATCGCCGCCTTCGCTCCTCCCCTGAACGACGTCGACGGGAGGCACGCGCTGATCGTGATCGGGGTCTGGGTGGTGGTTTTCATAGTCATCGCGGTCGGGCGGACCGTGCGCCCTGACGTACTTGAATAGGAGCAAGGCTGCCGGATAAACCGGTATCCTTGGCGGGTTGTGCGAATCGTCGTAAAGGATCCCGGGGAGTTCGAGCAGGCCCTTCGGGACTTCCGCCGCAAGGTGCAGGAGCAGGGGCTCGTGCGCGAAATGCGTCGCCGGTCGCACTACGTCCCGCCGTCGGAGGCTCGCAAGATCAAGAGCCTCCGAGCCCGGCGCCGCCGAACGAGGTAGGGGACCTACCCAGCAAACGCGTCCAGTCCTGCCCTCACGTTTGTACCTGGCAAACGCCCCCCACCCTGCCCTCCTCCCTGAAGGGCGGCAGGGGCTGGTTATAATTGGCGATGTTCGGTGACCATGGCGGAGGGGAGACACCCGTTCCCATTCCGAACACGGTAGTTAAGCCCTCCAGCGCCGATGGTACTGTCGGGGTAACCCGGTGGGAGAGTAGGTCGTTGCCGAGCGTTCTTTAAGTCCCGCAGGCCCGCAAGGGCAGGCGGGACTTACTTTTCCTCCCCCGTTCAGGGGGCGTTAGCGTGGAGGACCTCAAACGGAGAGCTGTGGTTCGGCCACGCTCTCGGCTCGGAGGGTGGGCAGCAGCAGGTAGCACCGGATGCTCAGCAGCGCCAGCAACCCAAGCAGCGACGCCAGCACGTCCGCCACGATTTGCCCGACCTCTCCGTGAAAAAGGACGATGAGCGTCGCCTCCGCGATGCAGGCCGCGGCAAGAATCGGCACGAACACCCGGTCGTGCACGGCCATGAAGAACCAGATCAGCAGGTTGTTGAGCGAGAGCGCCAGACCGATGACGCCGACCGCGAGCACGTAGGGCGAGGCGTCGCGGAACTCCGGCCCGAACAGGATCCCCACCACGAGCCCCGGCACCACTGCAAAGACGACCAAGGCGCCGGCCCCTAAAGCCGTGAGGATGCCGGCGGACTGAAGGAGGATCCGGCCCGGGTGCTGCTCCTTCGCGACCGCCTCCACCACTCGTGGGAACAGCACCTGGCTCACGCTCAGGGTCAGGAAAAACAGGATCGTCCCGATCTTGTTGAGCCCACCGTAGATTCCGCCGGCGTGACCCTTGAGGTAATGCACCGCGAGGATGACGTCCTGGTTGTAGAGGATCTGGATGCCGATGATCCCCGCCGCCGCGGTCAAGGAGAACCCGGCCATCACCCGCAGAGGCACACGCGTGCCGCCGCGGGTGAAATGGTCGCGGAGGGAGAAGAGACCGAGCGCGAAGCAGAACGCCAGGCCGATGAAAACCGCGGCCATCGCTCCCGACACGGCGTAACCGGCGACCAGCAAGGCGAACACGACGCCCGTGCGAACGATCAGCTCGAGGCCCAGGTTGAGCGCCAGCGAGGTGAACCGCTGCAGGCCCTGAAGGATTCCCCGGGGTACTGCCACCTGCCAGACGAGCGCAATGGAGAAGCCGAGGATCAGCACCGGCAGCCCGGATCCAAGGTGCTCGAAATTCGCCACCGGCCGGGCGATGAATGTGGTAACCAGCACGGCGACCAGGCCCGGGATTGCGACCAGGCGGATCGTGCGCGTCATCAGCGTGCTGACGCCTTCGTCGCCACGGGAGACCAGAGTGGCCGTGTAG
>JALYYG010000156.1 GCA_030946685.1 Candidatus Dormiibacterota bacterium | reverse complement strand
GGGACAAACTTCCGTTCGCCCGTACGCCGACGATCAACGTTCTGCGGCCGGTCGACATCCGGGGCATTTACGACTCAACGGGGCTCCTACTCGACCAGCAGGACATCACCCCCATGGGGCTGGCGTTTCACGCGATTCAGCAGCAGTCAGAGGACCAGGCGCCCTTATTCGGGCTGATGCGGAAGGTGCTCAAGGCGATGAGGGTCTGATCGGCGGCCGAGAAAACCTGACACCGTAACAACTCGACAATCAGTGACGTTTCGGGTATGAAAGGCAGCGACGTGTTAAAACTGTGAAGACTCTGGCCAAGCTGCTCTACGTCGAAGCCGACGAGGAGATCACCGACCTGGTCGATCGCTTACGTGACCTCAGCCTCGAGGAGGAGGTCACGTTCGTAGTCCCGGAGCGTGCCCGGTCTCTCCAGAGTGCTATGAGCTTCCGGCTCCTCAAGCGCTATGCCGACAGTTACGGCAAGCGGGTAAACCTGGTTAGCGCTGACCCTCGGCTGCAGGCGATGTCGCTGGAAGCCGGCTTTACCGCCTTTCCGAGTCTGGCCGCGTACGACCGCGGCACCGAAGTGCACCGACCGGAACTCGCCGGCGAGCCTTCCTCGGCCGCAGCGACCGCCACCGCTCCCGCCCCTTCTGCCGTCGCGCTGACGGCCCCTCCAACCAGCCCGGCGAATGCCGCTCAGCGTGGCGTTGCCACGCTCGACCGGCCCCGGGAAGCGTCGGTTATGTCGGCTCCGCCCAAGCGTCAGGCGCCGGCCCCACGCAAACCGGCCGCATCAGGGCCGCCCCTCGGAAGCTACCGGCCATACCTGATCGGGGCGGCCGTCCTCGCAGTCATCGGCCTGCTGGTGGGCCTCCTGTACTTGCCGACGGCGACCGCGACCGTGGCGGTCCAGGGGACCCCGATCAAAGCCGATGTGCAGCTGTTGGGAGCTCCCGGCGTGGCTGCGGGGTCACCTGACCGCTTCGCGACCCAGGCGATTCATGCCGAGGAGTCCCAGAATCTGCCCGGAACGCCAACTGGGCAGAAGCAGATTGATGCCGCAAAAGCCACCGGACAAGTGACATTTAAGGCGAGTTGTTCGGGGTTCATATGTACCATCCCGATACGGGCAGGGACCGACGTGAGCACCGGGAGCGGTAAGCATTACGTAACTACGAAGTCAGTCACTGTTCAGTCAACACTGGTGTCCCAGGGCTCCGTTGACGCTCCGGTTGCCGCCGTCCAGGCGGGTGCTGCTGGCAATACCGAGGTGGACACCATTCGATACATCAATAACAACAATCCGGATGATCTGCTCTCGGTCAACAATGCCCAAGCGATCAGCGGTGGCGCGGATGCGCGAACCGCAACCGTGATACAGCAGTCGGACATGGACAGCATCCGGGACGTCTACGCCAAGGACGCGCTGCCCCGGGTTACGGACCAGTTGACCGGGAAGGCCCAGGGCAAGAAGCTCGTCCTGGTGGGAAATGGCGTGCAAGCCACGGCGAAGGCCGACCACGCTGTTGGCGACGAGGTGGGCGGCTTCACGGTCACGATCAAAGTTGCCGGTGATGGCGTCGCCTTCGACGACAAGGCGGTCCAGCAACAGCTCAAGGGGTTCCTCCAGCGGAAGGTCCCCCAGGGCTCGCAGTTGACCACCGACGGAACGACTATCAAATACGACCCAAGTGACATGACCGCTGACGGACACATCACACTTAACGGCCACACCTCCGGTTTCTACACGCCGATCTTCCTTGAATCGGCGATCCGGTCACATCTCAAAGGGATGAGTCCGAGCAAGGGGCGCGCCTTCCTCCAGTCGCTCCCCAACGTGGTTGACGCCCGGGTCACCCAGTCACCTTTCGGCCTGCCGTGGCTGCCGCTCTTTAGCTCCCGCATCACGCTCAAGATCCAGGAGGTCTCCAGCACCAACGCGAGCCCGTGAGGATTCTCGCGATCGACCCGGGCACGGTCCGGCTCGGCCTCGCGCTCAGTGATCCGTCGGGGACGATAGCGCAGCCACTCAGCGTGCTGGCGCGCCGATCGGAGCCTGAGGATCTCAAGGCGCTGCGCGAGCTGGTGGAGCGCCACGAGGTTGGACTGATCGTTGTCGGGCTGCCACGACTGATGAACGGCCGTATCGATGCCGCAGCTCAGTCGGCACAGGCGTTCGGCGCCCAGTTAGCAAAGGCAACCGGACGGCCGGTAGCATACTGGGACGAACGACTCACGAGCGTAGCGGCCGAGCGGTACCTGATCGAACAGGGTAAGCGGCGCGGCAAACGGCGCCAGGAGATCGACCGAGTCGCCGCCACGCTATTGTTGCAGGGATATCTCGACTATCGGGCTGGTCGGGTACCAGGAGGCTGAATGCCAGAG
>JALYYG010000216.1 GCA_030946685.1 Candidatus Dormiibacterota bacterium | reverse complement strand
CGAGCGTGGTCGCCAGCCGGGATGGCGTTGATGTTGCGGAGAACTCGCAAGGCGACGCCCCCACATTCATCAGGCGCGTTTCCGATGGGCGGCAGCTCGCGGCGCTCGACCCGTCGGTGAAGGTCCTCGCCTTCAGCGGCGACGACAACCTGGTGCTTGCGAGCAACGGCTTCGACACAAATATGCAGTCGGCCGGCCTGTTGGTGGTCCGGTGGAGCACCGATTTGCCGATCTGGACGTATCGCGGACTGGATGCGCTCGGCAGCTTCACCGCCCAACCGGATGGAAAAGGCTTCGCGATCGCGTTCATGTCGCTGACAAGACTCGAACCGAGCCCATGCGGTAGTGCGCCGCAAACACCATGTCACACGGTCGAGGACCCGCTGCGAGACATCGTGATCGTCCACGGTGACGGTAGCGAGACCAAAATCCCCGGCCGCTACACAACGACTTGGTGAAGTAGATTTGACCGCGCATGCCGGTCATCACGATTGGGCGCCAGTTTGGGGCCGGGGGGAGGAGGGTGGCCGAGATGCTGGCCGGCCGCCTGAAAGTTGACGTTCTCGACTCCCAGCTGATCAACAATGTCGCGCAGCGGCTCCAGCTCCCCCAGGAAGAGGTCGAGGCCGAGGACGAGCAGCCGGGCTCCCTGCTCCACCGCCTCCTCATGGCGCTCGGATCGGCGAGCGGCGAGCCGATGATCCCGCCCGAGACCGCGGCCTGGAACCCGCCCAATGTCGATCCCGTCTTCGACACCCGCCGTGCCGTCCTCGAGATAACCCAGCAGGTGATCAGGGAGGCGGCCCGCGAGGGCAATGTGATAATCATCGGCCGGGGCGGCGCCTATATCCTTCGCGACTTCCCAGGCGCGCTTCACGTCTACCTGCGCGCCGCGGAGGCGGTTCGCCTCAAAGCCGTGATGGCGCGCTTCAAACTCTCGGAGGAGGAGGCACGGCGCCGCTTGAAGCAGACCGACGAGAACTGGACCGCCTACATCAAGCAGGTCTACGGCCACGATCGGAACCTGCCATCGCACTACGACATGGTCCTGGACACCGGCCGCCTCGGCTACGAGGCGACGGTGGAGGCGATCCTGGCGGCGCTCCGCGCCCGCAAGAGCTAGATTCCCTCTCCCCGGAAGAGTGGGTCAGGGAGAGACGCGGCTGTTTCCCTCTCCCCTAGGGGAGAGGGGCGTGCGCAGGTTAACCTTCTCAACGTGACTCACGCCCTCGGTTCGCGCACGTCCGGCGTCGACGGTTCGAGCGAAGGGGGCCGTATCAACACGATCAGCCTGCCCGGAGCGCTGGTGCTCTACGGGGTGGCGCTGCTCCAGGAGCTGCAGCGCCGCGGCGTCAGGACCAAGTTTTCCGTGGCTCCGATCCAGGTGGACGGGATCTGGTGCCTGGAGCTCAGCTACACCGGCGATCCGCCGGCCGGGGTCCCGGACTACTGGCACGGCCATAGGGTGATCCTCCGCAAGATCGAAACGCCGAGTGCCTGACGCTTTCGGGCCTCAGAGCAGGGTGCGGGACGTGCTGGCGGGCCTGGGGGATATGGGCCGCGACCTGCTGCGCCGGCACGGCTACGACGTCGGCGAGGGCTTTGTCGACGTCCTGTCCCAATACCAGACGCTCGAGCACGCTGCGCGGACCGAGCGCCTACGCGATCTCAAAGGCCTACTGGCGGCGTTGAATTCCTCCCAGTAACGCCTGCCCATTTGTGTATATACGGATTTTCCCATTTGGCGCGCACACGTGTAACATCCGCGCAACGAAACTGCAATCTGGTTCGTTATACAGGTCAGGAATACGTCATTGCAAAAGTCAAAGCTGGAACCAGACAAGGGCAAATGTGCTTGCGGACGGCGTCTGCAAGAGGCATCTGTATATCTCTATCGGTCCCACACGGACCGCTACCTGTTCCACAGGTGCGAGTGCGGCACGGAGTGGACCGAGCACCAGACGGACATCGATCCGACTGAGCCGATCAGCTCCGACGAGGTGATCGAGGTCCACAAGCAGCTGGCCAAGTTCGAGGGCTCCATCTCAGAGCTTATCCAGCAGCGGTCGGCCTGATCCGGGCGGCTAGCGGCCGCGATCTACCAGACGGTCTTCGTCACGCGTCCGACAAGCTCCAGCTTCTGCCGCTGCTGGTCGGGCGAGATGCGGTTGCCTTCCAGGGTCGAGGCGAAGCCGCACTGCGGGCTGAGCGCAAGTCGATCTAGAGGCACGAACCGGGCAGCCTCTTTGATGCGGGACCGCAGCTCGTCATCGCTCTCCAGCGCGGGTTTCTTAGTTGTAACGAGGCCGAGAACGGCCACCCGGTCTTCCGGCAGGTGACGCAGAGGCTCGAACCCGCCGGAGCGGGCGTCGTCGTACTCGAGCAGAAACCGGTCGAAGAGCGACCGCTCGAAGATTCGGGCGATGGGCTCGTAGTCGCCCTCGGCGTAGAACTTGCTCTGGTTGTTGCCTCGACAGATGTGAAGGCCGAAAGTGACCCCGGGGTGCCCCTTGATGATCGCGTTGTCCATCTCGATGCAGCGGTCGATCAACTCCTCGGGGTCGCTTCCCCGCTGCCGGTACCCCTCGCGCATCTTGGCATCGAGCAGCGCGCCGTACTGGGGCCCGTCGATTTGCACGTAGGTGCAGCCCAGCCGCGCGAGCTCTTCAACCTCACGGCGAGAGATGTCGACGATGTCAGCCAGGTACGCGTCCCGCGTGCTGTACGCGCCACGCGACTTCTCGGGGTCGTAGTAAGCGGCGGCCTGCTGGGCGCTGAGCATCGTCACCTTTGCGGGTCGCTTCGCCACGGCGCGGACGAACGTCCACTCCTCAGCGCACATACTGCGCCGCCATCGGAGTTTCTCGACGACGACAGGTCTCCTTAACACGAGCGCTTCGCCGCTCTCGTCACGGAAAGGGATCGCCCAACCGCCTTCCTTGTCGAAACCCTCGAACGACTCGATCAGGTGGCCGTAGAAGGCGAAGCGGCGCTGCTCGCCATCGGTGATGACGTCGATGCCGGCATCTTCCTGGAGCCGGATGGCTTGTTCGACGGCATGGTCCTCGATGCGCTTGAACTCGGCGCTCCCCAGCTCGCCTCGTTCGTGCCGCTGCCGCGCTTCGA
>JALYYG010000209.1 GCA_030946685.1 Candidatus Dormiibacterota bacterium | reverse complement strand
AGGCCTGGCCATTTGACGCCGTGCTGTACAGCGTCGGATTGGCGTACCCGAGATTCGGCTTGCCATAGGCCGCGGCATACTGGTTGTAGACACCGGTGAACGCGGCCCAGGCTGGGGCAGCGGCGCTGGTGCCACCGACGACGTTCCAGCCGGTTGATCCGTTGTAGGTCACGTAAACCGAGTACCCCGTTTGTGGATCTGCGTCCAACGAGACGTCGGGCACCTGCCGCTTCCCGTTGCTGTAGGTATTTGCGACGCCGGGACCGGTTTGCCAACTCGGCCGGGCGAAGTAGCTCGAGAGGCCGCCGCCAGTGCCGGTTGCCGGGGACGTACCACGGTTTGACCAGGCGGACTCCGTTTTGTAGGTGCTGTCCGTATTCAGAGTCAGATTTGTGCCCCCGGTGCCGGTGATATAGGGATCGTTGGCCGGGCTGTCGACGGCGAGCTGGCGACTGTATCGGCAATCGTAGGCACCGTTGTCGCCCGAAGCGGCGTAGAAGCTCTGTCCCTGGGCGGCGGCCTGCTTGAAGATGTTGTCGAGGATCGTCATCTCGGCTTGCGTGGTATTCGGCTCGCAGATCCCCCAGCTCGTCGAATTCGACTTCGTCGTGTTGCTGGTCACGATGGCGTTGTACGTGTCGTTGACGCCCTGGTCGCTGTTCTGTCCCTCCCAGACGGTGATTGGCGACGCAGGCGCAATGGCATGCATTACTTCGATGTCGAGCTCGACCTCGATCTCACCACCATTAATGTCGAGCGCGCCGGGACCAGGGGGAACAACCACTGTGGTTGGTGGAGGGCTTCCGAGTCCGTATTGGGTGTCGTAGGCGTTGATGTTGTTCTGTTGGAAGCCGTCGAGTTCCATGAGTCCCAGCCGCTGGCCGCTCCCTGTATAGCCGGCCGAGGCGAGCGGCGTCACGTCGTAGGCCTTCTTCAACTCGTTGGGCGTATAGCCGCCAGCCGGCCCGCCACCGACTCTTGGTCCCGGTCCGAGCCGGTGCAGCCGATAGTGGTTGTTCAGCCCGGCGACGCCCACAACATAGGATGCGACTGCCGCCGGTAGGGTCGGCTCGGTCTCGTTCCCGAAGAAATCGCGATTCAATTCCCGATCGTGCCAGTCGGAGATGGTGACGCCGAAGGCCGTCTCCACTGCGGAGACCGGGCCTGTGGCATCCACGATCGTCCGATTACTGCTCACCGACCCGACCGTCAGCCCGCTTGTGCGGAGGTGGTCGACCACCTCCTGAACCTGGGTCTGTGTAGGGCCATAGCTGGCGGCGAATTGGCCCGGCGTCAAATAGTGCCCGTAATTCGGGGACTTGCGGTCGCTCACCTGGGCGATGAAGGCCTCGAGCTGCGCTTCATTTCGAAGCGCCAGGCTAACCCCGATCGATAACTGCCGTCGGGGATCCGCCCGGTGGAGCTTGTCCGCATGCTGGAGGCCGGGCGTGCTGTCCGATCTGGCCAGGTTGGCCCGGGCCGGCGAGGCCGCCAGGGCGGGGACGGCGCTGGCGGCAAAGAGACCAATTGCCACCACAAAAGCAAGGCCCCGGCGAACGATCGTGACTTCCCTCCCCGATTGGTGGCGCTACCCGGCGGCCAATCCCAGCACTTATGGTATCTGGTGGGCTAACGGCCTTCAACGGCCAAAAGTCACGTGATTTCTGAGGAAGGTGCTACCAACTAACCGGTAAAGGCCCCAACCGAATTCCCCAAACTCACGCGAACATGGGTTCGGTTCAATGGCGTAACCCTGGGGCAAATGAGGGGAATGAAGAAGCGGACCAAGCTTGTCGTTGTGGCCATCACTGCCGCGACACTCATGCTAGTTGCAGCGGTGGGTGCATCGGCGGCATCAGGCACCCCTCGAATGCGTTGCGGTTTGTAGAGGGACTGCCGGCTGAGCACGCGGGTTCCCTGCAATGGTGAGCCTGCGCCGATCTTGCGGCCGTAACTGTTGGTCAGTTCCTTCGGCGGGTATCCAATCAGAATGAATTTGCACTCGTACTCTTCGCCAAGATGCCGCATAACCTGTAGAAGACCCTGCGAGCTCCACCGGGTCATCCGGATTCTTGTCACCTGCTGCGGCCGTCCGATTATCAATTACGATAGGGTCAATCGGCTTGCCGATGGAGCGTTGATAAGCAAGCTGGCGTTCTAACCAAGTACCCACGCGCCCATAGCCGACGTGCGGCCGGACCTGATGCCCGAGATCGAGAAGGCTATCCTGCGGGACGAAACCGCGATGGCGGCCCTCCGCAGGTTCTGCCTGGGGGTCGCTCATTGGACTGTAACTACCGACTGCTGGTTCCGGGCGCTCGA
>JALYYG010000208.1 GCA_030946685.1 Candidatus Dormiibacterota bacterium | reverse complement strand
CGAGTGTGATGAAGAACTGGGAACCGCTCACGCCCGCCTGACTCGAGGCCATCCCGGCCGTTCCGCGCGGCCAAGTCGAGGGATTAGTCTCGTTAGGCAGCTTGTAGGCGGGGCCGCCTGTGCCGTTACCGAGGGGGTCGCCGCCCTGGACGACGAAGCCTGCCTCCACCCGATGAAAGGTCAAGCCGTCGTAGTAGTGGTTCTGGGCCAGGTAGACGAAGTTGTTGACGGTTTGAGGCGCGATCTTCGGATCGACGAACGAGATCACGAATTCGCCGCGATTCGTATGTACCGTCGCGGTGTACTTCTTCGCAACGTCGATTACGGTCGGTGGTGGCGTGGTTCGCTGGTCCATGCAGGTACGAATGTCATTGTGGCAGCCTGAGTCGGGCGAGATCAGCGGCTCCCCCGTGTAAGTCGCACCGCACGCGCAGAGCCCAACCAACGCCAGGGCAACCCCCACCTTCCTCATCTATGCCAGATTAGAAGGTCGAAGGATCGCGCTTCAGCGAGCCGGTTCGCGAGTGCCGGCCGCCAGCAGCGCAGCCAGGGCGAGCGCGATGACGGCGATGACGCCCAGCGCGGCGGGCACGCCTGCCGTCGCAGCTACCCCGCCGGCGATGAGGGGTCCCAGGAAGAAACCGAACGCAACCGAGCTGGCGTTGATGCCGAAGATGGTGCTCTGTGCCTCGGTCGGCGTCTCTAGACCGATCATGCTCGCGGTCGCGGGCACGATGACGCCGCTTAGCAGTCCGTTGATCGCAACGGCGGCGACCACGACGGCCACCCACGGAGCGACGGCAATCAGTGCGACCGCCGCCGCCATAAGCACTGCAGCCAATGTGGTCGTTCGCACGTAGCCGAGCCGCCTCGTAACGAACGTATAGAGGACGGCCGATGCGCTGGTCGCGACTCCGGCCAGCCCGAACGCGATTCCGGTGACAGCCGCGACCCCATGACTGAGCATCTCCAGCAGCCTGAGGACCAACAGCACCTGGGTGGCGCTGTTGGCGACGCTGACAAGGCCCTGGGCTCCGATCAATCCCGCGAGCGCCCGCTGGGCGCCCGGTCGCAAGTTGATCATCGCCAGGGTGCCGAGCCGGGCGGGGTCGCGCCGCCGGAGAGGGCTTTCGCGCACGACCAGGAAGACTGGGAGCGTCGAGGCAAGAAGCAGAATGCCGCCCCCGAGGAAGACGAGCCGAAGCCCGACAGCGGCGGCGGCAAGGCCGCCGATGACCGGGCCGACGGCGCTGCCCAGCGCCACCGCGGAGGTGACGACGCCGAGCGACCAACCAACGCGGTTGCGCGGAGTCTCGACCGCCACCAGCGCTGTCGCCGCCGCCACAGTCCCGCTCGTCGCGCCCTGAAGGAAGCGAAGGATTACGAGCTGCTCAGGGCTCTGGACGAAATAGATGAGCCCGACCGTAAGCCCGCCCCCCACCATCGAGCGTAGGAGCATCGGCTTGCGCCCGAATCGATCGCCGAGGATGCCCCAGATGGGGCTCGCGATTGCCATGGACAGACCCGACACGCTGCCCGCCGCTGCGGTCCACAGGTCGAGGTCGTGGCCGGGGCGCACGCCGAGGTCCTGTGAGATGAAGATCGACATGAAGGGGAACGCGAAGCTGAATCCGAAGATGGCCATGAACTCGGCAAACCAGAGCGCAGCGAGGTTGCGCCTCCAATCGACGGCCGAGGCTCCTCCGCCCTTGGAGGGAAGGTCTGGGCGCGGGGACGGGGTGCCTAGAGGCGGTTCAGTTCCCAGGGCGGAGCATCTCGACGATCCGATCGGGTGTGATCGGCAGGCGGTCGACCACCGCCTCGGGGTTGCTTTTGCGTAGAGCGTCCTCCACCGCGTTGGCGATGGCGGCGGGGACCGGTATCGTCCCGCTCTCTCCGGCGCCTTTGAATCCCTCGGGATTCGTATCGGTCGGGGTGTCCATATGGATCAGCTCGGGGAGCACAGCCACCTCGCCCGCGCTGACGATCGTGTAGTCGAGGAGGGTGGCGCTGCGGAAGGTTCCGTCTGGCTCGTAAACGGCCGACTCGTAGAGCGCGTAGCCGAGCCCGTGCGCGTAGCCGCCGTGCATCTGACCCTCGACCAGCCGGGTGTTGATGGCCTTGCCTGTGTCGTGCACGATCACGTAGCGCACCACCTCGACGTGACCGGTTTCGGGGTCGACCGAAACCACCGCGGCGTGGCAGCCGCTCGAGAACGTGAGCGGGCGGCCCGGGTCGAAGCTCTCGAGCACCTCCAGGCCCTCGTCGGGAACCACGTCCGTTGCCGGCATTCTTTTCCCGGGCGCCCCGCGTACCTCGATGATCCCGTCCTCGAGGACGAGATCTTGAACGTCGGCTTCCAGGACTTCGCCGGCGCGGTCGAGCAGCTTCTTGCGCATCGCTGTCGCCGCCCTCGCTGTGGCATTGCCGACCATCACGGCGCTGCGGCTCCCCGCGGTGAGGAGTGCGAACGGCACGTGCTCGGTGTCGCCCGCCGTCACCTCGATCTTGTCGAGCTGCCAGCCGAGCCTGTCCGCCGCCACCTGCGCCGCGATTGTCTGATGGCCTTGCCCCTGAGGAGTCGAGCCGACGAACAGGCGAGCCGTCCCGTCCTTGCCAATGCGCAGCTTCGCGGGCTCGCCGCGTCCGAATGAAGTGGATTCGACGCAGCAGGCGATGCCCATGCCGACCAGCTTGCCGTCCCTTCCGCGGTCGCGCTTCTCGTCGTACGCGAGTTTGTCGA
>JALYYG010000199.1 GCA_030946685.1 Candidatus Dormiibacterota bacterium | reverse complement strand
ATCCTGTCGGACCCCAAGGACTTTGCCGGAATGAACGAGGAATGGCGGAACTGGTTTGGTGCGGAGCCGCCTGCCAGACAGGGCGCGAAGTTGCCGATTGACGTGCCAGGCCTGAAGATCTCGATCGCCGCTATCGCCAATACCTGAGCCCTGATGAGGGGTTCGGATTGCCTACTAGGATGGAAGCGATATGACTGTGAATGAATTCGTCGAGAGCAAGGTGCTGCCCGAATTCCGACCGGTCGTCGCTGCTATCGAGAGCCTGATGAAGGAGTGCGCGCCCAAGGCCAGAGAAGTGATGAGCTACGGGCTTCCAATGTTCCTACAGAATTCGACGCTCGCGTGGATCAGCCCGAGCAAGACAGGCATCACGTTCGGCTTCATGCGTGGCGCCTCTTTCGAGGACAGGTACGGCCTGCTCGGTGGGGTCGGGAAGCATTCGAAGCACGTAAAGATGAAGAACCTGAGCGAAGTGGACAAGACGGCCCTCCGCTACTACATCAAACAGGCCGTGAAGCTCGACAACCGCTGACGTTTGTGATGCACCGTTAACCGGATATCGAACCCCGGCTATTGGTGAGCCCGGCCTATTCGGCATCGGCCCTGGCGATGACGGCGTCGCGGACGGCTTCTACGACAACGGGGCCGCAGTCTGATAGCTGGCCGGCATCGGCGTCCCCGTCGCATCAGACTCGACTTCGACGATATCGGCCTTCATCGGTGCGAGCGCGCCGATGAGTTCGTTCTGTTCCGCCTGGGGAACGTTGAAATGGTTGAGGGTGCCAACCAGGTCTTCCACGAGCGCAGCGAATTCGCCCCCAGTGACACCCATGCCGCGATGCGTCTCCTTCATATCTCGCCCCGTGTATGTGCACGGGCCGCCCGTCGCCTCGCAAACCTGGTCGACGAGCATTTTCTTGAGCCGTGGGATGTCGGTACGGCCGAACTTCTGATTGATTCGGCCGTCAGCGGCGCAGCGCCCAACGAAATCGTCCACGACCGCGCTAATAGAGTCCTTCCCTCCGAGCCTGTCGTAAAGCGAAGTTGGCATAACGCTCTACTCCCCTTGGCAATGACTGATGCAGCTGGTGAATTCACTCTACGCCGCCAACAGGGCCCAGTCCATAGCCGGTCTGAATGGAGCTCCGGTGGGAACAGAACGTTTTCAATGCCCGCCATAATCGCCCGTGATCGGCGGCTGAAGCGCGAGGAGAATTTGGCAGCGCAGGGCAAGGTGGAATCCTCAGCCGAGCGGCCAGCGGGTCGTCAGCATGCTGGCTACGATGCCAGGGTGGCAAGCGCTCGCGACCGTGCCGATCCCGTCCAGATCGTGCCCCTCACCCCGGAGCGCTGGGACGACCTCGCAGGACTCTTCGGCGAAGCCGGCGACCCCAAGACCTGCTGGTGCATGTGGTGGCGCGTGCGCTCGAAGGACTGGTCGTTCGCTAAAGCGAATGAGACCCGTGACAGCCTCCACCGCCTTGTCGACGATGACCGCGATCCGGCGCCGGGCTTAATCGCGCTGCGTGGCGGCCGGGCCGTCGGCTGGGTGGGCCTCGGGCCGCGTACGGACTTCCATCGGCTCGAACACTCGCGCGTCCGACCGCAGCTCGATGATCTCCCCGTCTGGTCCATCGTCTGTTTCGTCGTGTCGAAGACCGAACGGCGCCGCGGGCTGACGAAACTTCTGCTCGATGCGGCGATAGCCTACGCGACCAGTCACGGCGCGCCTGGCCTTGAGGCTTACCCGGTCGACCCAGGTGACAGTCGCATCCCTGCCGCGCTCGGCTACACCGGGCTTCTGTCGACCTTCGAAGCCGCCGGCTTCAAGGTCGTCCGCCAAATCAGCTCACCGCAGTCGTCCGTCCGCCGAGTCATTGTCCGATGGGGGATGTGACGGTCGTACCCGGGCACTCCGCGGCGGCGTCGACTTCCCGTCTCTGAGATTAGATTTGCTATCTCCCGAGCGGTACGCTCGTCCCGGTGGAGCTCGACCACGTGTTGATAGCTGTGGCAGACCTGGCAGCGGCAGGGCTTGAGATCGAGGTCCGTCATGGCCTGGCTTCGATCGAGGGCGGCCGTCACCCGGCGTGGGGCACCGCCAACAGGATTGTGCCGCTCGGGGATTCCTACCTCGAGCTGATTGCTGTAGTCGATAAAGCCAAGGCAGCCGAGAGCGCTTTCGGGCGGTGGGTTACCTCTGGCATATCCACCGCTCGGCCGCTCGGCTGGGCAGTGCGCACTTCTCATCTCGACGGGCTGGCCCGACGGCTGGATCTAACTGTTCATGCTGGGTCGAGGGCTACGCCTGGCGGAGAGCAGGTGCGATGGCGCAGCGCCGGGCTTGATCAGGCCGTCTCGGAGCCCTCACTGCCGTTCTTCATCGAATGGGAGGTGCAGACGCAGCTCCCCGGAAAGACCGCCATCCACCACCGCGCAGGCAACGCCAGAATCGTCAGCCTCGCCCTTGACGCAGACCCCGGCCGGCTGGCCGGCTGGCTCGGCGAGCATCATCTCCCGATTGTTGTGCGCGCAGGAATGCCCGCGGTGACCGCGATCTACATATCAAGCGATGCCGGCGAGATCGTCCTCGGCTCAGCGGTTGACTGACGAAATCGACCTTGTGTGAGGCTCGTCCACCGTTCGCGGCCGGTTAGGTCCTACCTCGCGGCACTGTCCTGAAGGCGGGCCTAACCCGTGAGATACTTTGCGCAGTCGGGCTGACCTCCGAACCTCCAAACCCCACCACTTGGAGTGCCTTGATGACCGAGACCACAACGGATCGACCGGTCGACACGTCGGCTACGGGAAGCGCGGTGACCACGTGGCTCGCAGACTTCCAGAGGGCTCTGACCGCCAGGGACATTGATGCGGCAGCCGGCCTGTTCGTTGACGACTGCTACTGGCGCGACCTGGTCGCGTTCACGTGGAACATCGTCACTGTTGAGGGTGTCGAAGGTGTACGCCGCATGCTCGCTCAAACGCTCGATCAAGTTCAGCCCAGCGGTTTCGCCATCACTGACGAGCTGGGCGAGGCCGACGGGCCAACGGAGAGCTGGATAAAGTTCGAGACCTCGGTCGGCCGCGGCTTAGGTCATCTCCGGCTCAGAGACGGCAAAGCCTGGACGCTGCTGACGACGCTAAACGATCTCAAGGGTCATGAGGAGCCGAAGCGGGACCGGCGACCCAAGGGAACCGAGCACGGCGCAGTTCCGAATCGGCAAACCTGGCTCGAGCAGCGCCGGCGCGAAGCGCAAGAGCTCGGCCATGTTACCCAGCCGTACGTAGTCATCGTTGGGGGCGGGCAAGGCGGCATCGCACTTGGCGCGAGGTTGCGCCAGCTCGGCGTACCCACCATCATTGTCGATCGCAATCCCCGGCCCGGTGACGCGTGGCGCAATCGCTACAAGTCGCTGACTTTGCACGACCCGGTCTGGTACGACCATCTTCCGTACATCGACTTTCCGCCGAACTGGCCGGTCTTCTCACCGAAGGACAAGATCGCCGACTGGCTCGAGATGTACACGCGAGTCATGGAGCTGAACTACTGGGACTCGACCGAGTGCAAGAGAGCCGTTTATGACGAGGCTTCCAACGAGTGGACCGTTGTCGTCGAGCGCGACGGTGTCGAGATGACGCTGCGACCGAAGCAGCTCGTGCTTGCCACCGGCATGTCGGGCAAACCGAGCCTGCCGAACTTCGATGGCATGGACGTCTTCACCGGCGATCAGCACCACTCGTCGGAACACCCCGGACCCGATGCTTACCGTGGAAAGAAGGCGGTCGTGATCGGCTCGAACAACTCTGCTCACGACATTTGCGCCGCGCTCTGGGAGGTCGGCGCCGATGTCACCATGGTTCAGCGGTCCTCGACGCACGTCGCGCGGTCCGACTCTCTGATGGAGATGGCCCTGGGCGGCCTGTACTCGGAAAGCGCCGTTGCGTCAGGCATGACGACGCAGAAGGCCGACCTCACCTTCGCGTCGGTTCCCTACCGAATCTTGCATACGTTTCAGATTCCGGTCTACGACGCGATTCGCGAACACGACGCCGACTTCTACGCACGGCTGGAGAAGGCAGGCTTCATGCTCGACTTCGGGGACGACAACTCCGGTTTGTTCATGAAGTACCTACGCCGTGGCTCCGGCTACTACATCGATGTCGGCGCCTCCGAGCTTGTGGCCGGCGGTGACATCAAGCTCGAGTCCGGCGTCGACGTTGTGCGACTGACCGAGAACGCGGTCGTGCTGAGTAACGGCAAGACTCTGCCCGCCGATCTGGTTGTCTATGCCACCGGCTACGGCTCGATGAACGGATGGGCCGCCGATCTGATCTCGCCTGAAGTTGCAGCGAAGGTTGGTAAATGCTGGGGTCTGGGGTCGAACACCGCCAAGGACCCGGGACCGTGGGAAGGGGAGCTGCGCAACATGTGGAAACCCACCCAGCAGGAGGCGCTCTGGTTCCATGGTGGCAACCTGCACCAATCGCGACATTATTCCTTGTACCTGGCTCTTCAGCTCAAGGCGCGCATGGAAGGCATTCCAACACCTGTCTACGGACTCCAAGAAGTACACCACTTGAGTTAGCGAGCGCGAACTGGGCCGGCCGGCAATAAGAAAGGGGCCCGTAATGGGGCCCCCGTAGCGTCTGCTTACCTAATTGCGACGATGGTCGCCACCCATGACCCAGACCGCTGGCCTTGGGCGAACGATCATGTTTGCTCGCTCACATCTCTTGGCCGAGATCGGTGCTTTGGATGACAGGCCACGTTCTCCAGCACGTCGGCGGCGCCGGCAGCTCCCGGAGCGAGACGGATGGCCTTGGCCAAACGAGCCGCGGCCTCTCGAAATGAAGGCCCGTCGAGCAGACCGCGAACGGCACTCTTGATGATGGCCGGGCTCGATTCGCCGTCCATGGCCACTCCCGCCCCGAGCGCCTGGATGCGCGCGGCGAGGTACGGCTGGTCGGCCGCCGGGAAGGGAAGGCCCGCGATCGGCACACCGTGCGCAAGCGATGCGGTCACCGTGCCGTGGCCGCAGTGCGTAACCGTCGCCGAGACCGAGGGCAGAACCTGCGCGTGCGGCACAAACGGTCGCGCTGTCGCGTTGTCGGGCAGCTCCGGCGGCAGTGAGCTCCCGCCGGCGATAAGCAGCACCCGAACAGGCTCGCCGGCCAGCGCGGCCAGGGTGTTGCGAATGCGGCTGGCAGGGTCCCACAACCGCGTTGTGCTGAAGCTCACCAGCACCAGGGGCCGTGCGTCGTTTGGAGGCCAGGGCGGATCCCAGTGTGACTGCGCCATGCGCTCGGCGATGGGACCCACGTAGTGCACCGACTTCGGTGCCCCATCCGCCGCGGCATCGAGCTCCGGAATCGTGGTGACGATCGTTGGTAGCCCATCCCAGCCATCATTAAGCCGCCGCATCCGCGGCAGCCCAATCGTTGCCCGAAACTCGTTGGCCGCCGCCAGCCGGGCGGACCCCATCGGTGAATCAGGCGGTGGCACGATGCCGGCCACAGAGGAGTGCGCCAGCACTGCCACCGGGATGTCGGTCCGCCGGGCCTGAGCCAGCGCACCCTGCATAAGGAAGTCAACGACGAGGACGTCGGCCGGGTGAGCCCCCAGAGCATCAGGAATGTCCTCCAGATGTTCGGGGCTCGCCCAGACGTTGCGGATGATGGCCCCGAGTCTCTGCTCTGGCGCACGCTTGCCATAGAGATCGAAGTTTCCGCTTCGCGGCAGGACCGAAAACGCCAGCCCGCGAGCTTCGATCGCGGCTTGCTGCGGGATGTAGCCCAGGAATCGGACCTCGTTCCCTCGCGCGATCAGCTCCTGGGCTATGCCGACGGCCGGTGGCAAGTTGCCGCCACCGTCCCAGGTGACGAAAGTGAATCGGGTCATTTCACGCCACGCGCGACGATGTCGCCAATCAGCTCACGGAGTGAGGCCTTCACCTCGGCGCGACTCAGGCCGACGTCGCGGCGAAGAACCTTCCACTGGTAGATATCGGTCACCGCGACCAGCTGACCAATTCGCCGGCGGCGAACTGCCGGCGGCAGCCCGACCAGCAGCGGAGAGAAGGCACGCTCAACCCAGGCCGCGTGATATCTGCGACCGGCCTCAACTGTGTTATTCACGCCGGCCAAGCCCCGCTCCTGGGTTAGAAGGTGAAGAACCTCATCCCCCCAGTCCTCGTAGGTACCAACGAGCAGCCTCACCGCCTCGGGGATGTCGCCCGCTGGAACTTCGTCGCGGGCACGGCGAATGCTCGCTGCGCGCTCTGCGCCGACGGCTCCGAAGAGTTGTTCCTTGGAGCCGAAGCGACGGACGACAGTACGTTCTGTTACGCCGGCTTGGGCGGCCACGTCATCAAGCGATACCTGGTCGTAGCGCAGCTCTCCGAACAGCCGGCGAGCTGACGCAAGGATGCTTGCGCCATTGGCCGTGGCTGAGACTGCGCGTCTTCCCATTCGATACCGCCGTGAGGTCGCGGCTTGACTCTTGGTCATTTTCATGTCAGTGTAGCAGACATGAAAATGACGGAACACATTTCTCAGACCCACGACAGCCGGTTTCGTATCCCCGACACCACTCCTTCGGTGGGGGGTGTCGAGCTGGAGTACTGGGTCAAGGGCACAGGCGATCCAGTCGTGTTCCTGCACGGCGGGGTCCTGACCAGTTGGTTTGGTCCCCTCGCGGACGAGTTATCCAGGGCGGGCAGCTATCGGCTGCTCAGCTATCACCGACCCGGCTATGGAAGCAGCAGCCTGCCCTCGCAACCGATCACGATGGCCGGGCAGGCCGAGTGCTGTCTCGCCCTGATGCGGCACCTCGGACTCGGCAGGGCGCACCTGGTCGGACACTCGATCGGTGCCTGCATTGCGCTCGAAGCCGCATTGCAGGAGCCGGAGGCGGTCGCGTCCGTGGCGCTCCTCGAACCTCCCGTGATGACGGCGACCGCAGACCCGTCGCCCGCGCTCAGCGTTCTTCACGCGACCGCGGCCCAATGGAAGCGGGGCGACCTGGCGGGAGCGATGGACGCCTTCATGCGCGGGATCGTCGACCCTGATTACGAGCACGTGCTCGACAGAGTTTTGGGAACGGGTTGGCGTGACGATGCGCTGAAGGGAACGGACGCCTTCTTTCGGACCGATCAGCCGGCGGTACAGGCGTGGCGCTTCGAGAAGCCCGAGGCGGCTCGTGTGCGGCAGCCCACAATTCTTTTCCTGGGCGACAACAGCACAGGAGTCAACCCGATCCGCGAGCCTGTTCACAGGACGCTGCTCTCGTGGCTGCCCAACGCTGAGGGTCATTCTCTGGATGGGGCCACGCACCTCCTGCCTCTGCAAGAGCCAGCCCGCATATCGGCGCTTCTGACCGCGTTTTATGAGGCTCGGATCACGGCCCAGAACCACTGGGACGGCTAGCCACGCCAGGTCGATAAACAGGCCGCCGGATTCGACTGTGCGAACTAACTATGAGACTGGGCGGTGTATGAATGAAGTTATGGCCGGCAGGGCCTGCCTCGCTCTGCGTCTAGTTCTGAGCGTCGCAGCGTGCAACTGGGTCGGCTAGGGTGCGGGCACCGCCCACGCCGACACCTGAGAACCGTGCCTTGGCCGACCTCAGCGGGGTTCCCCTGAAGCTGCCTCGGCTCGAGCCCGAGACAGGCCTGTCGTGTCGAAACAGAGCCAACTTGATGCTCACCGTGGGATGGGTCTGTGGAGACGGTCCGTTGTAGCTTGCAAATACGAAGCTTGAGGTTGGAGGCGGTGACAGCGCGACATCTTCACTCTCCCCCCGGGCCCGTCACTCCGCCAGTCGCGGCCAGCATCATTACTTGGCAGTCGTCAAACGGGATTGACGGCGCTTAGATTATGCATAGAATAATCAACGGCAGTTGACCATGCGGAGAATCCCGAGGGCCGCGACTGAGAGCTGGGATCGGTTGCCTAGTGATCCGCCCCTGGCCGCGCTTGGCGCGAGCCACACACTGCACCGAGCTCTTGCTCACTGGCAGACCGATCTTGTACGTGAGGCAGTAGCGAGCGGTGCCAGTTGGGAGGAGATCGGCATCGCGCTTGGCACCACGAAGCAGGGCGCATGGGCGCGATTCCGCGTGCCACTTGGAGAC
>JALYYG010000188.1 GCA_030946685.1 Candidatus Dormiibacterota bacterium | reverse complement strand
TTGGCGTTGACGGCGAGCAGAGTGAATGGCGAGCCGGCGCTGATTTGGGGGAAGCGGGGGACGATGCCAAGGTGGTCGAAGCCGCCGGCAGTGACGTTCATGTAGGCAGCGCCTTCGAGGCCGCCCGACGTTGCGGTGACAACGTGGACGCCAGTGTTGGAAGCGGTGCAGACATTGGCCCTGCAGGAGCCGTCCGGCGAGATGCTGAAGACGCCCGTGGCGTCGGGGAGGAGCTTGCCGTTGCTGTCTCGAACGGTGAGAGCGTAGGCCTGAGGGTAGCCGACACCGGTCGAAGAAGAGGTCGCGTCAGGACTGGGGGCGATGGAAACCGAGTTGATGGTGGGCCGATCTCCCACCGAAACAGAACAAGCAGTGGCAAGAGCGATGAGAGTTAGACACGAGAGGACTGGGGCCTTCATATGGTCCCGACGGTTGGCTGTCCAATGTCGGGCGTGATCCATCTCGGTGCGATGGGGTACTCCGACCCCCAGGTCGGCCCCACGATACGCAGCAGCCTGTTCCAGTTGCATCTCAGCTGCCAGGTCTCTGGCGTCGCAGGCACCCACTGGAGCGTTGAGGCCCCTCGCTGCCACACCAATTTCGCATTGAGCTTGTCCTTCCAGCGTTGAAACAGGCCCTCATGCCGCACGTAGGACCGCAGCGTCTCGATCTTGGCGTCGATGTCACCTGCGCCGGCCTCGATGCTGTCGAACAGTGAAAGCATCTGTCGGTCGAATTCGCTTGGCAAGGCCGGGTTGAAGAACCTGGATGGTTTTGTGTAATGAGCTCGAGCTTCACGGGCCACATGGGCCTGCTCTTCCGCGCTCACCGTCAGCCGAGTTTCGACCGAGGCCGAATCGCTGACCCTTCGGCGGCGCAGGGCGCGAACGAGGAGATAGACCCCGATCAAAAAGAACACAGCGCCGCCAAAGAAGATCATGGGTTCGATGGTGCCGGCGGCGTGGGGGTGACAGCCGGATGAATCACATACCGTGCTGTCGCGAAAGTAGCTGAGGTACAGGCCCGCGAGCCCGAACCCGAGGCACGAGACGATCATCACGTAGAGGCCGGATTCGCCGCGCCGGATCAACGGACACTGCTCGAGAACGTATCTCCATCCAAGGCTGGGATGACGAGTTCCCTTATGTCCATACGCAATGGTCTACGGGAGACGCCCTGCAAAGTCGCCATGCGGGCACACGGCTCCCGTCCCATCCGTCTTGACGGCTGAGCCTACGGGAGGCGGCGCTCCGTCCGAGCCGAAACCAGGACCGCCAGCATCGCTGCGACGAAGGCAGGCCCGATCACCCACCTGTAGGGCACCCCTAGCAGGGCGAGCGCGACGGCGCCGCCGCCCAGGGCCAGCACCACTACCGCGGCCACCAGCGGCGGCCGACTCCGCCGCGCCTGCCACCGGCGCAACAGGAACGCCGCCGCGAAAAGGCAGGCAACGGCGAGTGCAACCAAAGAGACAAGCTCGTTGCCACTCATGCCGATGTGCGGAGCAAAGGGGGCGGCATCGGCCGCCCCCGGTCACGTGCTTCGCGACTCAGGCCGGCACCGGGTTGGGCTCGGCGCCAAGCCCGGTCTGGGCCCTGACATCGATCTCGTGGAACTTCTGCTCGGCCAGCCGGTCGGCCTTGACCAGGTCGCCGAGGTACGTGCCGACGATCGCGAACAGAAAACCAATCGGAATGCTGACGATGCCCACATTCTGGAGCGGGAAGGCCGGGTTCTTAACGGCCGGCAGGGTCCAGCCAGGACCGATCGCCACCAGCCAGATCGTGACCACGGTGCCGCCCACCAGGCAGGCCACCGCACCCCACGTGTTGAACCGCTTCCAGAACAGGGTGAAGAGGATCGCCGGCAGGTTGGCTGCCGAAGCAATCACGAAGGCGACGCCGGCGACCAGGGCCGCCGCGTTGGCGGTGGCGCCGATCCTGGCTGCCAACCAGATCGAGAGAAAGCCGACCAGCGCGGCCGTGATCCGAGCCACGGTCACCTGCTCCTGCTCGCTGACCTTGCCGTGGAGCAGTTGAGTGCGGATCACGCCGACGTAGAAGTCGTGGCTGAATGCGCCGGCGGCTGCCAGCGTCAGCCCGGCGACGACCGCCAGGATCGTGGCGAAGGCGACCGCAGCGATGAAGGCGAGCAGGAACTCGGCCCCCGTGCTACCGAAGAACTCGCCGCCGAGAAATTCGGCCAGGCGCGGCGCGGCGAGGTTGCTGTTGGTCGGGCCGACGCACGCCTGGTTGACGATCTTGGCGCAGATATGGGCCTTGCCGACCAGGGTCGCGGCTCCGAAGCCGAGGAAGGTGGTCATGATGTAGAACGAGCCGATGAGGCCCATCGCCCACGCCACCGACTGGCGAGCGGCCTTTCCGGTCGGGACGGTGAAGAAGCGCATCAGGATGTGGGGCAGGCCGGCCGTGCCGAGGATGAGCGCCATGCCCAGGGAGATGTTGTCGATCAGGGCGAGGTCGACGCCGAAGACTTGCTTCTGGCCGTACTTATAGAGGATGCCGGGCTGGGTGAAGTTCAGCCCGGTTGCCTTGTCCTTGACGCCGGCGATGGCGTCGAAGAAGTGCCCGAAGTTGAAACCGAAGTGGAGCAGGACGAGGAAGGTGAGGAGCACCGCTCCGCCCATCAGCAGGACCGCCTTGATGATCTGCACCCAGGTCGTCGCGACCATGCCACCGGCGATGACGTAGGTCATCATCAGGACTCCGACCAGGGTGATCGAGGGATCAAGTCGAGTCCCGAAGATTTCCCAGTTGAAGTACGGCTTGAGCGTGGTATCGAGTGAAGGGATGAGGATCTTGATCAGGCTTCCGGCGCCGATCATCTGAGCCATCATGTATGACGCGCAGACGGCGACGGTCGAGAACGCCGCCGCTGACCGTACCGGTACCTTCGACATCCGGAACGAAAGGACGTCTGCCATCGTGTACTTGCCGGTGTTCCGCATCGGCTCCGCGATAAGGAAGAGCACGGTGAGGTAGGCCACCAGCCAGCCCACCGAGTACATGAAGCCGTCGTATCCGTTGAACGCGATCAGCCCGGCGATGCCGAGGAAGGAGGCCGCGCTCATATAGTCGCCGGCGATGGCGAGGCCGTTCTGCCAGCCCTTGATCTGGCGGCCGGCGGCCCAGAACTGGACGGTGGTCCCCGTCCGGCGGGCAGCCCAGGCGGTGATCACGAGCGTGACCGCGACGACGATCAGGAACAGAGCGAAGGTGAGGTTCATCGCCCTTCCCCCTTCTTTCCGCCGGTTGCCCGCGCGCGCACCTTCGCGGCCAGGGCGTCGAAGACCCCGTTGGCCTTGCGGATGTAGAGAAACGCCAGCACCCAGGCCATCACGAATTCGGAAAGGGCGAACAGGTAAGCGATGTTGACCTGGCCGAAGACCCTGGTCTTCATGAAGTCAGGGGCGAGGCCGTTGCCCAGCGGCAGCAGGAAGTAATAGACGAGGAAGAAGATTGTCGCGGGGAGAACGAACCGGAACCTCCTCCGGACCAGCTCGCGGAACTCGTCAGTCTGCTCGAGGCCTTCCCAGTGGACACCATCCTCGCCGGCGACCGGCTCGGGCTGGACCACCTCCCCGTGCGGAGCCGGTTTCGCCGGCACTGCCTTGCCAACGTCCATGGCCTGTCCTCCTTACTAAAGAGACGGCGGGAACGCCCGCACCCAACTACCCCCGAGGCCGCAAAGGCGGCCACGCCTCCCTAAACCCTATAGCTCCCCGCGCAGGAGTTCAAGAAGCCGCAGTACCCCTTCTTGCGGTAAACACGCGGAAGCCTGGGCTGCACACAGTTCGCCCATGCCGTGTGTACGCCGGTCAGCTAAACAGCGCGTCGATCTGTACCCGCAAATCCGCCAGGTTGTGGCGATACGGGTCGAGCCGGCCCTTGGTCGGTGAGCCGGGGTGGAACTCGAACTTGAGGTGGCCGTAAGCATCCTCGGCGGCAAGGCTGCGCAGGTCCTCCGACGGGATCAGCAAGGCCTCGTCGTGGAACCGACCCCCCTCCCGCAGCCACGCCAGCACGACGAAATAGGTGGTGGGAGCCGGCCGGAAGCTCGACCCCAGCACACTCACGGTCGCGCCTGGGCGCGTGCTGTCGACGCCGACCGTCTTGATCTGCAGCCCCACTACGCGACGGCTCTCCAGGTGAAGCACCGCCAGCTCCGCCGTCTCCAGGTCCGGAAACGGTCGGAACAGGTTCAGCTCCGAGCCTTCGGCAAGCAACCGCGTCACCTCCGACTCGCCGAGAAATCCCAGGTCGCTGCGCCACGAGGGACGAGGCGCAACGGCCACCTCCTCGAGCTCGACTGCGGGAGGCGAAACGCCGAACCGATCTACCAGCCGCTCAGCCGGCACA
Source organism: Candidatus Dormiibacterota bacterium (assembly GCA_030946685.1). GTDB lineage: Bacteria > Chloroflexota > Dormibacteria > Dormibacterales > Dormibacteraceae > Palsa-872. The sequence goes on along the minus strand of JALYYG010000188.1, from coordinate 398 downwards.
AGGAACGGAAGCCACCGACTGTAAGCCCGGGGCCGCATACCAAAACCAGTCGAGTAGACGACCTCGCCGTCCGACGTCCGCTCCGCCAACCGCTTGAAATCTCCAACCGGAACGACCAGCATCGTCGGTCCCAGCCCTCCATCCAAGACCAGGCCGCTCACCAGCAGCGCATCGTCGTCGACCAGCCCAACCGCCCACACCACCAGGTGCACCTCGCCATCGACCAGGCTCGTTCGCCCCTTCGCTTGAACCCGAAGGTACGTCCCATCATGCACGCGGTGCACCAACGCATCGATGCCGCGGTCCGAGAGCGGCAGAAAGACGTGCAGCTCACCCCGCGATTGCTCGACCAGCTGCGCCCACAGCCGGAACTCGAACACCTGCCCGGACGCGCTCGC
>JALYYG010000181.1 GCA_030946685.1 Candidatus Dormiibacterota bacterium | reverse complement strand
GCCTCGTAGGGGTACTGGGTCTGGCCGGGATCCAGCGAGGCGGGCTGGTCGTCGAGCAGGACGCTAAGCGTCTGATCCTTGTCCAGCCTCGCGCCCTGCGTCAGCGACGGAGTGCTGGGACTGCATGAGAGGCCGGATATCAGCAAGAGCACCGCCAGCACGGCGGCGCGAGGACGCCAGAGGCCGAGAGTCACCCAACCCATGATATGCAAGGCCCCAACCCTCTCGTCTACTCGCTCGGCCGGTAGGCCCGGCTCCGCCGGGCCGTCCGCCAAACCCCGCCTCCAGCCCCCCGCGTGGCTGGGAGAGTCATTTAACTAATCCCAACCTGCAGGAAAGAGAGCATGAGAGGGAACCCTCGGTTCCCTTTCATCTACTAGGAAAGAGAGGATGAGGGGGAACCTCGGTTCCCCCTCATACAAAAAGGAGCCACCCGTGGCGGGCGACCCCTTGTGCACGTAACGCTGACTGTAACTCAAACTCCGCGATTTGTTCCACGGAATCTGCGGGAGGGAACCGCGTGGTTCCCTCCCGTGATTTATACAGACAGGGTTTCCAGGTCGATCGGCTCCTCTTCGAGGATCCGGGCCGCCTGCTCGCGCTGCTTCTTGTAGTAGTCGAGGCCGGTCCCGGCCGGGATCAGCTTGCCGATGATCACGTTCTCCTTGAGGCCGCGCAGGCGATCGACCTTGCCCGAGATCGCGGCTTCGGTCAGGACCCTGGTGGTCTCCTGGAAGGACGCGGCGGAGAGCCACGAGGTCGTGTTCAGCGCGGCCTTGATCAGGCCGAGCAGAACGGTCTGGGCGGTCGCGGGCTCGCCGCCCTCGGCCAGCGCTTTCGCGTTCCCTTCCTCGTACTCCCACTGCGAGACAATCTCGCCAGGCAGCAGGCCGGTGTCGCCCGCCGAGTCGACGCGGACTTTGCGCATCATCTGCCGGACGATGACCTCGATGTGCTTGTCGTTGATGTCCACGCCCTGGCTGCGGTAGACCTTCTGGACCTCGTCGACGAGGAAGGTCTGAACCGCCTCCTTGCCCAGGATGTGCAGCAGCTCCTGCGGTGAGATGGAGCCCTCGGTGATCTGCTGACCGGCCTTGATGACGACCTTCTGGGAGTCACGGCGGTCGAGGTCTGGCCGGATGCGGACCTGGTGCGGAATCGGATACTCGCGCACCTCTTCGTCCAGCGTGCGCACAGTGATCTCTTTGGCGGACACTGTCGCCTTGCCGGCGTGCCTCGTCCGGATGCTGCTGCCCTTGGCGTCGCGGGCCAGCTCCTGGCCCTCCATGACATCGTCCTTGCTCTTGACCAGGACCTGCATCTTTGCCTCAACCGGATAGGAGACCTCGAACTCCTCTTTGGAAATCACGCGCACCTTGCGCGAGCCCTCCGCGCGGATGATCTCGAGCTCCCCGTCGATCTCGGAGATGATTGCCTTGCCCTTGGGGATACGAGCCTCGAACAGCTCCTCCACGCGAGGCAGACCCTGTGTGATGTCCACCCCGGCGACACCGCCGGTGTGGAACGTGCGCATGGTCAACTGGGTGCCCGGCTCGCCGATCGACTGGGCGGCGATGACCCCGACCGCCTCACCGATCTCGACGATCTTGCCAGTCGCCAGGTTCCGCCCGTAGCACGTGCGGCAGACCCCCTCGCGCGCCTCGCACACGAGCACCGAGCGCATCTTGACCGGCACGCCGGCGGCGATCGTCTGGCGCGCCGCATCGTCGCTGATCGCAGTGCCTGCAGGCACGAGCACCTTGCCGTCGACGACGATGTTCTCGGCGGTAATGCGGCCCGCGATCTTCTCGAAGATGGGCTCGCTCTTGGCGCGCTCGGGGGTGATGTCGCGAACCCAGATTCCGTTGGTCGTACCGCAGTCCTCCTCCCGCACGATCACGTCCTGTGCGACGTCGACGAGGCGCCGCGTCAGGTAGCCGGAGTCGGCGGTGCGGAGGGCGGTGTCGGCGAGGCCCTTACGCGTGCCGTGTGTCGAGATGAAGTACTCGAGCACGGTGAGGCCCTCGGTGAAGTTGGCCTGGATGGGGAGGTCGATGATCCGGCCGGTGGGGTCGGCCATCAGGCCGCGCATGCCGGCGAGCTGGCGGATCTGCTGGATGTTGCCGCGGGCGCCCGACCCCATCATCATCCAGATCGGGCTGAACTTGTCGAAAGCATGCTCGGTGGCATTGCCCACGTCCTCGTAGGCCTTCTGCCACAGCTCGATCACCTTGCGATACCGCTCGTCGTCCGTCATGACGCCGCGGCGGTACATGCGCTCGACGTCCGCGACCTCCTTCTCAGTGGCGTGGATCGTCTGCCACTTGGACTCAGGGTGTGGGATGTCCATCGCGGACACCGTGATTCCGGCCTGGGTTGCGTAGCGGAACCCGAGACGCTTGATGTCGTTGACCACGATCGCTGTCGTGTCGCTGCCGTACAGGCGGAACAGCTCAGCGACCAGCGTGCGCAGGAGCTTGCGGTCGTAGTGCGCGTTCTGGAACGGAAGCGGCTGCATGGTGGCGGCCTCGACAGGCTCCTTGCCGACCGGCAGAGGCTGGTTGAAGACCACGCGTCCCGGGGTGGTGACGATCAGCTCCGACCCGATGCGGACGCGGATCCACTCCTGGAGCTTGACGACCTTGCTCTCGAGAGCCAGCACCACCTCGTTCTCCGAGCTGAACGCGCGGAGCTTCCGGAGGTGCTCCTCATCCACCGGCTTGTCGCCGCGTGCGGCTGTGAGCCAGTAGCAGCCGAGCACCACGTCCTGGGTCGGCGCGACCACAGGGTGGCCATCGGCCGCCGACAGAATGTTCTGCGATGACATCATCAGGTTCTTGGCTTCGGCGATGGCGCCGCTGAAGAGCGGTACGTGAACTGCCATCTGGTCGCCGTCGAAGTCGGCGTTGAAGGCGGCGCACACCAGCGGGTGGATCTGGATCGCCGAGCCCTCGACCAGGACTGGCATGAAGGCCTGGATGCCGAGGCGGTGAAGAGTCGGGGCGCGGTTGAGCAGCACCGGGTGGTCGCGGATGACCTCGTCAAGGACGTCCCAAACCTCGGTGCGGCTGCGCTCAACCATGCGCTTGGCAGACTTGATGTTGGTCGTGTAGCCCTTGTTCACGAGCTCGCGCATCACGAACGGCTTGAAGAGCTCGAGTGCCATCTTCTTGGGCAGCCCGCACTCGTGGAGCTTGAGCTCAGGACCGACCACGATCACGGAGCGACCAGAGTAGTCCACCCGCTTGCCAAGCAGGTTCTGGCGGAACCGGCCCTGCTTCCCCTTGAGCATGTCGGAGAGTGACTTCAGCTTGCGGTTGCCCGTGCCTGTGATGGCACGACCGCGGCGGCCGTTGTCGATCAGAGCGTCGACTGCCTCCTGGAGCATCCGCTTCTCGTTGCGGACGATGATCTCCGGGGCGCCGAGCTCGAGCAGCCGCTTCAACCTGTTGTTGCGGTTGATGACGCGGCGGTAGAGGTCGTTGAGGTCGGAGGTCGCGAAGCGGCCGCCGTCCAGCTGGACCATCGGGCGCAGCTCGGGTGGGATGACCGGCAGCACCTCGAGCACCATCCAGGTCGGGCTGGCATTCGACTTGCGGAAGTCCTCGACGACCTTCAAGCGCTTGATCGCCTTCTGCTTGCGCTGCCCGCTCGATGATTTCGACTCCTCTCGCAGTCGATACATCTCCGACTGGAGCTCGATACGCGACAGGAGGTCGCGGACAGCCTCGGCCCCGATGCCGGCTCTGAAGGCGCGCCCAAAGCGCTCCTGGAAATCCCGGAACTGCGTGTCGGTGAGGATCTGCTTGGGGTGCAGGCCTTCGAGGTCCGTACGCGTGGCCTCGATCTCCTGCTGGAGGGCCTCGAGCTCGCCCTGGATAGCCTCGCGCTGAGTCTTGGTCGCGGCTTCGATGGTCGCGTCCAGCGCCTTGCGGTCCGCGTCGAGACGTTCCTTGGCGCGCTTCTGCTGGGCCTTCGTGTTGGACTCGAGCTTCTCGATCTTATCCTGGACCTTGGCGAGCACGGCTCGCGACATCTCCTTGGCCAGAAGCTCGCCCTTGTCGACGACGACCTCTTCGTCGCCGTCGAGGCCGACGGACAGGGCCCGGCGCGACTTGGTGCCGATGCCCGCCTTGATGCTCTCGGTCGCCTTCTTGCCCTGGGTGGTGAGCGTGTCGACCTGCTCCTGGAGCTCGTCCTCCAGGCGCGTGACCTCGGTCTCGACCTCGCCCTTCAGCTTCTTGGTCTTGCCCTCGTTCTCGGCGCGAAGCTCCTTGCTCTTGGAGTCGATGTCGGCGCGCAGCTTGATCGCGCGCTCGTCCTTGTCCATGTTGAGGACGGCCAGCATGTCGTTGCGCACTTCCTCGTGGACGTCGGTGACGATGTAGTTGGCGAAGTACAGGATTTTCTCGAGGTTGCGCGGGGACATGTCGAGGAGCAGGCCCATGCGGCTGGGGATGCCCTTGAAGTACCAGACGTGGCTCACCGGCGACGCGAGCTTGATGTGGCCCATCCGCTCGCGGCGCACCTTGGAGCGGGTCACCTCGACGCCGCATTTGTCGCAGATGATGCCCTTGTAGCGGTACCGCTTGTACTTGCCGCA
>JALYYG010000175.1 GCA_030946685.1 Candidatus Dormiibacterota bacterium | reverse complement strand
CCACGATCTTGTTGCCTTTCTTAGTTTCTGCCATGCCTGAACCTCCGTTGGATCTCAGTCGCCGGCCGACCTCGTTGAGCCGGCAGAGGCCATCGACGGCCGCTGAGCGTTGGCTACGACTGGCTTGGTTGCGCGATCTAGGACCGCGTGGTGGCCCAATGAAGGGCCGCCGTCATCTGGCATCGTCCTCGACCGGTCAAAACAAATTCAGCAACATGAGCTCGAAAGCGGTCCGCCCGGGCCGCGCTCATTCAATCGGTTTTGGAGTGGGAAAACCAACGCTCTTTGTGATCGAACCGGCCATCGGCGAATCCCGGCCGTGAGTCAACACCACGCCGCACTGCGGCAATGGCCAGGATGAGGAAGACCGCGAGCACCGCGAGCAGCCCCATTGCTTGAGCTTAGACGGATCAGAAAGAACCGGTGCAACCGAACCTGAAGGGTTGACGGCTGAGGCCGGTCGATACTCAGGAGACGGCCGGCCTCCTACTGCTGCACGTCAGATGCTGAATTCCTGGACGCGGTTGTTGTACGTGTCGGCAACAAAGAGGACAGACCCATACACCGCCAACGAATGCGGCTGATTGAACTGCATGTTCCCGTTTCCGCCGCTGCCGAAGCCATCGCCGAGATCCGCGAGGTTGGCCGACAGGTGGACGATCCTGTTGTTCATCGAATCGGCCACCCACAGAGATCCATCGGGCGCGAGCGCCAACCCCTGAGGCTGGTTGAGGCCGATCGAGTAGCTGCCGACGAAGGCTCCACTATGTGTCAACTCCTCGACGCGGTTGTTCATCGTGTCGGCGACGTAGACGTTGCCGGCAGACACGGCGACCCCCTGGGGATGGATGAACTGGCCGGTGCCCGATCCCCGCACCCCAAAAGCCGTGAACAGCGTGGTGGTGGGGTTATAGGTCTCGATCCGGTTGTTGTTGGTATCGGCGACCCAGACCGTCCCGCCGGCATCGACAGTCAGGCCCTCGGGATAGTTGAAATAGCCAACGGCGGCGCCCAACTTGCCAACTGTCAGGGCCTTCACGCTTGAGGAGAGGTTGGCAGGGAGCTTCTGGAGCCGGTTGTTGCGAGTGTCGGCCACCCAGACACTGCCGTCCGGTGCCACCGCCGCCGCCTCCGGCCACGAGAACGTGTCGGGCGCCACGCCCCGCAGGCCGATGGAGTTAAGGTATGTGCCGCCGGCGTCGAAGCGCTCAATGCGCTGGTTGAGGCGGTCGACGGCGTAGGTCATCCCGTTGCCACCGACCGCAATGCCGTAAGGCTCTGCGAATCCGGGCGCCGGCGCCGGGTTGCCGCCGATCTCAACCACAATTGAGCCGGCGGAGTTGAACTCGTGGATGCCGTTGCCCCAAAAATCAGCGGCCCAAACATTGCCGGCCGTGTCTACAGCGACGCGCCGAAGGGCCTGGAACTTGGCGTTGGGCGGCGGCGGACAGTTGGTCGTGCACCGTGAGCCCCACGACGGAAGCGACTTCGCGGGCGAGACGCTGATGTCCCAGCGGGCGATGCGCTCGTTTCCGGTGTCCGCGACGTACACCGTCTTGCCATCGAGACTGAACTGGACGTTGTAGGGGGCGTTGAGCTCGCCGGGCAGGGCACCGAGCACGATCGCCGGAGTCGCTGTCCAGGTGCGACCATCCGCGGTGACATCGAACGCCTTCACCTCCTCATGGTTGTAGTCGGCGACCCAGATGCGCCCGTCACGGCCGCGGATGGCGTCCCGCGGGTTGGCGAGCAAGCCAGGGGGGGACGCCCAAATAAAGCTCCCCGTCGTGGGGTTGAGCGCCTTGATCACCGAGTGGCCCGTGTCGGCGACGAGCAAGACGTGGTTGGCGAAGTCGTACGTGATGCCGATCGGCGTGTTCAGGCACGCAGGACACGGGCCGCCGCCGGACGCGGTCCATTGCCAGACACCGGCGGCTGTGAATGCCTCGATACGGCTGTTGCCCGCGTCGGCGACGTAGATGTTGGAAGAAGCGTCGACGGCCACCTGGCGGGGCGTGTTGAACTGCCCGTTGGCGGTGCCGTAGCTGCCAAACGAAAAGACGGAGTTCTGCCAGTTGGGCGCCTGGAACACGGAGATCCGGTTGTGCCCGGTGT
>JALYYG010000145.1 GCA_030946685.1 Candidatus Dormiibacterota bacterium | reverse complement strand
CGAAGACCCGCAGCGGAAAGATCATGAGGCGGGTCCTGAGAGCCGTGACACTCGACAAGGACCCAGGAGATATCTCGACCATCGAGGACGCGGGTTCGGTGCAGGACGCGCGCGACGCGTGGGAGGCCATGCGCAAAGAGATCACCTCCACACCTGCTTGACCAGGAACTCTCTCCCCCCTTCAGGGGGGGGAGGGTTGGGGAGCAATCAGAAAGGCCAATCCTTAACGCCGCTTGCGCGCGGGGGCGTTTAGCAGTCGAGCGCTATTCCGAGTGCAGCACCTCGACGACGTTGGTTCGCGCCGCCCAGCGTCCGGGGATCAACGCGGCGCCGACGGCCACCACCACGCCGACCAGCGGTATCAACACCAGCTCCAACGGGTTGAAGACGTTATAGGCTCCCGGCGGAGTCTCGTTGCCCGTCGAGGTGCTGATGACTTCGTTCAGCACACGGTGCAGATCCAGGCCGACCGGCAGCGCGATAAGGCTGCCCACCAGCGCCAGCAATGCGGCTGAGGCGGCCACCATCACCATGACCTGCCGAGGGCTCATGCCGAGAGCTTTCAGGGTTGCGGTGTCCTGGACCCGCTCACGGGTATTGAGAAGCAGCGTGTTGAAGACGCCCCCAATCCCGATCAGAACCAGCACCGCCGCGATGACGAGGAGCACCGAGTCGATGATCTTGACCGGGCCGATGATGCTGGTGTCGCTCGGGTGCACATCCAGCAGGTCCGGCTGCGCCAGGGCAATGCGCTTGATGTAAGCGTTCACGTCGGAGCCCGGCCTCAAGGTCACGTAATACGTGCCGGGAGTGGTGTTTGGAATATTTGATGGAAGAGTCGCCAGATCCATGAAGAGCTCGTGGCCGAGGTTGGAGATGTCGTAGACCTCGCCAACCACACGCAGCTGGAGAGCCTGACCGTGCACGGTTCCGGTGAAGCTGTCGCCGATCTTCAGATGTGCGTCGTGCAGGAGCCCTTTGGGGGCGAGCACCTCGCCCGGGGCAGTGAACCAGCGTCCCGCGATGACCATATAACCCAGCCGGCCTGAGTCGCCGCGGAACACCCGCGAGTTGACCGGGTCACCGATACCAGGGACAGCGACGTTCTCTCCGTCGACCCCCACCACACGCGACGTTTCGGTTTGCGCGCTCAAGAGCGCCATCACATCGGAGTCGGGGTATGCCGCGCTGCGTGAGACCACGACCTGGTAGTTGCCGGCTCCGGTTTCGCTGTTGTTGATGAGGACGAAGCTGCGTGGCAGCCCGACCGCCACCACCACTGTCGCCACCCCGAGCAGGACGGTGACCAATGTGAGGATGGCGCGAAGCGGACGGGCGAATGCGTCACCGATGCCGAGGATCACCGGCCGCGGAAGCCGGAGCCGGGCCGCAAGCTGCCGCACCCGGCGGCCACTCGCGCCGCGTGGTGCTGTGGCGTTGGCGATAGCCGTTATCGGCTTCAGAAGACCGGCTCGCAGGGCAGGCAGCGTGGCGGCCACGGAGACGACCAGCAGCCCGCCGGCAAGCAAGGCGAGGTCCAGTCCGATCGAGAGCGAGGGCTGGTAGGCGAGCCCCAAGGCGTGTGAGCTGTTCGCAAGCAGGGGCTGGCTCGCAAGGGTGCCGGCCGGTATGCCAACGATGCAGGCGGCCAGCGCGGGAATGACGATCTGCAGCGCGAAGACACCCACCACCCCGGCCGGTGTGAAGCCGACTGCCTTCATGATCCCGATCTCGCGGTAGGCCGAGATCACGATTCCGGTCACAAGCGTCGCGACAATCGCGATGGTTGCCGCCAGGGCGAAGACGCTGAAGGCGCTCAACACGCCGGTCAGGATCTGGTTGGTGATGTTGAAGACGTTGCGGATGAGCAGGTAGTTCACGGATCCGCTGATGCTCCCTTGAGGGAGGCTCGCCCGCAGGCGGTCGGTGTAGCCCTGCAGCTGCGCGCTGGTCGGGTCTGTGGCGAAGCGGTAGTCCATCAGGTAGAAGGCCGAGTCCTTCGCAGTCAGTGCCGGTACCGCCGCCTTCAGGACCCAGGCGTGCTGGCTGCTGAGATCAGCGCTCCCCTCGTCGATGTCTACCACCTCGCCGACGACGGTGAGCGTAGGCTCCTGCTGAACACTCACCACCTTGATGCCGTCGCCCACTGAGACTCTGTTCAGCTCGGAAAAGGACCTGGTCAGGACGATCTCGTCGTTGGCCCTCGGCCAGCGCCCTGACGTGATGCTCAGCCGCTCGACATCGCCGCCCGGGTTGTCCCTACCGAACGTATCGACAAAGAACTTTCGGGCTCCGTGGATGAACTCGATGTTGGTGCCGGGATAAGGCCCACCGAACGCCGATGCGCCGATAGTCGCAGGCGTGCCTGCCAGCAGGGCGGGGTCGGTGCCGCCGCTGAACGCTACCTGCAGATGGGCGCCTCTCTGCGCCGCGAATGCGGTCTGGTAGGGGTCGCGGGTTTGCGACATCAGCGTGAGGGCCATGGTCCCTGTCGCGATCGACAAGAGCACAGTCAGGAAGATGACCGCCGCCTGCACGCGCCGCCGCCGTAGGTCGGCGAGCGCCTTGACAAGGATCGCCATCATCGGGTCGCCTCCTCTCCGCGCAGCCGGATCACCTCGGCGGGCCTGCGCTCGGCTGTGTCGAGCCTGGCGTCGTCCACGATCCGGCCGTCCATGACGCTGATCACGCGAACCGCGTGGCGCGTGGCAAGTTTCGCGTCGTGGGTGACCAGAAGGATGGTCTGGCCCGCGCGATGCAGCTCCGCCAACAGCTCCATCACCTGGTCGCCGCTGCGAGTGTCGAGCGCGCCGGTCGGCTCGTCCGCGAGCAGGAGCGTCGGTTTGTTGATCAGCGCCCGGGCGATCGCCACGCGTTGCTGCTGCCCGCCGCTCAGCCTGGCTGGGTAGCGGTCCGCAAGCTCCTCGATCCCCAGCTGGCTGAGCAGCTTCCGGCCAGGCGCCTCCGCGCTTTCGCGACTCTTCAGCTGCGCCGGGATGAGGACGTTTTCGAGCACTGTCAGGTTGGGGAGCAGGTGGAAGAACTGGAACACGAACCCGATGCGGTCGCGGCGGAAACGGGCCAGGGCCGTCTCGCCCATCCGGCCCAGGTCCGACCCGGCGACCTCGACACTCCCTGACGTGGGCCGGTCCAGGCCGGCGACAAGGTTGAGCAGCGTGGACTTCCCGCTGCCCGACGGTCCCATCACGGCGGTGAACTCGCCCGCCTCCACGGTCAGCGAGACGCCGTTCAATGCGCCTGTGACCCCGCCCTGGTAAACCTTCGTGATTTCTGTCAACCGCACCAGCTCAGTCATTCCGTCACCCCAGTGTTGATTTCTTCAGACAGCTCGTCGATCCATTTGAGGTCGGCCTCCGCGTGCAGGAGGGCGCCGCGCACAAGCCGCGCCAGGTCGTGTCGTCCGTCGTGCCGTGCGCGATCCTCGAGACGGTTCAGGTCCCGCAGGCGCTGCAGGTAGGCGCGCTTCTGGCGGCCCAGGAGCGGGTTCAGCGCACCATTGGTCAGCCGGGTGGCAAGCAGCAGCTTCACGTAGATGTCCTCGTGCAGCTGCTGAGGCCCCGAGTCAGCCTGTGAGAGCCAGGCGTCGAGGGCGTCGCGACCCGGCTTCGAGAGCTCGTAGAGGAGCTTGCCCCGGTCGCCACGGGAACCGACCGGCCGTACGAGCCCGTCTCGCTCGAGGCGCTGCAGTGTCGTGTAGACCTGCCCGATATTGACTTCCCAGGTCCCACCCAGCATGGCCTCAAAGCGGTTCTTCACCTCATATCCGTGCAGTGGCTCCTCCGCCAGGAGCCCCAACACGCCGAACTTAAGCGACACGTTTCTCCGTACACATACGCAGTATGCATCGTCAGTATGCATGTCCAGGACAAGTTGTCAAGGGGTGATCAGGGCGGCGTCAGGCGCCGATTGCTTGGTTTCCCGTTTCGGCGGTCAGCTCTAGGTGCGGCTGAGGTAGCCGTCGTGCCACAGCTCGAAGGCGAACAGGGTCCACAGCTGCTTGCGGTTGTCGCGCCGGCCCTCCAGGTGGTCGCGGATCAGCACCCCAACCGCCGCAGGGTCGAAAAAGCCCTTGCGCGCGAGCCGCTCAGGTGAAAGGACCGACAGCATCTGCTCCTTGAGCGGGCCGCGGAACCAGTGGGCCACCGGGATGCCGAAGCCCTTCTTGGGTCGGTTCAGGATCGAGTCCGGCAGCAGGCCGCGCAGCGCCCGCTTCAAGAGGAACTTCGATCGCAGGCGGCGCAGCTTCAGGTCCAGAGGCAGCCGCGTCGCGTAGACGACGAAGTCGTTGTTCAGCAGCGGCACCCGCCCCTCGAGGGACGCCATCATGCTCGCGCGGTCCAGCTTGACCAGGATGTCGTTCTCCAGGTACAGCCGCATGTCCATCAGCAGGACCTGGTTCAACGGCTCGCGCAGCGCGGCGCCATCGAGCGCGTATGCAGCAGGGTCGCCTCGCGTGTTGCTCCGAAGCTCCTCGCGCACCTCCGCGGACAGGAGGGCGGTCCGTTCCTCGGCGCCGAACGACCCCATCCATCGCTGGTGGCGCTCGGCCACCGGGTACGTGGCGCCGCCCACGAACCGCTTGGCCCTGTAGTCGAAGCTCAGGTTGTCCCGCGATACAGGCAGCCGCCGGACGATCGGCTCGACCAGCCCTTCCCGCAGCAGGCGCGGCGCCCGGCGGTAGTACCCGGCCAGCCTGTGCGCCTGCATCGTCGGATACCCGGCGAACAGCTCATCGCCTCCATCGCCACCCAGCGCGACTTTGACGTGGCGGCGAGTGAATTCCGACAGGAGAAAGGTCGGGATGATCGAAGCATCGCCCAGCGGCTCGTCGAGCAGGGTTGGCAGCGTCGGAATGAGGGCGAGCAGCATGTCAGGCTCCAGCGTCAGCTCGCGATGCTCGGTGCCGAGGTGCCGGGCGACCTGGCGCGCGTAGGGCGCTTCGTCGAACGAGCGCTCGGCAAAGCCGACCGAGAAACTTTTGACATCGCTTCCGAGCTGGGACATCATCGCAGTGACCGCGCTGGAGTCGATCCCACCGGACAGGAAAACCCCAAGCGGGACGTCGCTGATCAGCTCCTTCCTGACCGACTCGCGCAGCACCGCCCTCAGCTCCTCGCAGTGCTCGTCCAGGCTCCGCGGCCTCACCTCGCCCTCGCCCGCCGCCAGGTCGGGCGCCCAGTATCGCCGCAGACGGTGCGTGCCGTCGGCCACAGACCACGTGAGCGTGTGGGCCGGAGGTAGCTTGCTAATCCCGCGGACTATGCAGCCGGGCGAGGGCACGAACTCGAGCGAGAGGTATTGGTCCAGCGCGACGGGGTCGATCCCCCGACGCAGCGCAGGGTCGCACAGCAGCGCCTTCAGCTCGGAGGCAAACACCAGTCGGCGCCCGTCGATCGCGTAGTGGAGGGGCTTGATCCCCATGCGGTCCCGCGCGAGCAGCAGCTCGCCGCGCGAACGGTCGAGCAGCGCGAAAGCGAACATCCCGTTGAGCTGCTCGACCAGGCCCTCCCCCCACTGCTCGTAACCGTGGACCAGCACCTCGGTGTCGGAGCGCGTGTAGAACGAATGCCCAGCGGCGATCAGCTGCTCTCGGAGCTCCAGGTGGTTGTAGATCTCACCGTTCTGGACCACCCAGATCTTCAAGTCCTCGTTGTGGATCGGCTGGCGACCCCCCTCGAGGTCGATGATCGAAAGGCGCCGCATCCCAAGCGTCACGCCGTCGAGGTGGACGAGGCCCTCGTCGTCGGGCCCGCGATGCGCGAGCGCCGAGCACATGCGCTGCACCAGGTCGCGGCTGTCGGATGATCCGCCGGCCACCCCGCAGATCCCACACATCTAAGTGCGAGTCCGGACGGATGGCCTCCCATTCGTCAGCTGTTTGTGAGTCGGCGAATGCTCGATGACCTCGCGCACGACGTAGGTCGTCTTGCCCTGCGACTCGTGGTAGGTGCGGATCGACAGCTCTGCCAGCAGCCCCATCAGGATGAACTGCACGCCAACGATCCCAAGGAACACCGCCAGGAGCAGCAGTGGGTTGTTGTGCGCGTATGGGTAGGGCGGCAGCAGCTTCTGGATGATGACGATGGCGGCGAACACAAACGCGAGCGCCCACAGTCCGAAGGCGGCGAATCCGAAGAAGTAGATCGGCTTGGTCGAATAGCTGCCGAGCAGCTTCACTGTGAAAAGGTCTAGCAGCACGCGCGAGGTGCGCGACAGCGAGTACTTGGACTTGCCGAATGAGCGCGGCCGGTGGTTGACAGGCAGCTCCGCGATCCGCGCTCCGACCCACGACGCGTACACGGGGATGAACCTGTGCATCTCTCCGTAGAGCTTCACGTCCTGGATGACGTCGCGGTGATAGGCCTTGAGCGTGCACCCGAAATCGTTGAGGGGAACGCCTGTGACGCGGGCGATGATCCAGTTGGCGATCTTCGACGGAAGTACTCGCGCCGCATCATCCTTGCGGTCCTTACGCCACCCGCTGACCACGTCGTAGCCGTCGTCCATTCTCTGCAGCAGGCGCGGGATGTCGTGCGGGTCGTTCTGAAGGTCGCCGTCCATGAAAACGAGGATCTCGCCCCGCGCATTGTCGATCCCGGCTTGCACCGCGGCGGTCTGGCCGAAGTTGCGCCGGAAGCTGACCACGCGCACGTGGGGATCGGTGATCGCGAGCTGAGCGAGCCGCTCGGTGCTGCCGTCGCGGCTGCCGTCGTCGATGTAAACGACCTCGTGCGTCGTGTCCATCGCCTTGAGCACGCTCATCAGTTCCTCGTGGAGCGGAGCGATGCTGTCAGCCTCGTTGAATACGAGCACGACAACCGACAGTCGTGGCGGAGCCGCATCCGCAGTCTTGAGGCGAGTGGCCATCTGCCAGGATTGTAGGCCGCACCCCCGCCCGCCCAACTCGCGCCGGACCATCGCTTAAGCTCCCTCGAGATGAGCGTCGATGCGATGAGTCTGCGCGGCAAGGCGAGTGAGGACGCGAGGCCGCTGGTGTGGTGGATCGGCCCGGCCCTCACTATCGCGGCCGCCGCCATCGCCTTCGCCTGGACCCTGCATGCGGAGCTTCAGCGGGTGTACGGGATGACCGGCTCGGCCTGGGACCTCGCCTACGACCAGCAGGTCATCTGGAACGTTTCCGTCGGCCAGGGCTTCTACACAAG
>JALYYG010000148.1 GCA_030946685.1 Candidatus Dormiibacterota bacterium | reverse complement strand
GGCTAGGCCGTATCCAGAAACGGGAATAACATTCTTGTGTGTTAGTGGGAATGGCGTACCGGGGTCATGGCATGGGGTGTGCATCGGGCGCGGGGCCACCGGCCCTGCGCACACACAGGTGTGCCTGCCCCTGTCACCAGTCCATGGACCGTGGCATGGTGCGCATCCTGTTGCCTCGCGTGGCACCCTCACTGCGGTTGCAGGTGGCATGCTCCGGCCCTGTCCATGCCGTACGGTCAGGTGTGTGACCTAGGTCCCATGCCGTGCCTGGCTCTATCCACATGCCGCATCGTGTGCACGTCACGTCGCCGTGTTGCACGTGCGGCGCCCACCGTGCACGCTCACGCCTGTGTGCTGCGCCGTACCCTCGCTGTGTGGTGGTGGGAGTCTTCCGCGTTCCTATATACACGGGCTGCCTTCTGTGCCATGATGCGGGCCATGAGGTCAGACGTAGAGCAGGCCAAGCCTGGGCAGAGGGTCAGTATCCACGGCGAGATAGCGATGACCGAGGGCATGACACTGCCTGGTGAGCGCGTGGTCGCCATGTCAGCGGGCGTGTACGCGGGTGGTGTGCTGCTTGTGGTGGCGACCAGCCAACGCCTGTACGTGCATCGGGCGTCTAAGCGCATGCCGGTGTTCCGGGCGTGGCCGCTTGCTGAGGTGAGCGGCGTGGCGTGGAAGTCGGGGTTCGCTTCGGGAACGCTGACGTTTGACGTGGACGGTCTCACAGAGTCGGTGGGTGGTATGCCGAAGAAGGACGGCGCCCGCGTCGTTGACGCGTTGACCGTCGCCTCGTTAGTCTAGTCTTCGTTGACTAGCAGCGCGACCAGGTCGATACCTGTATCGCTGGCCAGGTCGAGGACGTCTTCCCGTAACTGCGGGTCCATGTCGGCGAGCATCCGCCACGCGTCAGCCATGCTCAGTGTCGCTGCCCGCGTCCACGTCTTTGCCTTGCGCGATGAGCGCGGCGTTGAGGCGTAACGCCTCGTTGCCGACCTGCCCGAGCATCACCAGCAGGTCACCCCGCTCACACGTGGCATACACGCGCAGCTCGCCTATCTTGACGGTGACACTAACCTCCACCGGACTCCCCTTCCACGCGGGCGAGTAGACCCGGTGCGTAGCCGAGGTCAGTCAACTGTTTCGCGGACCGGGCGGAATGGTGTTCGCACAGCAGCCACAGTGACGCGTCCAGTTCCCACACGTAGACGGCGGCACGTTTGCATCCGCCCTCACACGCCCCGGACAGTTGCGGGTCGGCCGTGCTGGACGTGTCAACGGCCGGCATGATCCCGGTCTTGCGGAGTTTCGCTAGCCTGTAACCGGTCCAGAAGGCTTCCGAGGTTGCCTGCCTCTTCCCACGCCAACGCGCGCGCATTCTCGTCACCGCACCGCGTCGCCACAGATAGACGCACAGCGCAGAGAGCAAGAGCACGCTTAACATCGGCGACATCAGGCATCTACGGTCCTGCCGCGTGTCCACAGGCCCCACAGGGCCGTCTGGCAGTACTGGCAGGGCGCGAACGTGAGGGCGTGGCACGCCTCGCAGACGCCCACCACGGGCTCAGTCGCCCCGCACACTGCCGGGCCGTCAAGGCCGGGGTGGCAGCGGACGCAAACCAGGTGACCGGTGATGCTCACAGAACCTCCAATGAGCGCCAGGAACCGTCTCCTACGAGCATTGTGACGATGCCCGGTTGAGACACGCCCCCGCGTGTATGGCGAAACCATGTGCTCTCCGACTCCAACGCGGGCACTTGCAGAAACGTTCGGGATTCGCGGACAATCCGCAGGTGGTGGAAATGCCCCGTAAGCAGCATGTCCGCGTCGCCGATGGGTTGCCGGCCGTGGGACTGCCCAGACCACCATTTCTGCCAGTCGCCGTTACGGAACTGGTGCCCGTGCGCTAGGCCGACGGTGGTGCCGCACACGTCGAACGTCAACGTCAGCTCGTCCCGTGCGGGTGCGTGGACACTGACATGGTCGTAGCCGCCGGCGAGCTGTAGGGCGTCCTGGACGGCGCTGAGAGCGTCGATGGCCCACGAGTCGCCGTACGTGTGCAGCGGCCTGTGCGCCTCATCATGGTTGCCTGGGACGCCTGCGAGGATGACGCGTGGCGCAACAGCCGCGAACGCTTTCACCTGCTCTAGGACGAGACGGCGGTAGAGGCGGACCTGTTCGGTTGTGGTGAGCGTGGTCCGCCACGCGTTCGCCCCACCCTGCGACACGAACCCCTCAATACAGTCGCCGAGGTGGAACAGATAGACAGGGCACCCTTTCGCGTACCGTCGGTATCGGGTGACAGCGGCGGCCGTCTTGTCGAGGAACCGTGCCACGGTACCCTCAACGCCGTCACCGTCGCAGTTGTGGGTAACGGTGAGCTGCTCGCCGGCGAGATACAAACCGCCCTCGACTGTGATGCACTGCGCATCTCCACGACCGACATAACGAACAGCCCGGACGGCGCGGTACATGTCTACTCGTTGGGTTGACTCGCGCTGACGCGCAGCCTTGCGCGGAAGCCGGAACACGGGTAACGGTGCGCGGAAGTTGATCCGCCAGTACGTCTTGAAAGGGCGTCCGCTTATGCGGCCTACATGCTCAGCGATCCGGCAGCGTATCCCCAATGAGCGAAGCAGGAACAGCATCGAGTCGATAATCTGCCGATTCGTGTTCGTGAACTCGCAAGCGCCGATCTCGGAAGCATAACCGTCGGTGTCCATAAGTCCCTGCACAAGGGCCAGCCGCTGCGCAACTGAACCGCGCAGGTACTGCTCTGGTATCCGTTTGGCGCCCAGCACCCCGAGGGTGCGCAACTTGGCGGTCAGCCCAGGAATGCGCACGGCGCACATCTGACCAGCACGCTCATCTGACGGCACGCGATGTCCCAAATGAGCAATCATATCGGCATCTTCGGCGCCCACGCCGATAATCCCCGTGTGTGTCTTTCCGTCGCCCAGCCAGGCGCCGAACACGTATGGGTCGACCAGCAGGTTGCGTGGGGGAAACTCGATAGCACCGGCAGCGTCAAGCACGAAGGGCCGGGTGGCGCTCGCGGGTTGCTCGGTTATTGCCTTGAGTTCGGTCAGGCTGACAACGCCGGCGCGACGCACCCACCCTCGCTTATCGGGCGTGTGGTACTTGCGGGTCCCGGACCATAGGTGGCTCTCATCGCAGACCACGGATGTGCCGTCGCCCAGTTCGACCTCATAGAGACCCCGACTGGTGGTCGGCAGCACATCGAGCACGCGCTTCGGCTGGCCATCGCGGCCGTAGACGCTCATGCCAGCGCGGAGATCACCATGCTTGGTCCATCCTGCGGGAGTCAAGATGGGAGTCTCGGACGCCAAACCTTTGCCGAGCTGTAGGTCGCCGAGGGCGACAACGAACGCGTAGGAACCTGCAACCAGTGCGGGTGGCACTGTCCGCGTTCTCCTACGTGCCGCCCGGACAAGCTCGTCAAGGTCGACCTTGACAGCGCGTCGGCGCGTGTTGAGACGGTAGTAGCGGGCGCGGACAACCTCCGAGTAGCGGCGGCCCTCAGTGTCCCGTTTCGCGACCGTCGTATCCCAGCCGCGAACCTGAACCGGTTCGATAACCTCAACGTCGGCAGGGTCCAGCCCCGCATCAACGAGATAGGCGTCCCACGTGGTGGGCCGGTCGGCGAGCGGCCCGGTCGTGATATGCCCGGCGTTGCCGTCCCATTCGTAACCCGGCTCCCAGCCCTTCGGATGGGCAGGCTTGTCGTGGGTGACACGCGGCGCCGGCTCAGACGCCTCCAACGCGTCAGTCAGACGCACTGGCAGTCACCCCGCCGATGCCGATTGACGGCGCCGTCCTGTATCTTGTGACCCATCTTCTGCAACGCGCGCGCGATCGTCGCAGACGGCACACCGGACGTGACGTCGAGGACGGCCGCCAACGCGGTCGCGTCAACGTCGTCCATCTGGCGGATGATGTGACCGGTGCGGCATGTCGCGCCAACCCGGCCGTCACTTTCCCCTAAAGCTTCGGCGAATCTCATACGTCCTCCGAGCACTCTCGCCGCAGTGGCGGCCCTTCCCGGACCTTACCCCCGTCCCGCGGCTGCGACGCCCAGCATAGGACGGTTCCGTGAATCCTCACGGTCGCACGCGGCTTCGTGCCGCTCGTAGCGGTGCTGTGTGCGCTCGTGGCCGTAAGGAAGTTGGTGTGTTGCATTTACCGCGGATGCGGTGTGACAAGTGTCAGCCGCCCCACGCCCAAGTCTGAACCATCCCGCTCACCCCCTTGGCGTGAGGAACGCCCCGACGCTGCGACACGTAGGGGCGTTCGTGGAGCAAGAGTCGCAAACCGTTTCCGGGCGCGACAGTAGTCCTCGTGTCACAGCATAGACGAAGACGCCGCGGAAGCACAAGCGGGTCGCTCATGTCGCGTCGTGTCGCCGGGCCGCGACCGTAATCGCGTCCTGCCGGTCGTAGAGGGCGCGGCGGGAGCCGAGGGTACAGGCGCGTGCCTCAAGCTGCCCCCGGACCACCCACTGTCTGATCGTCGACGGTTTGACCGGACTGCCGTACGCCCGGTAAAGCAGCCCCACCAGCTCCTCAGCGGTGACCAGGTCGGTCGCGTCAGGGTTGATGCGTTTCTCCCACCACGTCCACACGGCCTCCACCCCGCACGCCTGGCAGGTCGGGTCTTTCCCGTGGTAGGCGCGGACGTCGCCACCGCAGACGACAGCAGGCGTGTCCTCCGTGGCAGGTGTAGTCACAAGCGGGCAGGCGCCGATACTCAACCACTCCCGCACCGACGGCACGGCGGTGGACTGCACTTTGCCCGCCCACTTAGCAAGCTGGTTGGCGGCCTTCTCGCCACCCGCGTGCCAGGACAACCATTGCGCGTGCCGTTCCAGGAAGCCGACGAGACCGAGCGTGTCCGTGCCGAGGGGAACGTAATATTTCGTGCCACGGTCCTCAACGACGGTCTTCGCCCACCCGTTCAAGGCGCGTGTCACCTCGTGGGCGAGGGACACGCGCCGGTCCAACCCGTTGACCACGTCACTGGACGGCGCACCACTGCTGGCCCCGCTGGGCGGCAGGCACATGAGCGCCCAATGGGTGCGGATGGTCCGCAACGCCTCCAGGAGACGGTCCTCGGTCTGCTGGACGGTGGTCACGTGCCAGCCTCCTGCCTGAACCGGTCATCAACGCCCAGCCCGCGGGCGTGGAACGACACGAGAGCGAGGGCATGCCAAGCGGCGTGCGCCATGTGCGGCAGACCGGACTCTGGGTCCACGTCCTCACCTGCCTGGAACGCCCACACGTGCCGCTGGAGGGCGTCGAGGCTGAGGGACCACGCGTAGCCCCGCAGGTAGTTGTGGGGGGCGTACTTCCGGGTGCCGAACCCTCCGACTTCGGCGAGGATGAGGAGTGCGCGCGCGTCGAGGGTGGACGCCTGCGCAGGCTTCTGCCCCTTCTCCCCACCCGTCGGCGACACGACACGGACCTCGCCGGCGCTCACGGGACCAGCTCGGCGAGGTCGAACACGGGAATACCGAGCGCTACCGCCGTGGCAACCTCGGCGCACGCCCCGGCCGAAGCCTCCCACCCGTCGAGGACGACGACGGCTTGCGCGTGCCGGCAGATGTAGTCGAGGTCACCTGCGAGCGCCCCCCGCAGGTCGAAACGGTCGTCCCGTTCTATGTCCTCGTGGCCGGTGTAGCCGGTCGGG
This sequence comes from Candidatus Dormiibacterota bacterium, assembly GCA_030946685.1. Taxonomy (GTDB): domain Bacteria; phylum Chloroflexota; class Dormibacteria; order Dormibacterales; family Dormibacteraceae; genus Palsa-872. Next base: position 2,870 of record JALYYG010000148.1, on the reverse strand, counting down.
TCGAATCCGGAGGCCAGGTCCGCCTCCGCGGGACTGTAAACCTCATGCCCGGCCTGCCGGAGCAGGGCGGTCGCCCGGTGGAAGGCTGGGAAGTTGAACTCGGGTCGGCCACGCATCGGCCCCGCGAGGTAGGCCCTCATTCCGTCTCCCTCCGTCGTGTGGTTACCGCACCGTGCCCGGTGTAATAGTTGCGGGTGGCCCGCCCGTGCCGTCGTTCCGCCGCAGCGAGGACATACAGCCAGAGACCGGCGGCCATCTGCGCTACCTGTCGAATGTGCATCGTTATAGCCCTTCCCCGTTTAGACGGTTTTAGAGAGTTTAGAATGGTGGCTCATCGGATAGTGTCACAGCGGTCGGCGCCCATCTGTCGGATATTGGTGGGCGCGGTCCTTCGCATCGGTGGTCGACGTAGACGCGGGCATGGTCTGCGTCGGCGGCTTGAATGTGTTCAATGTGGCGTCGTGTCATCTCGCCCCGCTGGTTCTTCTCGTAGGTGCGTCGGCCTGACAGGAGGGCGTGTAGCTCGCCTTCGGGGGTGGTGGGTGCTGCGTCGGTGGTGGTGTCGTGTCGGTCGGCGCGTCCGGCCCACACGGGCTGGCCGCATGGGCACCAGATGGGGGTCATCCGTTCCCGCCGGTGTGTCGTCGGGGGGCTCGGGTGTCCTTCCGGTGGTAGCCCTTGGGTGGTCATTTCGGCGGCCACCCATGTCGGGACGCTCAGACCCATTCTGCCACCCCTAGGGGGGTCCACATACTGAGATTTCCGGGAGGTTCTGGAGGTCCCAACGGTGCATGCAAAATGCATGCACTTTTGGGTCTTCGCAGGTCAGGGGCTTGGGGTGACGCAGGTGACGCAGCAAACACAACCATCCTTATCTTGCTACGTGTAGCAGGTTGTGTTTGCTGCGTCACCCGCGTCACCCATGGGGTACCTAAAGGATGGTCTATGCCACCCTCAAGGGTGTAGTTAGTAGCCACGCCACCCCCCGGGATCGTCGCTGTCGTCGTTGGACTGGAGGGCGATGCCGCGTCGTATCCGCCCACCCTTCGCGCCCCGATGCACCGGATACCCGCGCCTGTCGAGGGAGTCGCCAAACACTCTCTTGCTGACCTCGGCGGCCCCATCTTCGGCACGCCATGTGCACCACCGTTCCCACAGCTCGGCGATGGATGCGACCATTCCCGGGCCGACGATGCACTCGTCTCGGACGAATCTTGCGACCGCGTCGGAGTTTGACTGGTAGGCGCTTGTGGCTCGCAGGACGGTCGCCGGCTCACGCATCCCACCATTGTCCTCATAGTCGAAGTATCCTGCGACAGCCCATGTGAGAATAGCGTCGGCATGCAATGTTAACCTGTCAGGGAGGTCAAGGTCGCGTTGTTCTGGCGGGACGACCACGTCGAATGGTATGACCCGTATCCGGCGCCACACGGCGGGGTCGTCGCCTTTCACGGAAGGTAAAGCGTTGGTAACGTAGATTAGTTGGTGGGATGGTTTCCATGTTACCGGCTCGCGGTATAGGTGGCGCGCGGTGAGCTCGTCACCTCCGGTTAGGCGTTTCATTGTCGCTTCGTCGAGTTTGCGGCCGTCTTCCGTTTCGGAGCCGATGACGAGCCGTGCGCCGAGGAGGGTCATCATTTCGGGGCCGCCTGCCCTGCCCGGGTCGTGGGACATGAGCAGTGCGGGGTTGATGACTGTGGCGTATCCGCCGAGGGCGTGGTTTACGGCCCCGTAGGTGGTGCCTTTCCCGTTGGCTCCGGTGCCGATGAGGACGGGGAACAGGTGTTCCCGGACGGTGCCGTGGACGGCTTGGCCGATGACGCGGCGCAGGTAGTCCCGTTCCGCGGGGTCGGGGAGCACGGACGCGAGGAAGGCTTCCCAGACGGTCATGTCAGCGTCTGGGCTGTAGGCGCCTGCCGTGATCTTGGTGAGCCGGTCGACGGGGTTGTGGGGGTGTAGGGTGCGGTCTCTCAGGTCGAGGGTGCCGTTGGCGCAGTTGAGTAGGTGCGGGTCTGCGTCGAGGTCGTGGACGGTGGCCGCGTATTCGATGAGGGATGCTGCGATGCCTAGGACCCCGTTTATGCCTGCGTCGGATTCGCAGCGTGCGACGTCGGCGCGTAACTGTTTGTCGTTGGCGGATTCGGTGAGTGCGTTGGTGAGGGTGTCGAGGACGGCGCGGCGAGCGTGGCCGTTGTGGTCGGGTGTCCAGTGCCGGCCGTCGTAGTGGTGCCAGCCGATGCCGTGGACGTGTAGGAGTTGGTCGCGGTGTGTGCCGGCGAGCCGGTATGCGATGCGGACTTGGCCGGTGTGGTGTTCTCCTGGCCCGCTGACTTGCCGGCCGTGTTCGTCGTAGAGGCTCGCGTCGGCGGGGGCTGTCACGTCGTGATCGCCCATTGTGGGGGGCTGTCGTGGGGGTGGAGGCCGATGACGGTGCAGGCGTGGTGGTGGGCTGCGGCGTGGTCGTCGTCGTCGGCGCGGGTGTTGCGGCCGTCTGTGTAGCCTTGGTCGTATCCGGCGGCCCAGGCGGTGCCGATGTGGTTGAGGACGTCGGCCCAGGTGATGGTGTCGCTCATCCGTGGCGGCCGTCGAGGTGGTTGGCGACCCGTTCTAGGGCGTCGGTGAGACGTTGGAGGTCGGCGCTGGCGATTCGTTCGAGGGCGTCTGCGATGCGTCCGAGGTCGGTGATAGTGACTTCGGCTTGGACGGGGATGCTACTGGTGCTGGGCATGGCGTGGCTCCTAAGGGGGTTGGTCCCGACGTCCGGCCCGGACGGAATGCGGGCCGGGCGTCGGGGGCTTGGGGTGGGTTACGAGGTTAGCTGCGATTTCTGCCATGCGGTGAACGCGGCGGCCTGTTCGGGGGTCATCCCG
>JALYYG010000121.1 GCA_030946685.1 Candidatus Dormiibacterota bacterium | reverse complement strand
TGGCACCTCGATGTCGGCTCGTCGCATCCTGGGGCTGGAGTAGGTCCCAAGGGTTGGGCTGTTCGCCCATTAAAGCGGTACGCGAGCTGGGTTTAGAACGTCGTGAGACAGTTCGGTCCCTATCCGCCGTGCGCGTAGGAGACTTGAGGAGGTTTGGCCCTAGTACGAGAGGACCGGGTTGAACGGACCGCTAGTGTACCGGTTGTCACGCCAGTGGCATTGCCGGGTAGCCATGTCCGGTACGGATAAGCGCTGAAAGCATCTAAGCGCGAAGCCGGCTCCGAGATAAGGTCTCCCACCGGGTTAACCGGGTAAGGGCCCTAGTAGACCACTAGGTTGATAGGCCGCAGGTGTAAGAGGAGCAATCCTTTGAGCTGAGCGGTACTAATAGCCCGAGGGCTTGTTCACCTATAACTCACTCTTCAGTTGCTGAGGCGTGATGACAACGTCATACGGATCCAGCGCATGAAAGCAGCTGGAGGTTCTCATAGACCTGATTCGGTTGTCGATAGTTTCCGCGCGCCCGCCTGAGGGTGGCCCCGTATATTGCCAGGACTGCTACCAACAGATCCCGACGCGAGCTTGGACCGGCACTGGGCGGCCCGCGCCCTCGAGCTGGCATTGCGGGCCGACTACCGAACGAGCCCGAATCCGATGGTTGGCGCGGTTGTGCTCAACAGCGCGGGCAACCTCGCGGGCGAGGGCTATCACCGCCGCGCCGGCGAGCCGCACGCGGAACAGGAAGCTCTTGACCAGGCCGGCGACCAAGCGCATGGTGGCACGCTGTACGTCAACCTGGAGCCCTGCACACACCTTCACCGCACGCCCCCGTGCGCGGAGGCGATCATCCTGGCCGGCCTTAAGCGAGTCGTGATCTCAATGTCCGATCCCGACGAGCGCGTGCGCGGCGCCGGCATTGCAAAGCTTCAGGCGGCGGGTATCGAGACCGTGGTGGGCATCCAGGAGGAGCGCGCAATGCGCCTGAACGAGTTCTATGTCAAACACCGCTTGACCGGCCGCCCATTCGTGAGCGCGAAGTTCGCCATGAGCCTCGATGGAAAGATCGCCACTCGCACGGGCGAGTCCCGCTGGATTACGGGTGAGGAGTCTCGGCTTCATGGCCACCGTCTCCGCCAGATCCACGACGCAATCCTTGTCGGCGTCAACACGGTCATCACCGACGATCCCGAGCTCACCTCACGACTGGAAGGCCAGGACGTGCGCCAGCCATTACGCGTGGTGGTCGACTCTCAACTGCGCACTCGCATGTCAGCCAAGGCGGTCGGACCCAACACGCTCATCGCCACCACCCGCTCCGGTCGCATGGGGGCAGCCGAGGTACTCCGGCTCCCGGCAGGCGCCGACGGCCGGGTGGCTCTGGCGCCATTGCTGGACGAGCTTGGTAAGAGGGGCATCCTCAGCCTGTTGGTGGAAGGCGGTAGCGAGGTGCACGCTTCGTTCTTTGCGAACGGGCTGGTGGACAAGGTCCACGCTTACGTGGCGCCACGGCTCATCGGGGGGCGCGAGGCGCCAGGGCCAGTCGGGGGCGGCGGCGCCGAGCACCTGGTCGAGGCCGTACCACTTCGCGAGCTGGATGCGACGAGGCTGGGAACCGACATTTTGATAACGGGGTACGTGGATGTTCACGGGGATAGTTAGCGCCATAGGCGATGTCGTCGAAGCCGGCGCCGGCCGGCTTGGGATCGAACATGCAGCGACGGCCAAGCGCCTGAACATCGGAGCGAGCGTCGCCGTCAACGGTTGTTGCCTGACAGTGGTCGAGCGGGTGGACGCCGCCTTCTTCATGGACGTCGTACCCGAAACTCTGCGCCGCACTGACCTGGGCTCGCTGAGGGTCGGATCGCGCGTGAACATCGAGTTGCCGCTTGGGGCAGGCGACCTTCTCGACGGCCATCTCGTCCAGGGTCATATCGATGCCACCGCCACGGTGAGGCGCGTGGCCCACGCGACCGCCGGCCGCGAGGTGACGATTGAGCTCCCCGAAGAGCTCAGGGACTTCGTTGTCGAAAAGGGCTCCATCGCAGTCGACGGGGTGAGCTTGACGGTGGCGAGCCTCGACGACGAGGCGGCCACATTCACGGTGGCGTTGATACCGCACACCCTCGCTTCGACCATTGGCAAGGACTACGAAAAGGGTTCGGTGGTCAACCTCGAGGCGGACATCGTCGGCCGTTATGTGGCCCGAAACCTGCGCCGGTAATATCTACCAGCGATGAGCCTGGCTACCGTACCCGAGGCGATTGCCGACTTCGAAGCCGGTCAATTCGTGATCATCGTCGACGATGAGGACCGGGAAAACGAAGGAGACCTCGTCGTCGCGGCCCAGTTGATCACGCCCGAACACATCAGCTTCATGACTCGTCACGGTTCGGGGCTCGTGTGCATGCCCGTGATCGCACGGCGGCTGGATGAGCTTGGGATCGCTCCGATGGTAGAGCGGAATACGAGCCGGCTCGGCACCGCGTTCAGCGTTAGCATCGACGCCAAGGACAATGTGACGACAGGCGCATCTGCGTACGATCGCGCCGCGACAATTCGCAAGGTGCTGGACCCTGCCGCCAAAGCCGCTGACTTCTCCATGCCGGGACACACGTTCCCGCTTCGCGCTGCCGAAGGCGGGGTGCTCACGCGCGCTGGGCAAACCGAGGCTGCTGTAGACCTCGCGATCCTGGCCGGACTCTATCCCGCCGGGGTGATCACCGAGTTGATGAAGTCTGACGGGACGATGTCTCGCATGCCTGACCTGGAGACGTTCGCCCAAGAGCACGACATCAAGGTCATCACAGTTGAGCAGATGATCGCCTACCGGCGCCGGAACGAGAAGCTGGTCGCCCGCCGAGTCGAAGCAATCATCCCCATCGGGGACAAGGAACCTCGCGAATGGAAGCTTTTTGCTTACGAGGACGTGCTGCGCCACGAGAACCATCTAGCGCTTGTGCTTGGGGACATCGATTCTCAGAAGCCGGTGCTGCTGCGCGCTCATTCCGAGTGCTTGACCGGAGACATCTTCGGCAGCCTTCGGTGCGATTGCGGCGCGCAGCTGCACGCAGCCATGGAGATGATCGCCGCGGATGGCGTTGGCGTCATCCTCTACATCCGCCACCAGGAAGGCCGGGGCATCGGTCTGCTCGACAAGCTTCACGCCTACAACCTCCAAGACCGTGGTCTGGACACTGTCGAGGCTAACGCGGCTCTCGGCCACCCCGCCGACAAGCGCGACTACGGCATCGGGAGCCAGATCCTCTATGACCTCGGCGTCCGCAAGATCAGGCTGCTCACCAACAACCCAAAGAAGATCTACGGGTTGGAGGGCTTCGGCCTCGAGGTCGTAGAGCGGGTGCCGATCCGCATCCCAGCCAACGCCCACAACGCGCGATATCTCAGGACTAAGAAAGACAAGCTCGGTCACCTTCTCTAGGCTGAGCAGTGGGTGAGAAAGGCGCCAAGCCTGACCTGAGCGGAGGGGGTCTTCGGATCGCGGTCGTCGTGTCACGGTTTAATGAGGATGTTTCGAAGCGCCTGCTACGGGGTGCGCTGGGTGCCCTGGAGGAGCATGGCGTCCGCGACCCCGACGTGCTCTGGGTGCCAGGTTCCTTGGAGCTGCCGGTCACCGCGTTAGCCCTTGCGGAAAGGGGCAACCACGATGCGATCGTCTGCCTGGGTTGCGTGATCCGCGGAGAGACGTATCACTTCGAGCTCGTGGCGGGACAAGCAGCCGCGGGCATCATGCAGGTACAGCTGGACACGGGCGTCCCGGTGGCGTTCGGGGTCCTGACGACCGAGGATAAGGAGCAGGCTCTCGCGCGTTCGGGTCCGAACAACAACAAGGGCGCCGAAGCGGCGGAGGTCGCAATCGAGATGGCAAATCTGATGCGTGAGATCCAGGGCTAACCCTTAACAACCAGGGTTCCCTCGAAGGCAGTTAGCGAATAGATTGAGCCGCGGTGTGCGGGCGGGGGAGGGGCTCGCCGGGAGGAGGGAGGGCCCCGCGAGGGGGCTAGCCGCCCGTCGCGATGGCGACCACGTGCGTGCCCGCGGGGGCGACAACGAAGCCCTCCGTGGCAGCCAGCGTGTTGAAATGGCGCGCCGCGCCGAGCGAGGCGGTGTAGAGCACCGCCCCCGACGAGGGATTGAGCGCATACACCTTGGCGGAGATGGTGTCGATGGCCCACAGCACGCCGGCGGCCACGATCGGCGAGGCGAGGACAATGTGAGCCGCCTTCCATTTCACCGCGATGGTCGTCGCAGTCACCGAAAGCGCGAGCAAACCGTCAGCGCACGGAACGAACACAGTCGACCCAGCCCAGGCCGTACCGCCCCAAGCACCCGTGCACACAGGCCGCAGCGCAATCTGCCCCCCGATGCCACCAAGCTGATCGGCGTTCAGCAGGTAGGCGACGCCCTGCTTGCCGATAGCGACCACCACTCCCAGGGAGGGCAACAGCGTGGCGCCCACAGAGCCAAGGTCGGTGTCGCTCGCATTCAGCGAGCTCCAGTTGGCTGGGGCGAAGTACGACTGCACGTGAAGGTCCGGAGACAGTTTCACGACCGAGTTGCTGTAGTCGAAGGCGGATCGAGATGCCCCGTTGCCGGTCACGACGTACACGGAGCCCGACGAAGCTACAGTCTCACCGGCCGGGCTCCAGATGCCCGCTTCGCGAGAGCTCGGCACCTGGTACGAAAGCACCGATCCGCCGACACCGACACCCACCGGCACCGCCTCCAGGTATCCGTGGTAGTTCCCGCAATCGCCATAGAGCCCGCCGAACGGCACATACACGTAACCGGATCCAAGAGCCAGCGCCCCGCGCTCCTGCTGCACCGCGGGGTTGGAGCCGGGCGGATCGACAACACGTTGAGTGACGACTGTGCCGTCGACGAGCCTGAGAGTGAACAGCACGTGGCGACCGCCAAGAAACGCGACGACGTATAGGCGGTCCGCGCGGACGTCGACCGCGGGAGTGCCGGTGATGCCGGTCACCGGCGTGATATTGCCGCACGGAAGCGTCGACGCCGCGACGGGACTCCCAACGTGTGCCTTCCACACAAGCGCCCCGGTAAACAGATCGAGTGAGTACACCGTGTTGTTCTCCGTGGCCACGAGGACGTGGCCCGCCACGACCAGCGGTGAGGCGTAGACGTCACCGTCGAGGGGAACGTCCCATGCACGCTGCGGGCGGCCGAATGGGGGCGTGGCGGGTCCGACACCAGTGCGAGCGGCGTCGCCGTGGTACTCGGTCCAGTCGGTGGATATGGCCGGCGAAGGCGTGGCTGCAGCGCTCGGCGACGAGGCCGCAGACGGCGAAGCTATAGGGGCTGAGCCGCCTCCACAAGCCGGCGCAGCGAGCGAGAGCGCCGCCGACAAGCCCAGCACGAGAGCCGACCGGCCCTTCACAGCCCCCAGCTGAACTTTCGGACCGGCATAAGCCGGGCGCGCTCCGGACCGATCAGTTCCGCCCGGCCCTGCGTGGCGACGCCGCGTTTCGGCCCCATCGCGTCGACCACGATGGCGGCCCGGCCCTCGCTGTGCAGGTTGCGGAGCTTGACTCCGTCGACGTCGAACTCGAACGCACCGTTGTCATCCAGCGCGTACATGACAGGCACGACGTGCGGCCAGCCCGACGCTCCCACAGTGGCCAGACGCGCGATGCGCTGCGACCGCAGAAACTCGAGCTCGCTCGGTGTGAAGAGCATTACGCTCCATCCTAGCCGGGGCGCCATGGTCGCTTCGCCACTTAGACTGCTACACCTCGACATGGCCAGAACCAGCACGCCGGGAATCGGAACGATCGGCGCATATACGATCCTTCGTCGAGAGAGCCTGGAGCGCCTGGGCGATTACCTCGAGCTCGAACACGAGCGGACAGGCGCCCGGCACATCCACATCGATTGCGCCGACGACAACAACTCCTTCGCGGTCTTCTTCCCGACGGTGCCGAAGGACTCGACCGGCGTCGCCCACATCCTTGAGCACGTCGTGCTCGCCGGTTCTCAGAGATTCCCGGTGCACGATCCATTCTTCAGCATGACCCGCCGATCGCTGGCCACGTTCATGAATGCATTTACCAGCGCCGACTGGACGATGTATCCGTTCAGCTCGCGCAACGCCAAGGACTTCATGAACCTTCTCGAGGTCTACCTCGATGCGACATTCTTCCCGCGCCTGGACGAGGACTCGTTCAAACAGGAAGGCATTCGTTTCGAGTTCGAGGACCCCGCAGATGCCAACAGCGGCCTGCGCTATAAGGGTGTCGTCTACAACGAGATGAAGGGCGCCCTCGCGACGCCCCACGCGGCCATTCAGAAGGTCCTCGGCCAAACACTCTTCCGGGGTCTGACCTATGAGCACATCTCGGGCGGCGACCCGGAGCGCATCCCGGACCTCACCTGGCAGCAGCTGCGCGAATTTCACGCCATCCACTACCACCCGAGCAACGCGTACTTCTACACCTATGGCAACAGGCCGTTAGAGGAAACCCTGTCGGCGATAGAGCAGAAGGCGCTGTCGCGTTTCGAGCGGATTGAAGTCGACGTATCGATCCCAGACGTAACACGCTTCACCAAGCCTGTCACCGCGGTCGAGCCATACCCGGTGACGGCCGGCGAGGACAACTCTCGCAAAGCACAGGCTCTCGTCGCATGGGTGACGGTACCCACCGGTGACTCATTCCGACTGCTGGCGATGAAGGTCCTGTCCGAGGTCCTTCTCGGTAACGCGGGCTCGCCTTTAAGAAAGGCCCTCATCGATTCGAAGCTGGGCACAGCGATGGCGGACGGCAGTGGCCTGCAGGACGACTATCGCGAAACAGTTTTCGGCGCCGGCCTCAAGGACATCGCGCCAGAGGATGCTGAGAAGGTCGAGCGGGTGGTGATCGACACACTCGAGCGCCTCGCCAAAGACGGTGTCGACAAGACACAGGTCGACGCCGCCATCCACCGGCTGGAATTTGAGAAGCGGGAGCGGTCCAATGCAGGCTTTCCCTACGCGCTCAAGGTCCTGTTCAGCTGCCTGGCCCCCTATTACTACGGCGGCGATCCGTACAGCGCGCTGAATTTTGACGCCGACCTGGCCCGACTGGAACGCGATCGCACCGAAGGCCGCTTCTTCGAGGTCCTGATCCAGACCGAGCTGCTGGACAACTCGCATCGCGCACTTCTCAGTGTCGTGCCGGACGCCGAGCTCGAGGAGAGGAAGCGACGCAAGGAGCTCGATCGCTTGGCAGAAGTCGAGGCGAGGCTCTCCGAAGAAGACAAGGCGCGAATCGTCGCCGAGGCCTTGCGCCTCAAGCACGAGCAGGAAGCCAAGCAAGACCTCTCCATCCTGCCCACGCTGGAGCTCAGCGAAATTCCGATGAAGTTCGAAGACGTGCCCAGTCGTGATGCGGTCGTTGGCGCGGCCCGGGTCGAATTCTTTCCCCAGCCGACCAACGGAGTCACCTATATCGACATTCGTTCGGACTTTTCCACGCTCAGCCCGGCTGAGAAAGATCTCCTGCCGCTTTTCGGCCGCGTCCTCACTCAAGCCGGCGCGGCGGGCCAGGACTACGTGGAGATCGCCGCGCGAATCGCCGCATACACCGGAGGCATCGGCGCAGCCGCCCAGGTCCAACCACTGGCCGCCCGCGAGGATTACCTGCAGTCATTCGTAGTTTCAGGTAAGGCGCTCGACAGGAACGCAAAGCCGTTCATCGACTTGTTGACGGACCTGACAGCTCATCTCGAGGTCGAGACAGGCCGGCTCAAAGAGATCATCGCCGAGAGCGCCACGCGCCTAGAGAGCTCGATCGCGAGCCTCGGGTTCCAGTTTGCCATCCTGCTCGCTCAGTCCAAGCTCAGCTCGGAGGGTGCCATCACCGACAGGCTCCAGGGGATCGGGATGCTGCACGTCATGCGCGACCTCGCCAAGCTCGAGGATCGCGAGCTCGAAGACGTGGTGCGAAAACTCGATGCCATACGAACCCAGCTGTTTAGAAGGGACTCAGTCACGGTCGTCGTGACGAGCGAGGAGTCGATGGTCGAGATCCTGAAAGACCTCCTGGCGGGCTTCGATTTGGCGCTTCCAGAGGGCCAAGTAAAGGGGATTCCTGACAAGCCCATGCCGCTCGACCCTGTTCCCGAAGCCAGGACGGCTCCACTGCCGGTCGCGTTCAATGTGCGCACCTTCAAGACAGTGCGCTACCAGCACCCTGACGCCCCTGTGCTGCTCGTGCTGGCCAACTACCTGCGCGACACGTTCCTGCACAGAGAGCTGCGCGAGAAGGGCGGCGCATACGGCGCATACGCGCAGGCGAACACGGGTGGCGGCACCTTCTACCTGGGCTCGTACCGGGACCCGAACATCATCCGCACCTACGACAGTTACGACCAGGCTGTGAGGTGGGTGACCGAAGGCGAGATCGAATCAGAGCCGTTGAAGGAGGCGATCCTCGGCGCGTGCGGGGACGTCGACCCACTCGAATCACCTGATATCAAAGGCCGCCGGGAGGCGATCAACAGGCTGACCGGCTTCACTCGCGCTGAACGCGAGAAGTTCAAGCAGCGGCTGCTGAACGTGACTGCGGCCGACCTCCACCGGGTGGCAAAGGCCTACCTAGCCGAAGGGCGGCCAATCCAGGTCACTGTGGCGGGTCCTGACCTGATCGAGGCGGCGCGCCGGGAACGGCCCGGCCTGTTCGAGGTTGTGGCGCCGATCTGACGTAGCTCCCAGCGGCGGGTGGACGGTGGGTGGACGGCGCGGGGCTAGAATCCAACCCATGAGCGTCTGGCGCCGCGAATATTTCTGGCCGCTGGTCCTGGTCGTTCTCGGAACCTATTTCCAGCTGCGCAACCTAAACCTTCTCGACTGGCTGAGTGGCGACATCGTGTGGCCTGTGCTCCTGATCATCCTGGGCGTGTGGCTGATCGTCCGCCGCCGGGTGCGGGCCTGATCTAAAGCATTGTCAATGCGTTCGCGCTACCGCACCTACTTCTGGCCGGTCGTCCTGATCGTCATCGGCCTCTTCGCCGTGCTTGTCGACGTCAACGTGATCCCGGCCGACCGTCTCTACAGGCTGGCAGACCTGTGGCCGCTGATCCTGATCGTGATCGGCCTGGAGCTTCTCGCCCGCCGCGGTCTGCAGGGTGTGGCGGCCACCGTCGCCGCGGCCCTCATCCTGCTGGTCGCCGCCGGCGGGGCGGTCGCCTACGTTTCGATTGGGCCGGCCATACCTGGTGGGCTGCATTCGGTCGATGTATCCGACCGAATCGGCAACCTGAACACTGCGACACTGAACGTGGACGCGGGTGCGGCGAACATGACGGTTCAGGGCAACGGTTCGCTGGGCTCGGAACTGTTCCGGGCGCACATCGAATTCTCCGGCCGCAAGCCGTCCGTCACACTCGACAGGTCGACCGGCGATCTTCGCATCTCCCAACAGGGCGGCTTCGCAATCTTCGAGAATCGCCGTTTCGTGCTCGACCTGCAGATCAACCCCGAGGTGACCTGGAGCATCAAGGTCAACAGCGGAGCCGCGAACGACATCTTCAAGCTGAGCGCGGTCAAGATCGCTTCCATCGAGATCAATGGCGGCGCCAGTCGCGAGGACCTCACCCTGGGTTCGCCGAAGGGGGTGGTGCCCATCACCATCAATGGCGGCGCTCTCACTGTGCATGTGCACCGGCCAGGCGGGACCGATGTCTCGGCGCAGGTGTCGGGCGGAGCGGTCAGCCTCACGGGAGACGGTCATCAAGCGAGCGGCATCGGCAGTAAGCGCTGGCAGACGGACGGCTATGACACCGCCACAGACGCCTACACAGTCGAGGTCAACGGCGGAGCCTGCACGGTCACCATCGACACGAACGTCCTCTCGGGCTGAGGGCGCTCCTATCACTCGCCCGTAGGCGAAGCAAGCCTTCGGTCGAGCGCAGCGAGCCGCTCAGTGTGCGCTGAAACTGCCTCCGGCGTGATCGCTTCTCGCAGGCCGGTGGCGGCGGCGCCGAGCAATGCCTGCAGCTCGTCGTCGAGGACACCGGCCGCCCTCAGCACCGGCACCAGCGCCGCCGCCCGTTCGGCGCCGCTGAGAAGTTCCTCTTGATCGATGCCGAGGGCGGCGATGCTTTCCGCTTCCTGCCGCAGCCGCCGGGCCAGGGCGACGTGCTCGTTGCCGCCAAACTCCGCGCTCCGCTCTGCCCCCGCCCGCGCGGCTGAGGCGGCGAGGCGCCCCTCGAGGAGTCTGCCCGCAGCCGCCGGATTCGCTACCGCTGCCGGGCACAGACCGACCAGGTGCTGGGAATCGATGGCCACTCCTCTGCGCTCCAGCTCGGCGATGACAGCCGCAGGCGAGGTCTGGTCCAGTCGAAAGAGGTTCATCGACAGCTGCACACGCGCGCCAGGCAGCTCGAAGACGAGAGCCTGCACCCCGGGCATACCCCCGGCCGATTCGCGCAGGGATCGCGCGAGGGCGCGCGCGGTGTTCGCATCCACTCCGAGCAGGACCACATTGAAGGCGACGAGCTTCGGCCGCGCCCCCACGCAGGCTGCTCCCGCAGTGGGGTGGAGGGCTGGGCCCCCGAGGTCGAGCCGCCCGCGCCCGGCGCGGATGTCGGCCAGGCTCTGGCGCTCGCCGTAGAAGTACACGGGCACCCCGAGCTCGCTCCAGACCCGCTCGCCGAGCTCGTACGCAAGGTCTCGGCAGACGGCCATCGTGGTTGCACCCAGAGGGACGATCGGGAGCACGTCCGCAGCGCCGACGCGTGGGTGGACGCCGTGATGGCGCCGGACGTCGATCCGTTCGATTGCAACCTTCACCGACGCCATGAGGGCTTCGACGATGTCCGGCCCCAGACCGGCGAGCGAGATCACGCAGCGGTTGTGGTCAGGATCCGGGTCCGCGTCGAGGAGGTGGGCTCCGCGGGCGGCGCCGACGATTGCGGCGACGGTCTCCGCATGTCGCCCCTCCGAGAAGTTTGGGACAGACTCGAAAAGGCTGCCGCCGGCCTCATTCACCGCCCTGCTAGCGTAAGTAGTCAGTGCCTGGCCCGGTTGCGCTTGTCTACGGCGACGAGCTGATGAAACACCACCTCTCGGACCAGCATCCCCTCCAGCCGATTCGGGTCAAGCTCACCATGGATCTCATCCGGTCGACGGGCCTGATCGAGCACTGCCACCTCATGCCGCCTCGACGAGCGACCATCAAGGAGCTCGAGCTCGTGCATTCGCCGGAGTACGTGGACCTGGTTCGCAAGCTCAGCGATCCGGCGCAGCGGCGGCAGGTTTCCCCGGTGCGCGTTGAGGCGGCGGGATTTGGCTCGGCCGACAATCCGATCTCGAACGAGCTGCATGAGGGAACGGCGTTGGTAGTGGGTGCGAGCCTTGTCGCGGCCGAAGCGATCGAAAGTGAAGCGGCGCTTCACGCCTTCAGCCCCTCGGGCGGTCTGCATCACGGCCATCGCGAGCGCGCATCCGGCTTCTGCACGTACAACGACCCGGCGATCGCCTGCCAGTGGCTGAAAGAACGCGGCCATCGGGTCGCGTATGTCGATGTCGACGTCCACCACGGCGATGGAGTGGAAGAGATCTTCTACAGCGACCCTGACGTGATGACGATCAGCCTCCACGAGAGCGGTCGCTATCTGTTTCCCGGCACGGGCTTTCCGGAGGATGCCGGCGTGGGGGCCGCTCGCGGGACCGCGGCAAACCTGCCGTTTGTGCCGTTCACATGGGACGACCCCTGGCTCGAGGGTTTCGAGAAAGTCGTGCTGCCTCTGCTGCGGAGATTCAAACCAACGGTTCTCGTGACACAGGACGGGTGCGATACCCATTACCTCGACCCGCTCGCCCATCTAGCGGCCAGCACGCGCATCTGGCCGCGTGTCGGCAGGGTGTTTCACGAGCTCGCGCATGAGCTGTGCGACGGGCGCTGGCTCGCGTTGGGAGGGGGTGGTTACGCGATCTATGAGGTCGTGCCGCGCGCCTGGACCCTCTTTTTCGCGGAGATGGTCGAGCGTCCGGACCTCGCCGCCGAAATCAACGATCCCGCCGGCGCGGTCCCTGACGACCAAGCGCAGGAGCGCGTTTGGACAGCGCTGGGCAAGGACCTGCGCCGCCTGGGCGAGGTGCATAGTATCGACTTCGGCTAAGGGCCAAGCGGCTCCCTCACACCGTTCGGGGGGAGGGGTGGGGAGGGGCGTAAGTCCGCTCTACTGGCCGCTGCGAGCTGACCGAAGGATAGCCATGACCACGAACTGCAGAGGGAGTGCGGTACCGAACGCGGCTCCGACGGCGGGAGCGATCCAGACAGCGCTGTGCCCATGCCTTGAGCCCAGCGCGGCCAGGTAGAGACCGCATGCGCCCAGGACCAGCACCTGCGACACGATCGCGATCTTCATCCATCGCATGATGGCGGGCCGGACCTGTTCGAGCTCGCGCGTCCGAAGCGGCTCGCGCAGCAAGCGGTGATACAGCCCGTACTGAAGTACAAGAGCCGATAGGAATGCGACCAGGCCGAGGCCAACGAACGTGCTGTCGCTCAGCGCTCCCCTAGGCCGAGTAGGTGCGCAGGCAACGCGTGCAAACCCGCGCACGCACTGAGCGGCCGGCCACCGTCACGCGGCCCATCTGCAGGTTGGGCATGAACCGTCGGTTGACACGGTTCTTGGCGTGACTGACGTGGTGTCCGTACTGCGGCTCTTTGCCGCATATCGCGCATCGCTTGGCCATAAGGCACCTTCCGATTGGGATTGACAGAAAGGGAGACGCCGCGGGACTAACGGATCCCGACAGGGCAATCGAATTGTACCATGGGCTCTCCATGGCTTCGAAGACTCCGACGGCGCTTGGCCAGGCCCGGCAGTGGGGCCGTGTCGAGGTGTTTCCCTCAGCCGTCGGCGCCATCGCCGGTCATGCCGCGCTTGGGTGTTACGGGATCTCCGGCATGGCTGCTCGCGGCCTGCGTGATGGCGTGGCCGAGCTCCTTCACCGGGGCAACATGGACCGGGGCGTGGAAGTGATCGAGGTCCAAGGTGGTCTCGGCATCGACGTGTACGTGATCGTGCAGTACGGCATCCGGATCTCGGAGGTCGCTCACAACCTGCAGGAGACCGTCAAGTTCGAGGTGGAACGGTCGGTCAACGTGCCGGTCGTGGAGGTCAATGTAAACGTGCAAGGCGTAAGGGAAGAGCGGCGCTGAGCCATGGCTTCCAATAGGCCCACCGGGGTGGATGGACCCCTCTTCAAGCAGGCCCTCCTTGGCAGCTTGAGCTGGTTGGCGGCCAACCATGAGGAGGCGAATCGCCTCAACGTGTTCCCGGTGCCGGACGGCGATACAGGCACCAACATGCTCCTGACGCTTCAATCGGCGGTCGAAGACATCAAGGATTCGAACGCAGCCGAAGTGAGCAAGATCGCAAAGCTCGCCTCGCATGGCAGCCTAATGGGCGCACGAGGCAACTCGGGCGTCATTCTCTCGCAGATCTTCCGCGGGTTCGCGCGCGCGGTCGAGGGCAAGAGCTCGCTGACGCCGCGAGAGCTCGCGGCCGCGTTCGAGGAGGCGGCGAATGCCGCCTATCGGGCAGTGAACAAGCCGACCGAGGGCACGATCCTTACTGTGGCGCGCGAGGCGGGCCGTGCCGCCACGGCCGCCGCCGCGAGCCCGGACGCTTCGGTGCCCAGCGTCATCGCCGCGGCCGCGGCGGGTGCACGGGACGCAGTGTTGAAGACGCCCAGCCAGCTGCAGATCCTTCGCGAGGCGGGTGTCGTGGACGCCGGCGGTTTCGGCCTGCAGGTCATCCTCGAGGGAATGCTGAAGACAGTCGAGGAGACAGACTTTGCCGCGTCGACGCAACCGCCGGCCAGGGTGCCGGCGGCGCAGGCCGCGCTCGACCTGCCGGAGGGCGGCTGGGGTTACTGCACGGAGTTCCTTATCGAGGGCAACGGGCTCGACGTCGATGTGATTCGCAACCAGATCGAGGCCCTTGGCAACTCAGTGATGGTCGTCGGCGAGCCGGAGCTCGTCAAGGTCCACGTCCATACCGACGATCCCACCCGCGTGATCACGCTTGCGGGTGGCCATGGCAAGGTGCTCAAGCTCAACGTCGGCGACATGTCCACTCAACACCGCCGGATCCTCGAGAGCCAGGCGGCCGCCACCAAACCGCCGCGCCCAAACGGAGTTGGGCTGGTGGCTGTGGTGGCCGGCAGCGGGTTGGTGGAGATCTTCCGGGGCCTCGGCGTCGATGCCATAGTCGAGGGGGGCCAGACGATGAACCCGAGCACGCAGGATATGCTCGTCGCGATCGAGTCGGTGCCCTATAAGGAGGTCATCCTTCTCCCCAACAATCGCAACGTTGTCCTTGCCGCCAAGCAGGTGACCGGCTTGACTCAGAAGAAGGTCCACATCGTCGAGACGCACAGCGTGCCCCAGGGAGTGGCGGCCGTCGTCGCCTTCCGGGCTGACCGCTCGGGCCCTGAGAACGTCGCCGCCATGAAGGCCGAGGCGGAGCGGGTGCAGACAATCGAGGTTACGCACGCAGTGCGCGACACGCGTTCCAACGGCCTCAAGGTCAAGAAGGGCGACGTGATTGGGCTCATCAACGAGAAGCTCGAGTTCGCGGGCACCGATTACGCCGAGGTCGTCAACAAGGCCCTCGGCAAGCTCGGCCCAGACTCTTACGAGCTCGTGACCGTGTACCGGGGCGAAGGCGCCAGCGAGGACGAGCTGGCGAGGCTGCAGTCCGCGATCCAGTCGAGCTTTCCGGGCCTGGACGTCGAGGTCCAGCAGGGAGGCCAGCAGCACTACCCGTTCATCCTCTCGGTCGAGTAATCGCATTCAGGTGAAGTCGTGGCTGTGAATCGTCGTTTCGCGGTGGTCACCGACTCCACCGCCGACCTCCCCGACGAATGGCGCGACCGTTACGGCATCGAGGTCGTCCCGCTGAAGGTGCTGTTCGGCAGCGAGACCTTCCGCGACCGAATCGACATAACAGACGAGCAGTTCTTCCGAAGGCTCGCGTCGGCGACCAAGCTGCCGACGACCTCGGCTCCGTCGCCAGGAGAGTTCGCGGAGGTCTTCACGCGATTGGCGAAGAACTATGAGAGCTGCATCTCGATACACATAGGCGCCCAGCTGTCGGCCACCGCGGAGGCCGCGCGCGTCGGCGCCCAATCGGTGGAGGGATTCCCTGTCAACGTCATCGACAGCGAGACGGTCACCATGCCGCTCGCGTTCCTGTGCCGCGTTGCCGCAGAGTGCGGCACGCTCGAGGAGGCGACAGCAGCCGTGAAGGAGCGGGTGCCAAAATGCCGAGTCCTCGCCCTGCTCGACACGCTCAAGTACATCGAGATGGGTGGCCGCGTCAGCCGGGCGCAGGCGATGATCGGAACGATGCTGGACCTCAAACCGCTCCTCCTGGTCGCCGACCGGGAGATCAAATCGGTCGACCGTGTGCGCACGAGGTCGCGTGCGGTCCCCCGGATGGTCGAATACTTCCGCGCCGAGCTCCCTGTCGAGCACGTGGCCGTGATGCATGCACAGGCGCCCGAGGAGGCAGAGAAGATCGCCGCGGACTTGCGCAAAGCGCTGCCGGGCCATGACATCCCGATCGGGCCCATCGGCTGCGTGCTCGCCACGCACACCGGCCCGAAGGCTCTAGGTCTCGTCTACATCAAGAAATAGGATGCCCTCTCACCCTCGAGGGAGCGATCAATAAGGCCCATCCTCAACGCCGCTTGGGCGCAGGTTGGGGTGCGATCAGTAAGTCCCATCCTTAACGCCGCTAGCCCGCAGGGGCGTTACCAGGCAGCCAGCCCTCAGCCAGCTTGACGTTGTGGCCCGGCAGCGGCCACACCCGCAGCACCGGGGGCGTAAGGGCCACGAGGCGTGGCAGTGTCCGGACAGCCAGCCTGAAGGCGCGCTGCTGCCCTGTGCCCCACGTAAGGCCGTATTGGGAGCGGAGGGCAGGCGGAAGCAGGCCCGCGGTGACAACCTCGAACGGGATCATCGCGGGACCTGGCAGCAGGCGCAGCCGTGGACGCAGTACCAACCGGGCGAGGTTCAGAGCCCGTTGATCGACGCGCACCGCGCCGCTTTCGATCATGGCGTCGAGGTAGGCGTCGAAATCGCGCAGCGTGTCAGGAAACCGATCTCGCGGAATGCCCAGAAGCTCGCCCAAGAGCTTGAACTCCTGGTAGAAGTCCTCGCGGTCGCGCGCGAGAAGAGACTGGACGAAGGTCTCATACGTGACGAGCGCGGTGTCCATCAGAGTCGCGTGGACCCACAGGAGCAGGTCCGGGTCCAGCGCCCGGTAGTCGTGCCCTCGCACACGAGCGTGGACCTGGTTGACTGCCCGGGCTGCCGCGAGCGCGGTCTCGCGGCTTCCGAAGACGATGGCCATCGTCATCAGGAGCGTCCGGCGAAGGCGGCGGAGTGGATGGGATCGGAAGTCGGAGTGCTCGTCCACACCGGCCGCGACCTTCGGATGAGCCAGTTGCATGAGAAGCGCTCGCCCGCCCCCAAGGAACAAGACGTTCTCACGGTTGACCCGGCGGGTTATCGAATCGTCGCTGTAAAGCCCGGGCTTCATCACGCCATTAAACCTCTATAAGCTCTAATGAAAGATGTACACACAGGTCCTGACGTTCGGTGCGGCGTTTCTCGGCTCCGCCGTGGAGTCGGTCGAAGCGCTCACCATCGTGCTCGCGGTCGGCCTCACGAGGGGCTGGCGCTCACCGCTGTACGGCACGCTCGTAGCGCTTGTCTCCCTGGCGGTCCTTGTCTCCGTTTTCGGCCAACTGATAGTGACCCGTGTCCCGGAGTCGTATCTCAAGCTGATCATTGGCACGCTGATCGTTCTGTTCGGCCTGAGATGGCTCCACAAAGCGGTGCTTCGATCGGCGGGCGTGGTCGCGATGCACGACGAGGACAAGTCATACGCCGCGACAGTCAGCGAGCTCGAGGGCGCCGCAGCCCGTCAAGACTGGGTCGGCTTCGTCATCGCGCTCAAGGGAGTCTTTCTTGAGGGCTTGGAGGTCGTGTTCATCGTGGTCGCGGTTGGAGGCACCAGCGGCGGTCTGCCGATAGCCGCGGCTGGAGGATTGCTGGCAATGATCGTGGTGGCCGCCATCGGGCTTGTGGTGCGGAAGCCGTTAGCGCAGGTGCCCGAGAACACTCTGAAGTACGCGGTAGGCATCCTCCTGACCAGCCTGGGCACGTTCTGGGCGGCCGAGGGAATGGGCGCGACATGGCCCCTTGACTTCGTCTCGGTCTTTGCCATCGGTGCGATTTACTTCGGCGCCTCGCGTGTGGCGGTGACTCTCCTCAGCCGCCGAGCGGTGCCGGTATGAGGTTCATTCGAGCTGCGGCGGCGGAGGTCGTCGGGCTCTTCGTCGGGGATTGGGCGCAGACCCTGGTCAGCATTGCAATTCTCGCTCTGGGCTGGTTCGTCCTCAGCCGGGCCCACGTCGCTGGATTGGGATTTGTGATCGTGGTCGCGCTCGCCGGGCAGCTCATCTACGCGACGATGCTCGAGGCGCGCCAGACTGCTAAACGAAACTAGTTGGCCGTCGGACTGAGCTCCCCGGTCGGCGACGTGCCGAAGGTCGGTCCAAAGGATTCTTCGAGGCTCGCGAAGCTCGGGATCTTCACAGTCCGCGACCTGCTTCTGCACCTGCCGTTCGGCTGGGATGAGTACGGAGAGCCGTCCGCGGCGCGGGACTTGGTTGACGGCAAGCAGGCGACGGTGATCGGCACTATCGCCACGATCTCGGCGAAGCGCTCTAAGTACAAGAAGATGCAGCTGACCGAGGCGACGCTCCAAGACGATTCCGGCGGCATCTTGAAGCTGGTCTGGTTTAACCAGCCGTACATGGCCAGGCAGCTGCCCAAAGGCGAGCGCGTTGCTGTCGCGGGGATGGTGAAGGGCAGGTTCGGCGTGTTCGAGATGCGCAATCCGTTGACCGAAAAGGTGAGCGCGTCAGGCCCAAAGCGTTTGCGTGACCTCATGCCCAGATACCACCTCGTCAAAGGGCTCAGCTCGAACAAGATCGCTGAGTGGATCGAGTCAGTACTTCCACTCGCGGGAGAAATGAAGGATGTGCTGCCGGCTGACGTCCTGCAGCGCCACCACCTGCTTCCAATCGCGGAGGCTATCCGATCGGGTCACCATCCCGAGAGTGCACTGGACTGGACCATGGCGCGAAAGCGGATGGCTTTCGCCGAGCTCTTCGAGCTGCAAGCGGCGTTCGCGTTGATGCGCGCAACAATCGCTGTCGAGCCCGCCGCGCCGATCCTCTATCGCCAGGAAGTGATCGACACCTTCAAGGTCGGCCTCGGCTTCGAGCTGACCCGTGCTCAGCGAAGATCGACATGGGAGGCGTTCCAGGACATGGACAGGCCGGTGCCCATGAACCGCCTCCTGAACGGTGATGTCGGATCGGGCAAGACCGCCGTGGCGGCCGCTTGCGTGGCGATGGCGCACTCGGCCGGCATGCAGTCGGTGGTGATGGCGCCGACGGAGATCCTTGCCCGCCAGCACCTGCACAAGTTTCGCGCCTACCTGGAGGAGAGCTTCCCCGGTCTCACCGTCGAGCTCATCGTCAGCGGCCAGAGCGCCGTGGAGCGCCGCAGGGTTAGAGCCGCCGCCGCGTCGGGGCATTGCGCTCTAGTGGTTGGCACACATGCGCTGATCGAAGACGATGTCGAGTTCGCCGACCTTGGCCTTGCGGTGGTGGACGAGCAGCATCGTTTTGGCACGCGCCAGCGTGAGCTGCTGCGCGCCAAGGGTCGCGGCCGCCCGCACTTCCTGGCCATGACTGCGACCCCCATCCCCCGCACCCTCGCGCTCGCCCTGTATGGCGAGATGGCGGTTTCCGTGATCGATGAGATGCCTCCTGGCCGCGCTCCGGCTGTGACCGAGGTGGTGGCTCCAACCGACCGGCAGCGGGCCTACGACCTCGTGGGGACACAGGTCGCGCTGGGCCGTCAGGCGTTCGTGATCTGCCCCCTGATCGAGGAATCCGAAGCGCTGGTCGCTCGGTCAGCCACGGCCGAGTTCGAGCGGCTCCGAACGGACGTGTTCCCCAACCTCCGGATGGGTCTTGTGCACGGCCGCCTCAAGGGCAAGGACGATGCCATGGAGGCGTTCGCGAAGGGCGAGACGCAGGTCTTGGTCGCGACCGCAGTCGTCGAGGTGGGGGTCGACGTGCCGAACGCCACGGTGATGATGATCGAAGGCGCTGAGCGCTTCGGCCTGGCCCAGCTCCACCAATTCCGCGGCCGGGTCGGTCGAGGGTCGGGGCAGAGCCACTGCCTGCTTCTGTCGGACGATCCCTCCGGGCCAACCCTTGAGCGGCTCAGCCTGCTGACACGCATTCGCGACGGCTTCAGGCTGGCCGAAGAGGACATGCGGATCCGGGGCATGGGGGAGCTCATGGGCCCCCGGCAGCACGGCATGTCCGACGTGGCCATGCAGGCGCTGGAACAGCCTGAGCTGCTGAGCGAGGTGAGGCAGGAGGCGGAGAAGGTGCTTGAGTCCGACCCGGGCTTCGAGCATCACCCCGTCCTGAAGGCAGCGATCGCACGCCGGTTAGAGCAAACCTCCATCAGCTAGGAGGCGGGTCTTCGACCCGCCTTATGAGATGGCTGGATGGTTCCCCTCATCGCCGGGCGCTTCCCGCGCGGACCCGGCCCTGAATCGCCAGGGCCGTCGGCGTAGAGCTTGGACTGGGCCGGCGCCCTCCCTCCGGTATATCGATGGGATTTGTTAAGTAGAGATATACCTCGCCACGTTCTGGAGTGGGCGGAAACAAAGTCATGGCCGGGGGGACCCCGGCCAACCCTGCCACGCTAGCCCGGCGCGCGAAGGATGTTTAGCAGTAAATTGCCCCGGTGCCTGTACTGCCTCTCGTCGTTGAGCTCACACGCGGCCTGATCCAGCTCGACACCACCAATCCCCCCGGCGAGGAGCACATCGCGGTCGAGCTGATCGAGCGACTGCTCGATCGAGCCGGCATAGAAAGCGCGCGATATGAAGGTGCGCCGGGGCGCCCAAACCTGGTCGCCCGGCTCAAGGGCCGGGGTGAGGCGCCTCCCCTGCTGCTCCAGGGCCACGTCGACGTGGTCACCACTGTTAACCAGGATTGGAGCCACAAGCCTTTTGGCGGCGAGATCATCGACGGCTACCTGTGGGGTCGCGGGGCACTCGACATGAAGGGCGGCGTCGCCATGATGGTCAGCGCATTCCTGCAAGCCCACGCTCGCGGTGGTGCTCCCGGCGACCTCGTCCTGGCGGTGCTGGCGGATGAGGAGGCCGGCGGCAACCAGGGCGCGAAGTGGCTGGTCGACAACCACCCGGAGCCCTTCTCCGGGATCCGGCACGGCATCGGGGAATCCGGCGGCGTGGTCCAGCACCTCGGCGGCCGGCGCTTCTATCCGATCATGGTTTCCGAAAAGCGCGGGTGTCAGGTGCTCGCCACACTGCGCGGCCCGGGCGGCCACGGCTCCATCCCGGCGCACGGCGGCGCCATGGCCAAGCTCGGCACCTTGCTCAGGAAGCTCGACAGCGCTCGGCTGCCGATGCACATCACGCCACCGGTCAAGCTGCTGCTCGAGGGAATGCGAGACGCTCTCGACGAGCCCTGGAAGGACCACATGGCGGCGCTCCTCGACCCGTTGCGAGCGGACGCGACGCTGGCCGAGCTCGGGCCGTTGGGCCGCAACCTGGATGCGGCGCTGCACAACACGGTGAACGCCACCATCGTCACGGGCGGGTTGAAGGTCAATGTCATTCCCAGCGAAGTGCAGGTTGTGCTGGACGGCAGGTTGCTGCCTGGCTTTGGTCCTGAGGACATGCTGCGTGAGCTGCGGGCGGAGGTCGGGCCGGATCCGGAGCTCGAGGTGCAGCTGGTAGGCCCGGCGCAGCCGGACATCGATCTCTCACAGCTCGAGCTCTTCGCCTCGGTGCTGCGCGAAGCCGATCCGGGTTGCGTCCCCCTGCCGTACCTGGTCACCGGAGGCACCGATGCGCGTCATTTCGCCAGGCTTGGAATCCGGACATATGGCTTCTTGCCCCTGAACAATCCGGCGGACTTCAACGGGTCATCGACAGTCCACGCGGCTGACGAGCGGGTTCCGGTCAGTGCCCTTGAGTTCGGCGCGCACTGCGTTTTCGAGGCGGTGATGCGGTACCGCGGCTGACGGCCGGCACGTATGCCGCGGTCAGCATGCCGAAGTAGGTCGGCGCCTCGTACGAGACCAGCCTTCCGCTCCAGCCTTGGCCGGTGGCGCCGTGAAGCATCAGCAGCTGCCACCAGCTGTCCGCCTTGGCCGTTTCCACCAGCTCGGGCGGGATGTCCGAGAGCCGGTCGAGGCGCTCGCGCCGCACGAGGTCACAGATCAGCTCGTCATATTCCCTGGCCGCGGGGTGGTACCCATACGGACCTTCCGCGGCGTGGGCGTGGCCGTGGTCGGCGCTCGCGATGAACGCAACCCTGAGTCCGGATGCGACCGCGGACGCCGCGATGCCGGCGCCGGCGTTGACGTGATCCCCCGCAGGAAGATCGCGAGCCGGGGTGACGACGACGACCGGTATCGGAGGGTCGTTGCGACCGCCCATGAACCACAGTGGAATCAGCACGCCCCAGTCCATCGGAGCGATCGCATCAACTGGGTCGTTCGAGCCGAAGCTCACGCCGACAGCCGGTACGCCTGCAGAGGCGAGCGATTTGAGCAAGTACCGCGCGAGCGTCAGCTCGGTGGGCACGTCCAGGGCGATCGATGGCAGAGCGCCCGCGAGCCGGCCCGCCACGCGGCCGGCCACTAGGACGCCCATGGAGCCAGGGATGTGGACGTTGTGCGGAGTTGCGACCACCACCGCTTGCGGCCGCGCCGCCCCGAACAGCCGGCCGAGCTCCTGCATGCCTGCGCGAGTGGCCGCAGCCAACCCCCGCTCCTCCGGCGTGCATGCTTCCGCGATCGCAAGCCCGCCGTGCGGCGCGATCGCCGCGAACACCAGAGCCCCAGCCACGGTCACAACCATACTTAGGCGCATCCATGGAGAAGCAAACGGCGCTTCGGTTGACCGAGTACAGCCACGGGGCTGGTTGTGC
The DNA here is from genome assembly GCA_030946685.1 of Candidatus Dormiibacterota bacterium. Lineage (GTDB taxonomy): Bacteria > Chloroflexota > Dormibacteria > Dormibacterales > Dormibacteraceae > Palsa-872. The sequence continues at coordinate 24,822 of JALYYG010000121.1, read as the reverse complement.
CTGCAAGCTCAGCCCGCTGGAGCTAGGTCACGTGTTGGGTGCCTTGCCTCCGATCGTCGACCCCAATGTGATGGTCGCTGCGGCCGCCCGCGACGACGCGGCGGTGTATCGCATCGGGCCTGATCGCGCCCTCGTAGCGACCGTTGACTTCTTCACACCAATCGTCGACGACCCGACGGAGTTCGGCGCCGTCGCCGCAGCCAATGCGGTGAGCGATGTGTATGCGATGGGCGGGCGTCCGCTGTTCGCGCTCGGCATCACTGCCTTCCCCCGCGAGAAGCTCAGCACCGGCCTGCTCGAGAAGATCGTGGCCGGCGGCGCGGCCAAGATGGGCGAGGCCGGCATTGCGGTCGTCGGAGGCCATTCCGTCGACGACCCGGAGCCCAAGTTTGGGTACGCTGTCGTGGGCGAGGTGCACCCGGACCACATCGTGACGCACGAAGGCGCCAAGCCTGGCGACGCCCTGTACCTGACCAAGCCGCTCGGCTCGGGCCTGGTCACGACCGCAGTCAAGCGCGGGCTCTGCCCGCCATCGTTGGAGCGGTACGCCGTCGCCGTGATGACGCACCTCAATCGGGACGCATCGGTTGCGATGCTCGTATGCGGGGCCACGGCTGCGACGGATGTCACCGGCTTCGGCCTGGTCGGGCACCTCACCAACCTCGCCGGCGGAGCCGACCTCGACATGAATGCGATCCCGTTCATGCAAGGCGTGCGGGATCTCGCTGAGCGCGACCTGTTCTCAGGTGGGAGCCGGCGCAATCATGCGGCGTACAGGAGGCAGGTCGACTGGGGCGGAATCTCGGAGCTGGATCAGCTGATGCTTTGTGACGCGCAGACCAGCGGAGGTCTGCTGGTGGCGATCCCGCCGGAGAACGGAAGCCGTTTCGAGTCAGCTCTCAAGTCATCGCCGTACCCGGCCGTGAGAATCGGGACGATCAATGGCAAAGGCTCAATCAGAGTCCTCCCCGCTCGCCGAGGAGGTGACCCGCAGGGCCGGAGGGGCCGTCCGTTGAAGAACAACCGCTCGAGCGAGGCATGAGAGTTGTCTAACCTTCGGGTCGCCGGCGGGGAGGCGCGTGGACGTCGCCTGAAGGCGCCCAAAGGGATCCGGCCGACCCAGGGCATGGTCAAGGAAGCGATCTTCAACCTCGTCGGTCCTGCCATCGCCGACGCACTCGTGTTGGATCTGTTTGCCGGTTCCGGTGCGCTGGGCATAGAGGCGCTTTCGCGAGGAGCGGCAAGCGTCACCTTCGTGGACCGCGAACCGCGTGGTCTTGCTATCCTGCGCCAGAACTTGGACGCCCTCGATCTCAAGGCGCGCGGGCGCGTGGTCCGTGGTGACGTCGTTCGCTGGCTCGAGAGCTCGCCGGATGAGATCCAGCGTGCCGGCTATGTGCTCATGGATCCGCCCTACGACGATGTCGTGCTCGACCGCGCGCTACAAGTCATCGACCGCGAGGTGAGCGATGCGACAGTGGTGGTGGAGCACTCGCGTCGCCAGGAGCTGCCCACGCTCGCACGTCTTCACATCGACCGGCAGCGCCGATACGGCGACACCATGGTCACGGTCTTGAGAGCTTGAGCGTCCGGGTGCAAGGCGGCACGCTTCGGCCCAGATCCAAGACCGCCGTCTATCCGGGGAGCTTCGATCCGCTCACCAACGGGCACCTCGATGTGGTGGAACGCGCACTTGGGATCTTCGACAGGCTCATCGTCGCCGTCGCCGCAAACCCCGACAAACGGCAGCCACTTTTCAGCGTGGAAGAACGCATGGACCTGATCTCTGCTGCGCTGAAGGGTCGCGACAGAGTTGAGGTCGCGAGCTTCACCGGCCTCACAGTGGAATACGCGCGCTCGCGTGGCGCGACCACGCTGGTGAAGGGTCTGCGCGCATACTCCGACTTCGACGCGGAGCTTCAGCAGGCGCTCATGAACCGCAAGCTCGCGCCCGACATCCACACCGTCTTCCTGATGTCGAGCTTCGCACACATCTACGTCTCGTCAAGTATCTTGAAAGACATCGCCAGCTATGGCGGGAACGTGTCGGACCTCGTGCCGCCGGCTGTCGCCACGGCGCTTAAGGAGAAGTACAGATAAAGGTCGACGAGCTGCTTGACCTCTTCGAGCACCTGGTGCACAACGCGCGCCACGTCCCTCTTTCGAACCAGGTCATGGTCAACGAGGACGAGGCGATGGAGCTCATCGATCAGATCCGTTTCAACCTGCCCGACGAGATCAAGCAGGCCAACTGGACGGTCACCGAGCAGCAGCGGATCATCACTGAAGCCCATGCCGAGGCGGCGCGCATCATGTCACGCGCCAACGAGCGAGCCGAGGAGACTTCCTCCGAGCACGAGGTCCTTCGTCGAGCTGAGCGCCACGCGACCCAGGTCGTCAAGGATGCTCAGTCGAAGTCAGACCAGATCATTCACGAGGCCGAGGCCTATGCGCTCGAGCAGTTGAAGCAGCTCGAGGCGCACCTCGGTCGCACGCTTGCCACAGTCCGCAGGGGGGTCGAGGCTCTGCAGTCGAGCGTGCCCGCAGGCGAGGAGACGGGCGACAGGTCCGGCGAATAGCCCGACCGTTGTCCTCCGCGCTCGCCGGGGAGGTGGCGCGCAAAGCGCGCCGGAGGGGCGCGTCGGTTTGGAGGCCGACACCGATTCCGGTAAACTTCGGCAGCGATGGCACTACCAAAGGTCAAGCTGTCGAAGTCGAAGAAGGGCCGCCGGCGCTCACACCTGGCGCTGGCCCTTGTCCAGATCCAGCCGTGCCCAAACTGCAAAAAGCCCAAGCGTCCGCACTCGATCTGCCCCAACTGCGGCCACTACGCCGGTCGCGAGGTGATCAAGACAGAGTAGGCTCGGTCGTCGATGCGCAAGGTCGCTTTCGTCTTTCCGGGCCAGGGATCGCAGCACGCCGGGATGGGCGCAGAGCTCCTCACCGACCACGAGGTTGCGGACCTTTGCGAGAAGTGCAGCGCTTCGGCCAACCTGGATTTGAGCCATCTTTTGACGGCGGCCGACGACGACGAGCTGAGGCTGACGCAAAATGCTCAGCCCGCCCTTTGTTTCCTGGGCGTCGGGCTGACCCTGCTCCTGCGGCGCCGTGGCATCCATCCGGCCGCCGCCGCCGGTCACTCGGTGGGCGAGTACGCGGCGCTCGCAGCATCGGGTGCGGTCGGCGCGCCGCAGGTGGTCAGGGCGGTGGTCGAGCGTGGGCGGGCCATGGCTGAGGCTGCGCCCGCCGGCAGCGGCTCGATGGCGGCCGTTCTCGGCCTCGACCCGCAGGCGGTGGAGGAGGCGCTGGCAGGAATGAGCGACGCGTGGCCGGCGAACTACAACACACCGACCCAAACAGTGATCGCCGGCACCACCGCAGGCCTGGAGGCCGCGACCAGGCGGCTGCAAGCGGCCGGCGCGAAGCGGATCGTGTCGCTCAACGTGAGCGCGGCGTTTCACACGCCGCTCATGGCACCGGCCGCCGAGCGCCTTCGCGCCGCTCTCGACCGCATCGAATGGCGGTCGCCCCGAATCCCTGTCATGGCCAACCTGACCGGCCGGGAGCACCAGGGCGGCGATCGCATCCCTCAGGTCATGGAGATGCAGCTGAGGTCACCTGTGCGCTGGGCGGCATGCGTCCAGTCGCTGGCCGAGCTGGGTTGCGAAACGTTCATCGAGGTCGGTCCCAAGCGGGCGCTGACCGGAATGATGCGCGAGCTCGCGCCAGGCGCCGCCGCGGTCGCCGTCGCCACACCCGCCGCCTGCGCAGAGTTGACGATCCCCGAGTAGGCAACAATTGGTTGCTTACCTGCGAGGCCGCCGGCGGCGAAACCCGGCGCGGCAGCACATTCCCCGCGCAAAAGGGACCTGGGCCGCGCGGAGCCCGGTCGTCCGCCGGTGTAAAGTAGCGGGCGCACCCCCCCACGCGGCTGCCGCACCGGAGGCGAGATTTGGACACTCAGAAACTCAGCTTTGAAGATTTCAAGAACATCGTCGTCGAGCGCCTTGGCTGCGAGCCCGAGCAGGTGACGATGGACGCGTCCTTCCAGGAGGACCTGAACGCGGACTCGCTCGACCTAGTGGAGCTGATCTACGCGTTTGAGGAGAACACGGGACTCGAGATTCCCGACGAGGACGCCGAGAAGATCACCACGGTCGGACAGGCGTGGGAGTACATCCAGGAGAAGTCCGGCACATAGCACAGCCTGCGGCGCCTCCTACCCCATCCCTACAACTGCTGCAGCAGAAGATCGGAATCCATTTCCGCGACCCGAGCCTGTTGCTTGAGGCGGTCACGCACAGCTCGTTCGCCAACGAGAGCCCGCACCTGTCGCCGCGCGACAACGAGCGCCTCGAGTACCTGGGTGATGCGGTCCTGCAGCTCATCACCGCCGAGTACCTCTACAAGCACCACCCCGGTGCAAGTGAGGGTGAGCTGACTCAGACGCGATCGGCGATGGTCAACACCAACACCCTCGCCCTCCTCGCCGAGCAGCTCGACATGGGCAGCTACCTCTACCTCGGCAAGGGCATCGCCAAAGGCGGTGGGCGCAGCCTGAAATCGCTGCTGGCGAACATGTTCGAAGCGGTGCTGGGCGCCGTCTTCCTGGACGCGGGATATGACGCCGCGTATCACTACTACCTCAATCGCTACCGCTCGCTGCCCTCGCCCGCGCAGGACGAGAACTTCAAGGGCCGCCTGCAGCAGGTTGCGCAGGAGCGCTTCGGGGAGACCCCGTTCTACGACAGCGAGGGAGCCCGGGTCGGCAATCATCGCGAGTACACGTCGGTTGTCTTCGCAGGCGCGGAGCCGCTGGGCACCGGGCATGGCGCGACGAAGCAGGAGGCGGAGCAGGACGCGGCGCGGGTCGCGCTCGAGGGCCTCCTCGGCAGCGCCCGCTTGACCGCTGTCACGAAGCCCATCAAGGCCGCTCGGCCCCGCGTGCGCCGCTCCCCGCGGGTCCAGCCCGCAGCGGCGAACGCAGCGGCGGTGGAGGCCCCTGCCGAGGCTGTCGCAGTCCTGTCCGAACTCGACCCGGCAGAATCGCCCGGCCTGACGCCTGACCCTGAGCCTCCGGCCCCACTGCGCAGCCGTCAGTTCGGAGAGCCCCTGGAGTAGGTTTCCACATGTTGTACATGAGTCCGGGCAGACCCCTATATCTGCCACCTGTACTACCCTGAGAGCACCTCTGTTACCCTGAAACGAACTTGTTCCTGCGTTCACTGAACCTGCTGGGTTTCAAGACGTTCGCCCGGCCGACCGAGATCGTGTTCGAAGGCGGCGTGACGGCGATCGTAGGGCCCAACGGGTCCGGAAAGACCAACATCGTCGACGCGGTCAAATGGGTGCTGGGCTCCGGCCAGGCTCGCGACCTACGCGGGCGGAAGATGGAGGAGATCATCTACGCCGGCGGCGAGCGGCGATCGCGCGCGGCGTTCGCCGAGGTCACCGTCGTCTTCGACAACACAGCGGGCAGGCTTCCTGTCGACTATCACGAGGTCGCGATCAAGCGCCGCGTCGAACGCGACGGCGAAAGCGACTACTTCCTCAACGGCAGCCGGGTGCGCCGCCGAGACCTCATCCACCTCCTTGCGTCCACTGGCCTGACACTCGATTCGTACGCGATCATCGACCAGCACGACATCGAGAGCATCGTCGTGTGCTCGCCAGGCGAGCGGCGCCAGCTCCTGGAGGAGGCGGCGCAGGTCCGAGGCGTCAAGGCGCGACGCCAAGAAGCCGGCCAGCGGCTGGCCGAGCTGGCCCAGAACCTGCTGCGGCTGGAGGACCTCAAGTCCGAGATCGAGCCGCGCCTGGAGGTCGTTCGCGCGCAGGCAAGCGCAGCCCGCGAGGGCGCGGAAGCCGCGGCTCGCCTCGAGCTACTTCGCGGAAGCATCGTGTGGGAGGAGTGGCGTGAGGCACGTGATGCGCATCGCCGCGCCACGGGTCAGGCCCAATCGCTCGAGCGGCGCCTGGCCGAGGCGCGGGAGCTGGCCAAGGTGGCGGAGGCGGAGTTCCAGGCGTGGCGCGATGAGGTTCAGGCCGCGCAGGACCGGCGGCTTGGCCGGCAGCGCCGGCTCGGGCGGTTGGGCCTCGAGCTCGCGGCCTCGGGCCATGCGCTCCAGCTGGCGGAGGAGCGCGCCCACGGGCAGCGCGCGCTCGCCGACGCTGTGCGGCGCGAAGACTCCGACAACCGCGCGCTGGCCGCCGCCGCTGAAGCTCTGCATGGGCAGCTCGCCTTGGAGTTCGAACAGGCCAGGGCTGCGCTCGAGGCGGTGGCCGAGGCCCCTCCGCCGCCTGCGGCGCTGGACCCAGCCGCCGTCCAGCAGGCGCGGCGCGAGGCGGAGCAGCAGCGGCGAGCGGTCGGCGCAGCGACCTCGTCCATCGCCGGCTTGAGGACTAGGCGCGAATTCCTGGAAGAGCAGGCGGCCAGGAGTGCAGCGCTGGCAGCGGCGGCGGACCAGATCCCGGCCGCTGAGGCGGAGCTGGCGCGCGAGATGGCGGTGGCCGACGAGGCCGAATCTGCGGCCAAGACCGTTGGGCGCCTCCGCTCCGAGCTGGAAGGCCTTGACGCACTCCGGCCGGCCGCCGCGCCCGGCCTGGTCCGCCTCGGCGAGGTGCTCACCCCCGAGCCCGGCTACGAAGCCGCACTGTCCGCGGCGTTGGGCGCGCTCGTGGATGCCCTCGTCGCCGTCGATGAGGTCTCGGCGATCAGCGCCGCCCCACCGAGCGATGCTCAGCGCACCGTGCTCTATCCGGCGTCGGCGCCGGTCTCGTCCAGGGCGGGCTCGCTGATCGAGCACGTGAGAGTTCGCAAGGGATATGAGCTGGTGGCTCGTCGATTGCTCGGACATGTCGTCGTCGGTGAGGACGTGACGCTGGTTGGTGTGTACCGGGAGGATGGCCTTGTTCGCGCGGGCGCCGACCCGCGGGTCGAGATCGACGCTCGGCGTTCGCGGCTGAGAGAGCGCATCGCGGGCCTGGAGCCCAAGATGCTGGAGGGAGAGGCGACGGGTGGCCGCCTCAAGCTGGCCGAGGCCAAGCTCGCCGAGCTGCGCGCGCGAGCGGCCGGCGGGACAAGGTTGGCGGACTCCCAGCGAATGCTGGAGGCAGCATTGGCGGAGGAGAAGCTAGAGTCCGGCCGGCTGCCCGAGCTGGAAAGTGTTGCAAATGCCGCGGAGCACCATGCGGCCTCCGTGACGCGCGAGCTGGAGGCGCACCTGGCAGCGCTCGGCGCGCACAGGGCAGCTTCGCATCAGGCCGAGATGGAAAGAGCGCGATGGCGGGATCGCATCGACGATCTGCGACGCCAGGTGCGGCTGGTCGATGAAGACCTAGCGCGCTTGCGCGCGGCGGCCGAAGAGCGCGCCACTCGCGTGGCTGAGGCGGAGGGCCTGGCGGCGGCCGCGCTCGAGGTCCTACCCGCGTTGAGGAGCGCAGTGGAGGCCGCCATGGCGAGCCTCGCCGAAGCTGAGCGCGAGTCGCCCGAAGAGGAGGCCGAGATCGCCGATGGCGCGCTGCGCCTTGGGACGCTAGACGAGGCGCGCATGGACGCCCGGCTCAAGGCGGGCACGCTGGAGGGGAACCTCGAGCTGGTCGCTCGCGAAGCCGAGCTCATGCAGAAGGGTATGGAAGAGATCCGCTCCCGGATGCCCGACGGCGTCGCGCCCGAAGAGGTGCCTGGCGGAAAGGCGCGCGAGCGGGAGATGCGCGCGCTGGAGCGCCGCCTTGAGGAGATCGGCCCGACCAACGCTCTGGCCGAAACCGAGTGTCGCGAGCTCGAAGAGCGCTTCGAGACGCTGCGCACTCAGCTCGAGGACATCTCCGCCGCACGCCAAGACCTCGAGCAGCTCATTGTCAAGCTGCGCGAGGAGGAGGAGTCGCGATACGAGGCCGTCTTCGGGGCGGTCGCCGCCAACTTCCATGAGTACTTCGCGCAGCTTGCTCCCGGTGGCCGCGCGACTCTCAAGCACGCAGACGGCGACGATGGTCCGCGCTCGGGGGTCGAGATCCTGGTCCAACCACCGCGCAAACGGCTGCAGAATGTGACGCTCCTGTCATCGGGCGAGCGTTCGCTCGCTGCCCTGGCGCTGGTGCTGGCGCTCGACGAAGTCAACCCAAGCCCATTCACGATTCTCGATGAGGTCGATGCTGCGTTGGATGACGCCAACGTCGGCCGGTTTGGTGAGATGCTCGCGCGGCTTGGCACGCAGCGCCAGTTCCTGGTGATCACTCATAACCACGTCACCATGTCGCACGCGTCGAGCCTTTACGGCATCCACCTCGACGAGAGCGGCTCGTCGCACCTGGTGTCGGTTCGACTTGAGGACATCCGCAAGCCTGTAACCCGAGCCGCCACAACCGCCCAGGCGGGCTGAAGGAGGCGGCGAGCGAGCGTCTGGAGCCGGGTCACCGGCCGCACACGCACCGCGCTCGCGGCCGGCCTTCGCGCTCTCAGCCCGCCACTGGCGGAGACCTACTATCAGGAGCTCGAGGAGCTTCTCGTCTCGGCTGACCTGGGGCCGGCGATGGCGGGCCGAATCAACGCCGGCGTTCGTGCCCGGGCGCCTCGCACGCGCGACGAGGCGGTCGAGGCGCTGGTGGCGACCGCCCTGCCTTTGATGTCGCCCAGGTCTCGTGAGCTCGACCTGGGCGCGCAGACGGCCTGCCTGCTGTTCTACGGGGTCAACGGGGCAGGCAAGACGACGACGATCGGCAAGCTCGCCCACCGCCTGCGGAAGGAAGGCCGCCGGCCGTTGGTGGTGGCGGCGGACACATATCGGGCCGCCGGTATCGAGCAGATGGCCGCCTGGGCCGAACGAGCGGGCGTGGCGATCTTCGCCGGAAAGGCCGGAGCCGATCCTGCGGCTGTCGTGTACGACGGCTTGCAGGCAGCGCGAGCGCGCGGCTCCGATGTCGTCCTGGTGGACACGGCTGGGCGTTTGCAGACGCAGCGCAATCTTCTCGAAGAGTTGGCCAAGGTCGGAAGGGTCGCGGCGAAAGCGCTTGGCAACGAGCCCTATGAAACGCTGCTCGTCCTGGACGCGATGCTCGGGCTCACAAGCCTGGTCCAGGCGCGCGCATTCAACAAGGCGATTCCTATGACTGGACTCGTCCTCGCGAAGTTGGACAGCAGCGCCAAGGGTGGCACCGTGATCGCCATCGAGTCGGAGCTTGGCGTTCCGGTCAAGCTCGCAGGAGTGGGGGAGGGGATAGATGACATCGCCCCGTTCGATCCTGAGGGCTTTCTGCGCGCTCTCTTCGAGGACTGACGGTGGCTCGCGCCGACCCTCACTGCCACACGACAGCCTCCGATGGCATGGTGACGGCAGCCGAGCTCGTCGACGCTGCCGTGAAGGCGGGCCTCGATCTCATCGCGGTGACTGATCACGACACGATGGGTTCCGTTGCCGAGGTGCAGACGCGCGGTGAAGCCGTCGGGTTGACGATCGTGGCCGGCCAGGAGGTGACGACAAAATGGCCGGCGCAGACCCATGTCCTGGGCTGGTTCCTGGAGAGGCAGGTCAAGCGCGGCATGTCGCTCGCGGACACTGTCGCCGCGATCCACGACCAGGGCGGCCTGGTAATAATTCCGCACCCGTTCATGCCGGTCTACTTCGGATCGATCCAACCGGGCATGCTGCGGCGCCTGCTCGAGAAACAGAGCGTGGATGGTATCGAGATGCTGTCAACTGTCCCGATTGGCGCGACACGGAGGAAGGTGCTGCACGAATTCTTCGACGCCAACCGCGAGCGCCTTGGCGCGCCGATCGGCGCGAGCGACTGTCACTTCGGAGGCAGCGACATAGGTCGGGCATTGACTGCGTTTGATGGCGACTTTCGAACCGCAGTGATGGAGTGCACGACCAAGCCTGTGCTGGGTGTGCGGCGGCGCGTCCCGACCGGAATCGCGTTGCGGCAACAATGGCGCGCACTGATCGAACTACCTATTAAACGGATGCGCGGCTGACCGCCATCGGAGCGGACCAGCCGCCAGCCGGCAGACTCAGGCCTGCTTGTCCTCCAGGCCCAGCCCGAACATCGCCTCCAGGTCGTGGGCCGAGAACTGCTGAAACGCCACCATGGTGTGCGTGCGCTCGATGCCGTCGAGCTTGGTCAGAGCTTGGGTCACCACCTTGGCGAGCTCGTCGTGCTCGCGGACCCGGGCGATGGCCACGAAGTCCCATTCGCCCGTCACCGTATAGACCTCCGCGACCCCTTCCACGTCGGCGAGCTTGGGACCCAGGTTGCTCAACCCTTCGCGGCTCGCCTTGATGAGGATGACCGCCGTCAGCACGTAGCCGAGTCTAGCCCTCCGCGGGAATGGGAACTATGGCGCCCGACGCATCCCCGTACGCCCATACATCCATGTCGCCGTACGGGATCCCGTGGTGGCCGAGGATGGTGCAAACGTGAGTGCGGTGGTCGTTGCCGTGATGCAGCGCCTGGATGACCACCACTCCGAGGTGCAGCTTGGCCGCGAATCCGTCCTCGAACTTCGTGTCGACAGTGTCCTGCGGCGTGACCTTCGAAGCGGCCTCGATGAGCCGATCACCGCCGCCGGAGGCCAATTCTCTTAGCCTGTCAATGCCTGGGAACTCGTCCTTCTCGTTGATCGCCGGCTCGCCCCCATCCAGCCGCCGGAGGTACCTCTGCTCCGCGCCGAGCAGGTGTTGAAACGTGGCGGCGATGGTGCCGTACGTCCCAGGAGCGGTCAGCAGGAGCTGCTCTTCCGTCAGCTTCGAGCAGACATCGAGCAGCTGCAGGTTTGCCCACTTGTGATAACGGAAAGCTTCGATCAAGAGCTGGTCCAAAGCAACACGATTTTAAGACTTGGTAAGCTGTCAAGGCATGGCCCTTGACACCCTCCAGGCCAGGAGCAGGTACCTGGCCCTGTTCGACCGGTATGGCGCGCTCCTCACTGGTCACCAGCGGGAGGTCCTTGACCTCCACCTGAGGAGCGACTGGTCGCTCGCGGAGATCGCCGCCAACCAGGGCACGTCCAGGGCCGCTGTTCACGACATCGTCCGCCGCTCCACCCGCTTGATGGAGGACTACGAAACCCGGTTAGGACTCCTCGCGGAGGCGGGTCGTCGCCGCCGAGCCATCGCCTCCTTGGAGCGCGAGCTGGCCGGCCTGAAGCGATACGTGGCGCGGCTGGAAGGCAGCCTGTAAATGTTCGAGACCCTCGGCGAGCGCCTGGCCGCGGCCCTCAAGAAGATCTCGGGGCGCGGTGTCCTTCGCCCCGAGGACGTGGACGCCGGCCTTCGCGAGGTCCGCCTGGCGCTGCTCGAGGCCGACGCCAACTTCAAGGTGGTCAAGGAGTTCATCGAGCGCGTGCGCGATAGGCTCACAGACGCGGAGGTCGCGCCTGGGCTGACCGCTCCGCAGCAGGTGGTGAAGGCGGTCCACGCCGAGCTGGTGGACCTGCTCGGCGGCAACGCTGAAGGCCTTCGCTACGGAGGCTCGCCTACCGTCGTGATGCTCGCCGGTCTCCAGGGCTCCGGCAAGACGACCACTGCTATCAAGCTGGCGCTGCTTGCACGCCGGGACGGCCATCGCCCGCTCGTAGTAGCGCTGGATCTGCGGCGCCCGGCGGCAGTCGAGCAGCTGCGCGCTCTCGCCGAGCGTGAGAAGGTGGCCTTCCATTCCGGCTCCGGGGCTGTCGAGGAGATAGCGGCGTCGGCGATTCGTGAAGCCCAGCGCCTGGGCGACGACGTAGTCATCCTCGACACGGCGGGTCGCCTCCACCTTGACATCGACCTCATCGACGAGCTCAAGCGACTGAAGGCGGCGGTGCCGGTGACCGATACGCTGCTGGTCGCGGACTCCATGACCGGCCAGGAGGCGGTCAAGGTAGGGCAGGCGTTCGCGAGCGGCATCGGCCTGGATGGCGTGATCCTCACCAAGCTGGACGGCGACGCCCGGGGAGGAGCCGCGCTCTCCCTGAGACGCGCAACCGGTCAGCTGATCCGGTTCGCCGGCACGGGTGAAAAGCCACAGGCCCTGGAGGTCTTCCACGCGGAACGGATGGCCTCGCGGATCCTGGGGATGGGCGACGTGCTGACCCTGATCGAGCGGGCCGAGCAAACCTTCGACAAGGACAAAGCCGTCGAGGTCGAGCGCCATCTGCGGGCAGGGCACCTCAGCTTCGACGACTTCCTCATACAGATTCGCCAGCTTCGTGGGATGGGGCCGCTGGAAGGCGTGCTCGACATGCTTCCCGGCGGCGGAGCTCTCAAAGGTCAGATGGCGGGCACGGACACGGAGCACGAGGTTCGAAGAATGGAGGCCATCATCCTTTCCATGACGGCTCGGGAGCGCGCGCATCCCGAGGTCATCGACGGGGCGCGCAAGCGGCGGATCGCGCGAGGCAGCGGCGTGCAGCCGGCCGATGTCAATCGGCTGCTCAAGGCGCGCGAGGCGATGCAGAAGCTCGCCAAGCAGTTCGGGAACCGCAGAGGCAAGGCCGGGGTGGCCCGGCTGTTTGGACAAGGAGGTCCAGGTTGGTAAAGATCAGGTTGAGGCGGATGGGGGCGAAGAAACACCCTTTCTACCGCCTCGTTGTTGCGGACGCGCGTTCGCCGCGCGACGGCAGGTTTATCGAGCACCTCGGGTACTACGATCCGATGACCGACCCGGTGCAGATCAAGATCGACGGGGACAAAGTGGTGCGCTGGCTCCAGCAGGGCGCTCAGCCCACGGAAGCAGCGCGGAGCCTGTTGAAGCGGGAGGGGATTCTTGAGCGACTTGCAGAGACGAGGAAGTCGACCGCCTCGGCGTGACGGCGGCCGCGGATCTTACAACCGCGGTTACAGGCGTGAAGGTCCATCGGGTCCGGCGGGGCCTGGTGTCGACTACCGGGCGCTGGTTGAATACGTCGCGAAGGCCCTGGCCGGAAAACCTGATGAGGTCGTGGTGGAAGCGATCGAACGCGGTGGCGGGACTGTAGCGATCAAGGTCAAACTCGCCGACGGCGACGTCGGCAGGTTCATCGGCAAGGCAGGTCGCAACATCGAAGCCGTGCGGACGCTAGTTCGCGTGGCCTCCCTTCGCGACCGAAAGCGCGTGTTCGTGGACCTGGCCAATCCGTCCCTCGCCCATCCGGCGCCGCGAGACGCGCGGAACCCTGGAGGCGGTGAACCAGAGTGATCCGTGTCGGGCAGGTGGCCGGCGCCTATGGTCTTGACGGAGCTGTAAAGGTCATTCCCTTGACAGACTTCGTCGATCGATTCGACGCCGGAGCGACTTTTCTGATGGACGGGACGGAACGCAAGGTGGAGTGGAGCCGCACCGGCCAGCTCGGCCTGGTCTTGAAATTGCGCGGGATCGACAATCGAACCATGGCGGGCCTGTTTCGCGGCAGGTACCTGGAGATTCCAGAAGCCGCGGTCCGACCGCTGACCGAAGGTCGGTTCTATCACCACCAGGTGGTCGGGCTCACGGTGCTGACCAGTTCGGGCAAGCAGCTGGGCACCATCGCCGAAGTGTTGGAGCGGCCCGCAAACGATGTGTGGGTCAGCCGTGAAGGCGTCGTCGAGCATCTCATCCCGGCCACCCGGGATGCGGTGATCGAGGTGGACGTCGCAGCAGGGCGGGTGGTGGTCGCCGATTGGCTGGTGCAGGTCGACGACGCATGAGTCGAGGACACGTGACCGATGCGATTTGACGTCGTCACGATCTTTCCTGGCATGTTCGCGCCCGTGTTCGAGCAGGGCGTGGTCGGCCGCGCCATCGAGCGCGGGCTCATCGAGCTGCACGCGCACGACCTGCGAGACCACACGCACGACCGTCATCGCCAGGTCGACGACCTTCCCTTTGGGGGCGGCCCGGGCATGGTGATCAAGCCCGAGCCGGTATTCGAAGCGGTGGAGTCGATCAGGCCGCACAACCCCGGTCCTGTCGTGCTCATGGAGCCCTGGGGCGAGCCGCTCGACCAGCGCCTGGCGGCTGAGCTTTCGGCCGAACCCGGAATCATCATCGTTTGCGGCCGCTACGAGGGCATCGACGACCGCGTGCGCACCGGCCTGGCGACGCGCGAGGTATCGATCGGCGACTATGTGCTGAGCGGCGGCGAGATCCCCGCCATGGTCCTCATCGATGCGATCGCGCGGCTGTTGCCCGGGGTCGTCGGCGATCCCGAATCACTGACGCAAGACACTTTTTCCACCGAGCCGGCCGGATGGCCACAGTTCACTCGACCGGCCGAGTATCGAGGCCTGGGCGTCCCCGACGTGCTCCTTTCCGGCGACCACGCGCGGATCCGCCAGTGGCGCCGCCAGCAAGCAGCAGCAAGACATGGTTCACACATCAAGGAGTTGAAGAAGACATGAATGTTATCCAGCAGCTCGAGAAGGAGCAGCAGAAGGAGAAGGTCCCGGCGCTGCGGGCGGGCGACACGGTCAAAGTGCACGCGAAGGTCGTAGAGGGCACACGCGAGCGCATCCAGGTGTTCGAGGGCACGGTGATCAGGGTCACGGGTGGCGGGCTCCGCCAGAACTTCACCGTGCGCCGGGTGACTCACGGTGTCGGTGTCGAACGCACATTCATGATCCACTCGCCGCGCATCGACAAGATCGACGTCCTGCGTCACGGCGATGTGCGCCAGGGCCGCCTCTACTACCTGCGGGGCAAGGTCGGCAAGGAAGCCCGCATACGCGAGCGGAGGAGCGCTCTGGTGGCGGTATCAGAGGCGGCGCCGGCAGAGCCGGCGGAGACCGAGGCAGACGCCGAGGAGTAGTCAGAGTCCGATCGGAGATTCCGACCGGCCGAACCCTGGCTTGTTAAGAGCCTGGCGCCGGAGCCGTCGGCTGCGTAATCTCGGACCATGGTGAGCCGCTGATGGGCCGTCCCAAGCTCTGGCGCTACGAGCGCATGGCCAGCGCCATGGGCTACCAAGTCGTCGCAGGGGTGGACGAGGTCGGCATGGGGCCGCTCGCCGGCCCCGTGGTCGGGGGCGCGGTTGTGCTCCCCATCGGTGTCCGGATCTCGGGCCTGGACGATTCGAAGCTCCTCAATGCGGATCAGCGCGAGCGACTGGACAGGGCCATCCGGCGCCGGGCGCTGGCGGTGTCGGTCTGCGCCGTCGACCATGCGCAGGTCGACAGCCTCGGCCTTCTGCGCGCCCGGCACCTCGCTACCGCCGGCGCCGTCGCCGGCCTGAGGGTTCCCGCCGAGTACCTGCTGGTGGATGCCTGGGACGTGCCTGACGCGCACGTGGCCCAGATGGCGGTGGTGCGCGGAGATCGGATCTGCGCATCGATCATGGCCGCCAGCATCGTCGCCAAGGTCGCTCGCGACCGCGCGATGATCGAGTACGACCGGCTGTATCCAGGTTATGGCTTCGCCGGCCACAAGGGCTACGCGACTCCCGCGCACCGCGCCGCCATCCGCCGCCTCGGGCCCAGCCCGATCCACCGCACGACGTGGGCGCCGTTCAGAACGAGTCCGAACGCAATCTCCCTCTCGCTCTTAAGGGGAGAGGGCTAGGGGAGAGGGGCGTTAACCTGCACACTCGTTCACGGGCGAGGCGCTGAGAACTGATCATCGCTTGGAGCTCGGCCGCGCCGGGGAGAAGGCGGCGGCGGACCTGCTCAGGCAGCGCGGCTATGAGGTGGTCGGGAGCGGCTTCAGGGCTCGTCGCGGCGAGCTGGACCTGATCTGCCGTCGCGGGGCTGAGCTCGTGGTCGTGGAGGTGAAGACAAGAACTGACGACAGCTTTGGCACGCCGGCAGAAGCGGTCGGCCCGCGCAAACGTCGGGCGCTGATAGCTGCCGCCGCGGAGTACCGCGCCCTTTCGCACTGGCGCGGCTCCATTCGCTATGCGATAGTCGGGCTGACCGTCAGGACGGACGGCGCGTTCGATGTGGAGCTCATCGAAGATCCCTTTGAGTGATCCCTAGGTGTTCGCGATCGCCGTCTCGTGTGAGCGCAGGCTGGAGTTGGCCAGCCACAGCAGCAAGCCGACGATCGCGATTGATCCTGCGGCCAGCACGATGGCGGTGCCCAGCATCACCGCCCCGATTTCCGGCGTTGACGGAAGAGGTCCGAGGTGGGCCGAGCCCGCGAGGGTTTCCGCGCCGAAAATAAAAAGGGCAAAGGCGCCCAGGCTGAGCAACCCGAACCCAAGCGAGCCGGCAATGCCGGCCAGGGTGCCGACGAGCCCTACAGAGCGCCTGTCGTCTAAAGCATCGAATCGCGGATCGATCCCGCCGGCAGACACGCTGATCGAAACAAAGCCGAATCCCAGCCAGGTCACCAGGGCGCCAAGCTCGACGACGCGATCTGCGCCGTTGCCGCTGACCATCGCCACGACGACGCTGAAAAGGATGGTCAGCCCAAGGACAGGTGGCAGCGTCAACAGGACTTTGGCGCGGAGCACCTGCCACATGGTCAGGGGCGCCATTCTCAGGAGCTGGAACCCGCGTCGTTCGCTCGGGATGGAGGGCGTCGCCAGGGTGGTGGACATGAACATCGACATGAAACCCACGAGCAGGACCTCGGTCCAGAAGCCGTTCGGACCAGGCGACGGCCGGCTGACAGCAAAGACGTATCCGATCGGAAACAACAGCGCCGGTAGAAGCCGGCCCAAGCGCCTGATGTCGCGGCGAAATGCGAGCCAGTCCTTGCGTGCGATCGCGAAAGCTGGGGAACCAACTCTGTCGCGGGCCACCCCTCCCGTCCACGCTGGGGTGTGGCCATCCTCCCCCCCGTGCGAGGAGGACAACAGTCCGGCTGCTGGCCGCACCTCTCTGCGCGCCCTCCGCTTCCAGATTGCCGGCGCGCTTCCGAAAACTCCGAGGCCCGATTGCAGCGTGCGCTCGTACAGGACCTCGGCCGCTGCAACCAGCAGCACTCCGAGGATGAGCGTCACCAGCACCCACGTGGCAGCCTCGAAGAATCTGCCCGCGATTATCGCGCTGAGTGCGTGCCCCGGCCAAGCCGGCGGCAGCCAGTCGATTCGCTGTACGACAGTTGTCAGGTTGCCGAGGTCGGGTCGCGAGGGTCCGGAGAACGACCGGCGCAGGCTCAGGTTCCACGCCAGGTAGACGCCGGCGCCGGTGAGACCTGCGACCGCCGCGGCCACGTCACGCGCCATCCGAGCGGGCACCCACTTGAGCACGACCGACATGAGAACCGTCTGCATCGATGTGATTACCAGCACCTGAATGAAGATCAAGGGCACGGCGAGCAGAAAGTACGTGAGCGGTGCCCCCGCGCCGGCGCCGATTCCGAGGACGACCGCAAGAAGGATGGAGCTGATCAGCAGGTTGGCGCCCATTGCGAGCATCAGGCGCGCCGCGAAGATCTCAATCGTCCGGACCGGCGCGAGGGTCAGCAGCAGAAGGTCGCGACCGACAAAGAACGTCGCGATCACAGTCGGGAATCCGACCACCAGCATCAGGATCGAGAGCCCGCTGAAACCCGCGGCCAGAACCGAGTCGATCACAGCGGGTAGGAAATGGCCCGCCGTCGCGCCGATGGCGAAAGCGCCGCCGCCGATGAACACCGCGGCCCCGACGATGAAAATCGCCAGCAGCACGAGGCGGACAGCACCGCGCTTCAGCAGGCGATGCCGCAGAGCCAGGAGCTCGGCGCCAAGGATGATGCGCGTCGCCCCCATGCCGCTCACGCCAGCAACCGCTCGATGAGCTCTTTCGACTCGGGTCCGGCCGTGAGCTTCAGGAAGAGCTCCTCGAGGCTGGCCTGCTCGTTCCCGGCCTGGACGCGAAGCTCCTTCATGGTTCCGGTGGCCGTGATGTGGCCCCGGTCGATGATGGCAACCCGCCGGCATAAGGCCTGAGCAACCTCGAGGATATGCGTCGACAGCAATACTGTCGTGCCGCGGCTGGCCAGCTCCTCGAGCAGGTCCTTGACAAGGCGCCCAGAGCGAGGGTCAAGCCCGTTTGTGGGCTCATCCAGCAACAGCACTGGCGGCTCGCGAATCAACAGCGATGCCAACCCGATCTTCTGTTTCATGCCGTGGCTATAGGTGCCGATCAGGTCGTCATCGCGGTTGGCGAGCTCGAACAGTCCCAGCAGGCGGTCCATCCGCCGTTCGCGTTCTGCTCCGCGCGGCATTCTGTACAGGTCGGCGACGAAGTTGAGGAATTCGCGCCCGGTCAGGTGTGGGTGGACGAACGGCTCTTCGTCGAGGTAGCCCAGCCGCGCCTTGGCGAGAAGGGGTTGATCGACGATATCGATCCCATCGATGAGCGCCGTCCCGGACGTCGGCGCCACGAGGCCACAGAGCATTCGAAGCGTGGTGGTCTTTCCGGCGCCGTTGGCGCCGAGGAAGCCAAAGATTTCACCGCGCGCGACCTGGAAGCTGACTCCGTCCACGGCGGACACGACGCCGTATCGCTTGACCAGCTGCCTGGCCTCGACGGCCGCGGTAGGACCGGGCTCGGTCGAGGTCATCGTCTGCAGCGTACCAGTGGGGCGAGCGGGGCCTCTAGCGCCAGTGGCGGTCGAGCTCCGACGCATATGTCCTGCCCAGGGACTCCGTGCTTCCGAGAAGCCAGTCCTCCACGCGGCGCTTGCCACGCGGCGGTTCATGGGAGACGATCAGCTCCTCCATCAAGCCCTCCAGCTCCTGGCGTGTGAGCACGACGTCGCGGACGAACAGCCCCAGGGCCTCGCTCGCCATAAGCGTCAGTGCCGGCGGCAGATAGACGTAGCGAGGCTTGCGACCCACGGCGATGGCGATGCTGGTCACCAGCTCGGCGTACGAGAGGATCTCCGGTCCTGCAGCGTCCACGACGACATTCTCGGCCCGGCCTGCAGCCCATCTTGCGATCTCGGCCACGTCTTCTCCGGAAACGGGCTGAACCCGAAAGCGGCCCAGATCGGGGATCACGAAAACAGGCATGTTCCTTAACAGCCATGCGATGTTGTTGATGAGGACTTCTCCAGGCCCGAAAATAAGAGTCGGCCTCACCACCGCCCATGGGAGGCCGGACCCTTGGACTATCTCCTCCGTGCGCGCCTTTCCCGCGTAGAAGTCGAGTGGTGAATCGACGGATGGATTGCTGACGCTGATGTGCACCACTTTGCGGACGCCGGCTTCGGCCGCCGCCGACATCAGGATCCTCGTGTTGGCAACCGCGTCACCGAAGCCGATGCCACCGTGGCGGAAGCGGATCCAGTATGTGTTGTAGAAGACGTCTGCCCCCCTAAGGCTTTCCACGAGCGCCTCACGGTCGGTGAATTGAAGGGGCGCAACGTCGACGTCAACATCCTGCGCGCCAGGTCGTTTCGGATGGTTCGTCAGGGTGCGGACGCGCCGGCCGCCGGCAAGCAGCTGGCGGGCGATGAACCGGCCCGTAAAGCTGAATGCGCCGGTGACCACGTCGAAGCCCGGCTCCATCAAAACGGGAACCGGGTCAGGTCGTACGCCAGCGAGCCTGGCTTGACATGATCGGAGATCACGACTCGCGGACGATGCCGCACGGCTTCGGCCGGATGCACCTCCGGGCGCAGGCCGTTGAAGATGGGAAATCGCAGGGTGCCGTCCGGCGACCATTCCGAGTAGCGCACGCTGACGACGAGCTCGGGCCGCACCCAGTGCACCGGCTTGGTCATGATTGGCGGCGGCTCGAGAGGTGAGGTCTCGCTGGCCAGGGCCATGAGCGCGTCGCGAACTGCTCGAATGGCAGCCTCGTCGTAGCCGCCCCCGACCGTCCCGCAGGGCAGCAGGCGCCCATCCTCGTGGTAGCCGACGACTAGAGAATCGAAGGCTTTGTCACCCATCCAGCCGATGACGACGAAGTCGTCGGACTTGACCGCTTTGACCTTGAGCCAGAAGGGACTGCGCTGACCGGCCACATACGGACTTTGTTTGTGTTTCGCTACCACGCCCTCGAGCCCGCGCTCGAGGCATGCCTCGAACAGCTCGACCCCGTCCTCATCGATGTGGTCGGGTACGAAGATGTGACCACCGGCCTCGACCGCCTTTCGCAATCGGGCGCGCCTCCTCGCGACAGACTGGCGCAGAAGGGGCTTCTCCTCGAGGTACAGGGCATCGAACGCAAGGTAGGCGACGGGGATCTGCTCTCGCAGCGCGGCGCCCCCCAGCAATCGCTGACGCAGGCGAGAGTAGTCGGGCCGTCCATCAGGGTCGGTGGCGACGAGCTCTCCATCGATGACGCTGCCAGGCGGGATCCGTGCTGCGGCGGCGACCACCTCGGGCACGTCCGACGTCACGTCGTTCAGCCCGCGGTCCTGAAGGCGCACGCGGCCGTCGCGGTCGCGAAAGACCAGGCAGCGTAGCCCGTCCCACTTGACCTCGAAGAGGTACTCCGGCGAGCTGAACGGAGCTTCCGCGGACGCGGCCTGCATCGGACGCAGCTCGGCCGGAAAGCTCTCAAGCTCGATCTGAAGCTGGTCCGGGTCCACGGTCATCGCTCCCTCAGATTAGGGTCGATCGGCAAGACGCGGCCCCTCCGGCGCTTCGCGCACCTCCCCATGAATGGGGAGGACCGCGCCCAATTGATTTAGGACGCCTTTCGGCGAGCTCTCTTTGTTTCCGCGGCCGGCGCTTCCCTGCCGCCGGTCTTTCGCGATTTCTTGGCTGCTTCGACCGACGCCCGCAACGCCTCCATCAGGTCCATGACTTTTGCCGTCTGCGGCGCCGCCGGCGCTTCGATGACCTCACCGTCGACCTTGGCCTGAACGACCCGCATCACGGCTTCGCGATACTCGTCCTTGTACCGGCTGGGGTCGAAGGAGTCGGCCAGGCTCTCGATCAACGCCTTCGCCATCTCGAGCTCCTTGGGGTTGATCTTCACGTCGCCATCCAGCCCCTTGAGCCCTTCGGTGGAGCGGATCTCGTCGGGCCAGTTCAATGTGTTCATGAGCAGACCAGGTCCCGTGGAGTGCAGCGCACACAGGTGCTCGCGATCGCGCAAGGCGATCTTCGCGATGGCCATGCGCCCTGTAGCCTCGAGCGCTTTCCGCAGCAGCTGGTAGGGCTTCTTGCCCAGCTCCTCGGGCTCCATGAAGTACGCGTTCTTGAAGTAGAGCCCGGGCTCGATGTCATCGGCGGGCACGAACTCCGTGATGTCGATGCTGTGGGCGGTCGCCAGCGGTAGGTTGTCGAGATCCTTGTCGTCGATGATCACATAGCGGTCCTTGCCGACCTCGAAACCCTTCAGGATCTCGCCGTAGCTGACCTCATGCTCCCCCTCGGCGCACCAGCGCTTGTAGGTGATGGGCGAGCGGTGGTCGGGGCAGAGCTGGCGAAACGACACCTTGGCGCTCGACTCCGTCGCGTTGTACAGGCGAATCGGTATCGAGACCATTCCAAACGAGACGACGCCTTTCCACATCGATCGCGGCATGGTGCTGAGTTTATATGTAAACGCATGGGTGCTGGCTACTTTCCGTAAGCCCTGGTCCGAAGGTCACGCCCCGACATCTCGCCGCTGCATTGCGATCGCCGAAGCCGCGAAACCCACGATCACGATAGCCAGCATCACCACGAGCCCTGTCCTGTCGACCCCCTCGGTGAGCGGTTGGCCGTACAGCTTGAACGCCGACAGGTTCTGGAGCCAGTCCGGCAGTTTGAAGATGGGGCCTAACTGAAGCATCAGGTAGCTCGCGAACGCAAAAACCCCAAGGATCCCGACCGTGGCACGTGGCAGGCGGGCCGCGACCAGGGCGCCCACAGCGGCAAACACAAGCGTGAAAGGAACCAGCAGCAGCGAGGCTTCGGCCAGCCGGCCGGCATCTAGCTGGATCGACTGGCTGCGAGACTCGAGACCGACGGTGGCGCCGCTGGCGGCAGCGATGACGAGGGCGCCAAGCGCCACCACGAGTGCTCGCTCAGCGACAACCTGCGTGCGGGACACCGGGTTGCTGAGGATCAGCTCGAGTCGGCCGTCCGTATCCTCGGCGGACCACCGTGCAACCTGGGTGATTGCGAATCCCGCCAAAAGCAGTTGCGCGAAGCCAAACCAGATGAATGAGAGGAACGACGGATAAATCGCCCCATGAAGGAAGGCCGCGAAGTACGCCGTTAGACCGGGGATCGCGAGGAGCGGCTGGACGATGGTCTTCGTGAGGACTACGAACAGCGCCGCCACGACCGATACGCCCGCAGTCCACAACACAAGGCCGACGCGGCGGTCGTACAGGCCGCGGATCACGGGGATCCGCCAGACGAGGGCGCGCGACCCTTCATATGCCGGCGGCCGCGCCGATGATCTCAGCGCAATCAAGGCGGATCCAAGGTCGCGATGCGCGAAAGCGAGTGCCGCAAGGGCGCCCGAAACGACGGCGATGCCGGCCAGAACGGCGGTCGCGCGAACATCGAAGTTTCCGCCCGGTGAAAGCGGCCGGCTGAGCTCGTAGTACCGGAACGGCGACAGCCAACGAAGAGTGGCCAGCGAGTCGAAAGTGCGGCTGAGGCTGTTGAGGAGGAAGAGCCCGAGCAGCAGGGCGCCCGCGACTCCGGTTGCCATTCTCGGCGCCACGAACTGCGCGATCAAGAGCACCAATGAGTAACAGCTGAGTGCGAACACGGCCAGCAGGACAGCCGCCTGCAGCGCGGGGACGATTGGAATCGACTCCTTTCCAGCGACCGCGCCGACGCTCAGGCCAATGCTCGCGCCGAGTCCCGCTGCGAAGCTGGCGACCGCAAATGCGGCGATGCGTGCCGTGATGGCTTGAGCTCGAGAGAGGCCCGTCGCGAGGATCATCTCCACAAGGCCGCGCTCTTCATCCCCTCGCGTCGCCCCGCTGCCCGAGGCTAAGGCCCAGATCGCAAACACGATGACGAGCGATCCGTAGGCGCGGTACTGCACGTAGCCGCCGACCGTGTCCAGTCGCACGCCGGGAGGCAGCAGGACGGTGAGCTGCGCCGCGATCTGCGAAAAGGACCTGGCGAATGCTTCGCGCTCCGCCTGAGTGTGCCCTGCCACCTGGTAGAAGCCGACAGCGTTGATGAAGGTGGCGATGAAGCCGACGCCGGCAAAGCCGATCAAGCCCCAGCGCCCGAGCCGCAGCGCCAGGCGGATCGCGGTCATTTCATGGGGGTGCGTCCGGAGCTGGCTCCGCCAGGCCGGACGCCTCGAGGGGGGACATCCCCCCTCGGCCCGATGGCTTCGGAGGGCGCGTCCGCTCTGTAGTAGGTGAGGAAGATCTCTTCGAGGCTCGGCTCGTGGCTCACAAGGTTCGTCACCGTCGCACCATTCAGAGCCTTCAGCAGAGGATCGAAGGTTCCTCTCACCGTGCACGTCACCGAGTGGTCGCCGACGACTAGGTCCTCGACACCGGCTGCGGATCGAATCGCGGCCTCCGGTACCTCGGACCCCGGCCCGAACTCGAGCTCCAAGCGGTGCAGGCGGATGCGGTGGATCTCGTCGAGATCGGCGACCTTCACGAGGCGGCCCGCGCGGATGATGCCGACCCGGTCGCAAACGTGCTCGACCTCGGACAGGATGTGCGACGAGAGAAAAACGGTAGCGCCGGCGTCCCGTGTCTCCCTGAGCAGCTTGTAGAACTCCTGCTGGTTCAGGGGGTCGAGCCCTCCCGTCGGCTCATCGAGGATGAGCAGGTCGGGCTTGTGCATGAAAGCAAGCACGATGCCCAGCTTCTTCTTGTTGCCGCTTGAGTACTCGCGGAAGCGGCGGCTGAGTTCGAGGTCGAAGCGCTCGGCGATGTTGCGAATGATCTTGGGGTCGCCGCCGCCGCGGAGGCCGCCTAGGTAGGCGATCACCTCCTTGCCTCGCAAGCTGCCGAACTGCGGCATGTCGCCGGGCAGGTACCCGACCTTGCGCTTGACTGCAACCGAGTCGCGCTGGCAGTCGAGGCCGAAGACATACGCGGATCCGAGGGTGGGTCGAATCAAGCCCATAAGGCAGCGGATGGTCGTGCTCTTGCCGGCTCCGTTCGGTCCGAGGTACCCGAACACCTCTTGCGGCGAGACCTCGAGGTCGAGGTCGAAAAGGCCGTGCCCGAGCCCGTAATCCTTGGAGAGTTTTGAAGTTCGGATCGCCGCGGGAGGCATTCGAGCAGCATATTAGTCGCCGTGAAACTGGGCGACCTCGAGCTCTACCTCCTCATGGCCGGTCGTTGGAAGGCGGATGGGGGCCTGATGTTCGGCGTCGTCCCGAAGGTCCTGTGGGAGAAGCAGAAGCCTGCCGACGGAAACAACATGATCGAATGCGCGTGCGTCGGTCTGATCGCCCGCGTCAACGGCCGCGTAATCGTATGTGAGACCGGCATCGGAACCAAGCTGAGTGAGAAGAGGGCGACGCAGGTCGCGCTGCGAGAGCCTGAGGGCCTGCTGCACTCTCTGAAGCGGGTGGGGATCCGGCCGGAGGAGGTCGATGCGGTCGTCACGACTCACCTGCATTGGGACCATGCGGGAGGTCTCACTCGACGTGACGAGCAGGGAGGCCTCGAGCTCACATTCAAGCGGGCGCGCCATTTCGTTCAGCAGAGCGAGTGGGACTTCGCGCTGCACCCTGATGTGCGAAGCGCGTCCGGCTATGTCAGCGAGGACTTCACTCCGCTGGACGATGGGAACCACGTGGTCGAATTTCTGAGCGGCGATGCCGAGGTGATGCCCGGGGTGCACCTTCGCCACGTGGGCGGCCATACCCCTGGCAGCCAGGTCCTCATCCTCCG
The DNA here is from genome assembly GCA_030946685.1 of Candidatus Dormiibacterota bacterium. Taxonomy (GTDB): domain Bacteria; phylum Chloroflexota; class Dormibacteria; order Dormibacterales; family Dormibacteraceae; genus Palsa-872. The sequence goes on along the minus strand of JALYYG010000121.1, from coordinate 189 downwards.
CTCCGGTGAGCTGGCGTGCGCGGTGACAGGAGACCTGGTCTGCCAGACGCCGCACCTTCGGGTGCCGTGGACGATGTCGGCCGACCTCGAACCGCTGCGGGTGCTGGAACAGAAGGCGCGGTTGTTCGAGGAGGCGGAGAGGCATCGGTGGCTGCTGGTGCTGAGCCACGAGCCGGACCAACCGGTGGG
>JALYYG010000119.1 GCA_030946685.1 Candidatus Dormiibacterota bacterium | reverse complement strand
GCTGGGCGGCGGTCAAGACGGCTGCCTTCGGCGGTCGTGTGATCGCTTCGCGGACTCGCCTCAGCCCGGAGCAGATCGAGGCCCTGTGGAGGCCTATTCAGCCGGCGATTCCGCTCGCCTCGCTGGGAACGCCTGCCAAACCTCGGCGCTGACCCTCCCGGCCACCCTTACGCGTGACCATCCTCCCCCGCGGAGCGGGGAGGACTACGGTCCGGCTGTTCGCCGGACCTTGGCGAGCGAAGGCAGGCATCACGTACCCTCATTGCAGTGGCGGCGAAGAAGACATCACCGAAGAAGCGGGCAAAGGTTGCAGCCAAACCAAAAACCAAGACGATCAAGTACGACCGCGTGCTCGTGGTGTCGGCGCATCCCGACGACCCCGAGTTCTCAGCCGGTGGCTCCGTCGCCAAGCTCGCAAAGGACGGCGCGCAGGTCACATACGTCATCGTCACCGACGGCTCACAGGGCGGCGAGGACCCCGACCAGAAGGACTCCGAGCTCGCGAACATTCGCGAGAAGGAGCAGCGCGCCGCGGCCCGTGTGCTGGGCGTCAAGAAGGTTGAGTTCCTCGGCTACAAGGATGGGCACATCGCGCACGACCTCAAGCTGAGGCGCGACATCGTACGGATGATCCGCAAGTACAGGCCCGACCTGGTCATCTCGCATCTTCCCGGGCGGCTGCTCGACGGCCCCATGGGCGGCTCCCATCCTGACCACATCGCAGTGGGAGAGGCAACCTTCGCCGCCGTCTACCCCGACTCCCGCAACCCGCGCGCGTTCCGGAGCCTTCTCAAGGAGGGCTTCCAGCCGCACGTGGTGAAGGAGGTGTGGGTTCCGTACTGGACAAATGGCGATTTCTTCGTCGACATCAGCAAGACGCTTGATCAAAAGATGGAGTCGCTGAAGAAGCACAAGAGCCAGGTCGCCAAGCCGGGACGCGAGTGGGACTTCGAGAAGTTCATGCGCAAGCGGCACCGCGAGGTGGGGAAGAAGGCGGGCTACACGTACGCCGAGTCGTTCAAACGCATCAAGGTGTAAAGAATAAGAGGGAACCCGGATGATTCCCTCTCATCGGCGCCAGGCGCACCCGGCCCTGAATTGCCGAACAACCGATGCGTGGCTCTCTGAAAAGGGCCGGCGCTCTCTTTCCAGTATGTCGATGGGTTTGTTTACGGATTAGATTCTCCTCGCGACGAATGGGAGTCGAGGGAAACAAAGTCATGGCCGGGGGGACCGCGGTCAACCCGGCGATGCTTGTAGGGCCGCCGCCGTCCACGGTTCGCGCACGGCTTCCCAGATCACGTCGGCCCACGCCTCGTACTGCGGGTCGCCGGGATGGAGCTGGTCAGTTGAGATCCAGCCCTGTGATCCCAATCCTGAAGTGCTTGCTGCCGCGATGTCGACCCAGGTGAAGCCGCGCGCCTGCGCCTTCAGCCGAGCGATTGCGTTGAACGTTTCGGTCAGGCTGCGAATCCGGTCCACGTCGCCAAACGTCGCCGCGGCCGGCACCACCGACCAGTTCGGTATCGAGATCGCGACCACGCGACCCTGCGGCAGCCCAAGCGTCGCGACTGCGTCGTAGATCTTCACCAGCGACCTCCTGTACTGCTCTGAGGTGCGGCCCTGGACGAGGTCGTTGACTCCGATGAGGATGCTGACCAGCTGCGGTTTCAGCCGGCTGACGTAGCCGAGCTCCCTGTCTATGAGGTCTTGCGTCGTGAAGCCGTTGACGGCGGGATTGGTCAGCCCGACCTTGGCACCGGTGGTCTTGGTCAGGCGCGCCGCGAGGATCGACGGATAGTTGTTCGCATCGCCCGAGGCACCAGTACCGATGGTGTACGAGTCGCCCAGCGCGAGGTAATGCAGCGGCGCTTTGCTATCTCTCGACGTCTGCCAGTGCGCTCCAGACGTCGACCTTTGTCCGCACGCGACGCACAACATCGTCCGTGAACTCGCTCGTCGAGGCGTCCCCGCCGAGATCTGCGGTCCGTATGCCATCGGAGACAGCCTCGAGGGCCGATTCATAGATCGCGCGCGAGGCCTGGTGCGCGTGGTCGTCCTTCATGTATCCGAGCAAAGAGGCGACGGCAAGGATCATCGCCATCGGGTTGGCAACGTTCTTACCCTGCAGCGCCGGTGCGGTGCCGTGCGGTGCCTCGGTCATGGCCACCGTCACCGCACCCGCGTCGTCGAACGCCAGGAGGACGGACTCCGCTCCGGCGATGGTGCCGAACATCTGCATGACAAGGTCGGACAGGGTGTCGCCATCTCGGTTCAAGGCGGGGATCACCAGCGACTCTCCCGTGGTCGCGAGCAGCAAGGCATACGTCGCATCGATGAGCTGCGGGTCGTAGCGGACGTCCGGGTTGCGCTTGGCCGCGCCATCCAGCTCCTCTTTGAACATACCTTCGTAGACGGGGCTGACCGTGTACTTCGGGCCGCCGAAAACCTTGGCCTGGATCCGCCTGGCGTGGGCGAAGGCATAGTCGGCGACTATGCGGCACGTCCGCCGGCTGATCTTCTCGGTCCGGAAAGCCCATTCGTCCAGGCCGTGGCCCTCCCTCCACTCCTTCGCTCCGTATGCGTCGTCGACGGCCATGCGTATGACCGAGATCGGGGCGTGGACCCCCGCCAGCGGCCGTACTCCCGGGATGCGCCGCCCGGTCCGCACGATGACCCGTCCGTCGACGTGCTTGCGAAGGATGGCGTTGGGGCTGCCGACGTCTCCCGCCCCTTCGGGCGTGATGGTCGCCGCCTTCAGGCCGAATCCCGTCTCACGAAGAGCCTCGGCCGCGTCGAGAACGACCTGGTTTCGGGTCTCGCGGCGCCTCTCGAGCGACAGGTCGAAGTCGCGTCGCTTCACCTCAAACCCGAGCACATCGGTCTCGAGCAGGCGGGCAGCCTCGTGAAGCAGCTCTTCCCCGGTCTGATCGCCGTGCAGGACGACGACGGTTGAACCAGGCATAAACGAATCATATTGGTGGGACCCTTCTCCCAGCCGGGCGCCCGGGCCGGGCGCCATTCCCGCCCTAACCGTTACCCGCACCGTCCCGCCCTGATACTATTGACACCGCCTAGGTAACCTAGGCTTTTTTCTTTTCAGCCCCGCCAAAGAGTCAACTATGGAAGACATAATCACCCTCGCATGCGGTGTGTGCAAGCGGCGCAACTACACCACCGTGAAGAACAAGAAGAACGATCCGGACAGGCTCGAGATGAGCAAATACTGTCGCTGGTGCCATAAGCACACCGCACACAAGGAGACCAAGTAGTGGCCGTCACCGCCAAGAAGCGTGTCGAACCGGCGCGTGAGTTCAGCGCCGCGCGGTTTCTGCGCGAGGTGTTCGACGAGCTCCGCAAGGTCGTCTGGCCGACCTGGGGTGAGCTGTACCGCTACACACTGGTCGTGATCTTCACGGTGATCGTGCTTGGGGCTTTCATCGGCGGGGTCGACTTCGCCCTCGGTGAGATCGCCAAGCGCGTCATCTACAACGGGGTCGCCCACTGATGGCCGTCGAGAAGACCGCAGCCGAGCCCGAGGCGCAGTGGTACGTCGTCCACGCCTACTCGGGCCATGAGGAGAAGGTCAAGAAAAACCTCGAGAAGAGGATCGAATCCATGGACATGCAGGACAAGATTCTGCAGGTGCTCGTCCCGATGGAGGACGAGATCGAGATCAAGGACGGCAAGCGCCGCCACGTCCAGAAGCGGATCTTTCCCGGCTACATCCTGGTCCGCATGGTGATGTCGAACGAGTCGTGGTTCGTCGTTCGCAACACCCCGGGCGTGACGAGCTTCGTCGGTTCGGCGAACAGCCCGGTGCCCCTTCAGGAGAAGGAGGTCCGGGCGATCCAGAAGCAGATGAAGCAAGAAGCGCCAAAGATCCGGGTCGAGTTCCAGGTCGGCGAGTCTGTGCGCGTGGTCGACGGACCGTTCACGGACTTCCACGGCAAGGTGGACGAGATCAACCCCGAGAA
>JALYYG010000117.1 GCA_030946685.1 Candidatus Dormiibacterota bacterium | reverse complement strand
GGATCAGACGCAGGATCGTGCGGGCGACGGTGGACTTCCCAGAACCGGACTCACCCACGAGACCAAGTGTCTCGCCACGCTCGATGTTGAAGCTGACCCCGTCAACCGCCTTCACCCAGGCGACCGGCAGCTGGAGCAGGCCTCCTTTGATGGGGAAGTGCTTGACCAGGTCGCGCCCCTGGAGCAGCGGTCCCTTCTTCCCGCTCGATGGCGCGTCGACCTCCGCCACCAGCTTGTAGCTCATTCCGAGCCATACTCCACGTCTTTCAACTTTTCGACCTCGGGGTAGAGGAAGCATGAGACCTCGTGATCGGGCGCGGTATGCGCCAGCGAGGGCAGATACCTGTCGCACGGCTCGAAACGCTTGGGGCAGCGAGGATGGAACGAGCAGCCCGGGGGGATGGTCAGCGGGTTGGGCACGTTGCCACGGATGACGTGCAGGCGGTCTTGCTTGTGGTACAGACGGGGGATTGAGTCCAGCAGGCCCACGGTATAGGGGTGCTGGGGGTTCTTGTAGAGCTCGTTGGTCGGTGCGTGCTCGACGATTCTGCCTCCGTACATCACTGCCACGTCGTCGCACATCTCGGCGACGACGCCGAGGTCATGGGTGATCAAGAGGATCGCCGCCCCTGTCCTCTTCTTCAAGTCGCGCATCAGCTCCAGGATCTGAGCCTGGATCGTCACGTCGAGGGCCGTCGTCGGCTCGTCGGCGATCAGCAGGTCAGGGTCGCACGCAAGAGCCATCGCGATCATGACCCGCTGGCGCATACCGCCCGACAGCTCGTGTGGATACTCCTTGGCGAGGCGTTTGGCGTCGGCGATGCCGACCATCTGCAGCAGCGTGATCGCCCGCTTGCGGGCGTCCGAGGCGTCGGCCAGCTGGTGGATCTCGACCGACTCCGCGATCTGGTCGCCGACGCTGAACACCGGGTTGAGGGCGGTCATCGGCTCCTGGAAGATCATCGAGATGTCGTTGCCGCGGATCTGCTGCATCGCCGGCTCAGACAGAGAGAGGAGGTCCCTGCCGCGGAACAGGATCTCGCCGCGCGCGACCTTCGCGTTCTGCTCCAGCAGCCGCATGATCGTGAGCGCGCTCACGCTCTTTCCGCAGCCGGACTCCCCAACCAGGCCGACCGTCCTGCCTGCGGGGATGGTCAGGTTGAGGCCGCGGACCGCCCGAACCAGCCCCCCATGAACCCTGAACTGGACGTGGAGGTCCTTGATCTCGAGGACAGTGCCCTCTTTGACGACGTTCCCCGGTTTCCCGGAGAAGACCTGGGTCACCTTTGGCGAGGATCGAGGGCGTCGCGGATTCCGTCGCCGACCAGGTTGATGCACAGCGCCGTGGTCACCAGGGCGATGGCGGGAAAAGCGATCAAGTATGCCGTCCCCCGAAGGACATCCTCCTCGTACGTGCTCAGCATGTTGCCCCAGCTGGGCTCGGGGAGCGGAATGCTGAGACCGAGGAACCCGAGCGCCGCCTCCAACAGGATGATTCCGCTCACTCCCAGGGTGGCCGAGACGATGATCGGCGCCAGCGAGTTTGGCACGATGTGCCGGAAGATGATCCGAAAATCGGAAGCGCCGAGCGCCCGGGCGGCCATCACGAACTCCGACTCCCTCAGGACGAGGAACTGGGCACGCATGAGCCGGCCGATCTCGAACCAGCCCAGGAACGCGATGACGAGAACCAGGATGTTCAGGCTGACGCCGCCGAAGGCGGCTGTCACGGCGATGACGACCAGGATGAAGGGCATGGCGATGATGACGTCGGTCATGCGCATCAGCGCGTTGTCGATCCAGCCTCCGTAGTACCCCGCGAGAGCACCGAGGATCCCGCCGATGAGGATGTAGCCGACCGTGGCCAGAAGTCCGACGGTCAGGGACACGCGCCCGCCGCGTATCAGCCTGGCCATCTCGTCGCTGCCGAGCGAGTCTGTTCCCAACAGGTGGTCGGACCAGGGGATCGTGACGCTCAGCCCTGCAGGCAAGGCGATCGCACGGGAATGGAACTGAAACGGCGCGCCGTACGGGTGTGTGTAGTCCTGGACCCTGTAGAGGTCGCCCTGGAAGATCGGGATGACCACCGCCGTGACGATGATGAACACCAGGATCATCAGGCTCACAAAGGCGGCTCGATGGTGCAGGAAGCGCACGACCGTAAGCTGCCAGAACCCGACCTCGCTGGGCTCGGCCACCTCCGCGACGACGAGGTCTTCCGAGGCCGCCGTTTGGCGCAAGGCGCCCTCGGCGGCCAGCGCGCCGGCCAATTTCGTTCCGCCGAGCATGGACTTGAACTCGCTCGGCGGCGGCACGCCCTTCTTCAGCGGTTGGTCTGCCATCAGCGGGAGGCCATCAGTAACGGATCCTCGGGTCGACGATCGCATAAGTGATGTCGGCCAGGAGGTTGAACAGCACAGTCAGGGCGGCGACCAGCATCACCACCCCGAGTATGACCGGGTAGTCGCGGTCCAGGGCGGCCTGGAACGCAAGCAGCCCCATGCCCGGCCAGCTGAAGATGCCCTCGGTGATGATGGCGCCACTGACGAACTGCGGTGTCTGCAGAGCCACCAACGTGACGATGGGAAGGATCGCGTTGCGCAGCGCGTGCTTGTAATTGACGGTTCGCGCCGGGAGTCCCTTGGCTTTGGCTGTGCGGACGTAGTCCTGATGGAGCACCTCCAGCATGCTGGCTCGCATGAACCGGCTGAAGCCGGCGATGCTGAGGATCGACAGCGACGTGACTGGGAGCACCATGTGCCACAAGAGGTCGTCCAGGCTGGTGGTGCCACTCTGGTGCATGCCAAACAGCGGAAAGTAGAAATTCCCCCCGGTCAGGTGTCGAAGCCAGACCCCGCCGGCCAGGAGGAGGAAGATGCCGAGCACAAAAGCAGGCACAGATATCCCTATGTAGCTCGCCACCGATGTCGCCACATCGAGCTTGGAGTACTGGCGGGTGGCCGCGAATATGCCGAGTGGAATGGCGATCAGCAGCGATACGACGAGCGACACCCCAAGGAGCAAGACCGAGTTCGGCACTCGCTCCGCCAGGAGCTTGCTCACGGGCTGGTCATACACGTAGGAGTCGCCAAGGTTCCCGTGCGCCAGCGCGTTCAGATAGGCGGGGTACTGCTGATACCAGGGCTTGTCTAGGCCGAGGTTGTGCAGCCGGCGGTCGACCGTCTCCTGGTGCGCCCTCGGGTTTTCGCCCGTGCTGAACGGCGGGCCCGGAGTTAGGCGAGTGAGGGCGAAGAAGGCAAACGACATGAAGAGCAACAGCAGAATGCCGATGAGCACGCGCCTTATGACGTAGAACGTCACGCCCTCATCCTACCCTTCGCTCGCTCCAAACAACATGCCCGGGTTCCTGAAGAAAGTTAGGGAGGCGGGCGATGCCCGCCTCCCTGCATCTGTTACCGCTTATTTGGGGCTGGTCAAGCTCCACTGAGCGAAGATTTGCACGTTGCGGCCCTGGTCGGCGTAGTTGAGTGCGCCGCCGTTGCCGGTGACCACCCCGCTGAGGCCGTTGAAGGCCATCCCGACATTGTCAGCCCACATGAAGTAGACGACCACGTTGTCACCAAGGATGTGCTCGATCTTGGCGAAGTCCGCCTTGCGAGCCGCGAACGTGTCGGCGGCGTTCGCTTTCAGGTCGGTCGTCTCGGCCTTGATCGCCGCGTCAAGGTCCGCGTTGACGTAGCCCGTGTAGTTCTGTCCACTGGGGTTGTTCTCGGGCCGGATGTAGCTGGAGCTGAAGATGGTCAGGTTGTCGGGGTCGAGGGCAAGGCCCCACCCGGCGAACGCCAGGTCGAAGTTGCCGGCCTGGATCGGCTTGTAGAACACCTTGAAGTCGGTGGGTGTCGGCTGCAGGTCCATGCCTATGGCACGCAGCTGCTCGGACATGATCTGAACAGCCTGGATCCGCTGGGGCTTCCCGGCTCGAACGTAGAACTTGGCCGAGAACTTCTGGCCGTCCTTCATCCGAATTCCCGCGGAGTCCTTAGTCGTCCACCCGGCGGCGTCCATGAGGCTGTTCGCCTTTGCGACGTCCTTCGCGTACTTGACTACGGCGCTGTCGTCGTAATACGCAGATGCCGGCACGATGTCGCCCCACAACGGGGTGCCGTGGCCGCTGGTGGCGGCCTGGACTATCGAGTTCTTGTCGAGCGCGTAGGCGAATGCTCGGCGCACGTTGACGTCACTGAACAGCGACTTTCTGGACTTGTCGGTCCACATCGCCCGGTCGTTGAAGCGAACGTCGTAGTACGCGAGGTCTGGGTAGGTGAAGCTCTGGACGTTGGTCGCCGCCTTGACTGTGTCAATTGCGGCGCCGGTGATCTCGGGGTCCCAGTTGAGGTCACCGTTGATGACGCCCTGGGCGGCCGCCGTCGAGTTGGTGACGATCTTGAGGACGACCTTGGCGAAATGCGGCTTGCCAATGTAGTAGTTGGGGTTGGCGGTGAGGTCGATCTCCGAGCCGGCGACGCGCTTGTCGAAGAGGAATGGCCCGCCGGTGACCGTCGGGTGGTCCTGCTGGAACGTGCGCATCTTCGTCACATCGACAGAGCCGTAGACCGAGGCCGGAGCGATCGCCGTGGTGAGATTGTTGGCGAGGAACGGCGCATACGGTGTGTTGAGCGTGAACATCACGGTGTGCGCGTCGGGAGCGGTCACCCCCGTCACGGGGTCGGTCAGAGCGGTCCAGGTAAACGACGCATCGGTGTCGAGCTTGGCGTTGGCCTGGATTTGAACGGTCTTTACCACGTCGGCGGACGTGATCGGCGTGCCGTCACTCCACTTGGCGTCGGTGCGCAGCTTCACGGTCCAGGTCTTCAGGTCGGCGGAAACGGTGGGCATCGAGGCTGCCAGGTCCGGAACGATGGCCAGGTTCTTGTCGGCCTCGTAAAGGTTCGGGAACATGAACTGCAGTGCCCTCACCGAAGGGACGTCGCCAGGTTCGAACGGGTTCAGGGTCTGGGCGTCGGCATCGAGGGCGTACAGCAAAGTGCCGCCCTCTTTGATGCTCGAGGTGGTCCCGCCGGGGCCACATGCGGCAATTGCTAACAAACCTACGACCGCGAGCGTTATCGCTCGGACAGTAGAGACAACCTGCATACGCGTCTTACCTCTCTTGACTGACGATCCTGCGGCCTTCTTCCCGAATCGCTTGGAGTTCGGGGCGAGAG
>JALYYG010000113.1 GCA_030946685.1 Candidatus Dormiibacterota bacterium | reverse complement strand
CTGGTTCAATACGTCGCACCCTACGACCACGACTATGTCTGCTAGGAGGGCAGCGAGCTGGTCGCAAAGAGCAGCCTCACCCGATCGCGGTTGCTGGATCGACCGAGAACAGACGTTGCCTCCATGCTGCTAGCGTCTGCCGATGACACCAGCGGAGCAAGGCATCGGCACCCGCAAAATATCCGGCTTTTCGGCTTGCTGAAGGAAGGTTTACACCGGCGGAAAGGTTGAGGTCTGCATGAAGGAGTCTCAAGTGGCGGTCACCCAGGTACCGGCAGCCACTGAGCGGGCGAGGCTCAAGGACGGAGTCCACATCGAGCTCAGCCCGCGACGAGTCCGCACGTACATCGCCAACCACCTGCTCGCGGATAGCCATAAGGTGCTGCTCGTGTTCGAGACAAGGCGTCCACCGGTCTACTGGTTCCCGACGGCGGACGTGCGGATGGATCTTCTGGCCCTCAAAGAGCCGGCAGCCGGCACAGGCTCGGGAACCCTGCACTGGCGCTCCAGAGGAGGCAGCCGGGCCGCGGACAATGTTGCCTGGAGCTACGCCGAGCCCGGCGGCGAGCTCGCCCCACTGCAGGGTCATATCGCTTTCTACTGGAACGCCATCGACGCGTGGTACGAGGAGGACGAGGAAGTCTTCGTTCACCCGCGCGACCCTTATACGAGGGTGGACACTGTGCACAGCTCCCGCCACGTGAGGGTCGAGGTCGACGGCCAGGTGATTGCGGACACCAGCCGGCCCTTGCTGCTTTTCGAGACCGGTCTGCCCACGCGCTACTACGTCCCCAAGCTGGACGTACGCATGGACCTCCTCGACTCGACGGACACGGTGACGCACTGCCCGTACAAAGGCACGGCCAGTTACTGGTCATTGCGAGTTGGCGATAAGACCTACCGGGACTTCGTTTGGAGCTATCCATCGCCGATCGCGGAGATTCCGAAGATCGAGAACCTCCTGTGCTTCTACAACGAGAAGGTCGACCTCTACGTCGACGGAGTGCTGCAAGAGCGGCCGGTCACGCCGTTCTCCTGATCTTCTGCGCCGGTTTCCGAGACGCCAAGTACCTATCGTCGTGCGGTCGTGCGGCTCCGGTTTGCGACCCTGCGCCGCGTTTCCAACGCCTCAGCAGCCGCCTCGTCAAGGGCCCAGAGGGCGGCGCGGACCTCGGCTTTGGGCATCCGAAGCGATCTTTCGATCTGTTTGCGAACCACCTCCCAGCGCTCGTTGGCACGGATCTGTGCACGGATGCCTTTGGAGTTGAGGGCCAGCTGGACAGCGCGAGCGTCATCCGGGTGCCGCACCCGCTCCAGGTGGCCGGCGCCATCAATCGCCTTGAGGTAGTCCAGCACAGTGGACAGGGGAAGCCCGAGGTGGCGGGTCATCTCGGTCGCGGTCAGCGGGCCGTGCATGAACAGAAGGCTGTAGACGGCGTACTCGTCGGCCCGCATGCCTGCGCCGGCCATCCCGTCCGCCAGCACCCTGCGGACCCGTTGGCTGGCGACGAAGAGGTCGAACAGCAGGGAAACGTCAGCGCGGCGCGGCATTCGCAGGCACTTTAGCGGTAGTCACGATTTCGTGTTAAATACCACGGGCCCGTGGTAATCTGGCAGCCGCCATGCGCGCGCTGACGGCAGCTTCCATCGCGCTGCTCCTGGCGGCGGCGTGCGCCCAGCCAAGCGGCAACGCGAAGACCACGCCAACCCCCATGACGACCCCGGCGGCGGCCGATCCGCAGGCGCTCTCTGCCGTCTTCGGCAGCTATCGCGCCGGCGATGGCCGGGTTTTCGTCATCGCCCGCCACGGCTGGTTTTTCGACGTCCGGGGCGCCAACTACCGCACGATTTACGTGGGGGCCGGGCCGAACCATTTCACCATCGGGCCCGCGTTCGCCGTCCCGCTGCCCAAGTACGCCGACCTCATTTTCGACAGTGCGCTGCTGACCGTCATCACGGCCGGCACAACGGTTGAGGCGAGTCGAGTGCAGTACCGCCAAACGGACGTCACCATCCCGGCGAACGGCGCCATGCTCGCCGGCTCAGTCACCGAAGCACTGGGAGGTGGTCCGCACGCGGGCATCGTCATAGTCCACGGCTCGGAACCAGGCGAACGGTACTTTTACGACGTCTGGGTTGGCGTCTATGCCGGGCTCGGTCTCACGGTGCTCACCTACGACAAGCGTGGGGTTGGCTCGTCCACCGGTCGCTACCCAGGCGAGTTCCCAACCGACGCATCGCTGCAGGTCTACGCCGATGATGCCGCACTTGCGCTCGGCTTTCTTCGCACCTGGCCGGGCGTGGACCCGAGGCGGGTGGGTCTTCACGGTGGCAGCCAGGGTGGCTGGACCGTACCCCTGGCCATCAAGCGACACGGGCTTGCCGCATTCGCGATCTTGGTCTCGGCGCCGGCGACGACGGTCGGGCAGACGACCGTGTGGTCCGGCTTCACCGGAGGCGGCAGCTACGCACCGACCGCATCTACCGCGGAGATGGACTCGGCGGTTCGCGCCGACCACTCCGGCTATGACCCGACACCGGCGCTGGCGGCGCTGCGGGTGCCGACGCTCTGGCTGCTCGGCAGCAACGATCGGACCGTGCCGACTCTCGTCTGCGTCCAGATCCTGGCCGGCATGCACAAGCCGAACTTCACGGTCCAGCTGCTCCCAACCGGCCACGGCCTGCTGGTCAACGCGACAGGTCTCGACGCCGACGACGAGCGCTCGCTCGGGTTGGCGCCTGAGCTGGTGCCGACCATCGCCAGCTGGTTGAGGGCTCAGGTCTAGCCGGGTCCGAACTACCATGCGACTCAAATGAGTCGGACGCCCGCTCCTCGGCGGGGACGCGTTGACCTCGACAAGCAGATGCGCGAGATCGAGCGCCTGCGGGTTGAGATGAGCGCCAAGGCGCCGAACGACCGCAATGTCACAACACGCGCTGTGGCGCGGATCGTCGAGGACGTCCACCTCGAGGGCCGCATGGGCAAGTTCACTGTGGAGGCAGACGAGCCTCTGGCTCGCGGCGGCACCGAAAAGGGCGCGTCGCCGCTCCAGTTCCTCATGATGGGCACCGCATTTTGACTGCTCACGCAACTGGCGCGGTTCGCGCCGCTTTACAAGGTACCGATCGATGACGCGACCGCTGACGTCAGGGCGACCTTTCGCAACACCGAGAAGTACGACGTCGATGACGCCCCCGCCTACTTCGAAGAGGTCGCCATCAAGCTCGAGATAGTCAGCCCGGCAAGCGCGGAGCAGGTTCAGCGGTTGACTGCGCACGCGGAGCGCGCCTGCCACGCGGCCCAGAGCCTGCGGCATGCGATTCCAGTCA
>JALYYG010000112.1 GCA_030946685.1 Candidatus Dormiibacterota bacterium | reverse complement strand
CGTTCGATATCGCCCGCCTCTTCAGCCCGCCGGCGGGCGACCCCTACGCCCGGATCATGCAGGTCGCTTTTAGCCATCCGACCTACGCCAGCCTCTCGCTGATGAACCAATTATCCAACCCAGCGAGGTCGAACACCGCTGGCTCGGTCCACTATGCGACGGTCGGCAATTACCGCCAGGACAGCTTTAGAGTCCCGCGGTGGAGTTGACCGGTTCAAGGATCAGGTTCGACTCCCTGCGCCGGCACCCCGGCGGAGCCCTTGCGTTGGTTCATAAATTGACGCGAGCATAACGCGTCGCGCTATATCGACACAGTACCTACTACATGCTGGTGTCTCAGGACGTCTCCTGGCGTCTCCGCGAGGGTGTCAACGAAGGTACACCGCGCCAGACCAAAGATCCAGACGAGCCCGCCCATAGTGGGGCCGCCCCCTTCACCTAGGTCACCACTGCCAGCCACCTTTTTCGCGAAAGTGCAGCAACTTTTCGCTTCGTCGGCCCGCAGCCGGCTACTGTGCCAATCTGACGTCAGCTGTCGACCTTGAGGATGCGCCACTCGTCCGGATGCCCTTGAGCGCATGGACGCCGAGATCGGTGAAGCGAATGCCCGATCCCGCCACAAGGTCCTTCACCGTGCTCGAGAGGAGCACCTGGCCGGCCCCGCCCGACGCGGCGACGCGGGCGGCGATATGCATCGCAATCCCTTAGCCGCCTGGCTGAACTTCGCTAGATGAGAGCGTGTAAAACAAGACACCAGCCCAGACCTCAGAAGTGACTTATGTGAGCGATCGCCAATTCTGTTAGGTGACGATCGTCTGGCTCTGCTCGCGTAGGAACTGCTGGACGTAGTAGTGACCGCCGCTTGATTTGCCTGTCGCGCCACTTCCCTTCCAGCCGCCAAACGGCTGCACCCCGGGCCATGCGCCGGTAGTCGCGCCGGCACGGCGATTAACGTAAACCACGCCGGCCTCGATGACCTCGAGAAATCTGCGGACCTCGTCCTCGCGGTCCGAGTAGAAGCCCGCGGTAAGACCAAGAATGTTTTCGTTGGCCCTGGCCAGTCCTTCCTCCACTGAAACCACCGGCACCACCGCCACGAAGGGGACGAATAGCTCGTCACGCAGCAAGCGGCTTTCGGCAGGCAGGTCCGCCACCACGGTCGGCGCCACGAAATAGCCACGATCACGGCCCTTGTCCTGAAGTCTCCGGCCGCCCGTGACCACGAGGCCGCTCGTAGCTGCCTCCTCCGCAGCCGACTCGTATCGCGCGACCGCCGAGGAGTTGATCACCGGTCCCATCCAGTTGCCCTTATCGGTGGGGTCGCCCACGGCGATCGACTCCGCCTTCGCCTTCAGTAGGTGAAGGAATTCGTCGTGGACTTCCCCTTCCACGTAGACGCGACTCGCAGCTGAGCATTTCTGCCCAGACAATCCGAATGCGGATCGCATAACTCCTTCGGCGGCCGCATCGAGGTCCGCATGCCGACTCACGATCACCGCATTCTTCCCGCCCATCTCGATAATCACCGGCTTCGGGTACGGCTGGGGGAAGCTGCGATAGAGCTCGAAACCGACCTCGAACGAACCGGTGAAGACGATGCCATCCACTTGCTGGTTGCTCTGCAGCTCGCGACCGACCGTCTCGCCTGAGCCCATCACGAGATTGAAGGCTCCGTCCGGGATGCCGGCCTCGCGCAGGGCGTTGGCGAGGCCGATGCCTGCCAGCGGAGCATCCGAGCTCGGCTTGAAGACCACCGTGTTGCCGGCCGCGAGCGCAGCTCCGATCGGGCCGCCGGCCAGCGCAAACGGGAAGTTGAACGGACTGATCACCGCCCAGACCCCGTACGGCTTGAGCACGGACCGCGTGCGCACCTGCGGGTCGTCCAGGTTGCCCATCTCACGGTCAAAGCCGTCATTCGCTTCCATCAGGTCGCATGACCACCGAATGAGGTCCGCCGTCTCCTCGACATCGCCGATCGCCTCGAGGCGGTTCTTGCCGACCTCTATCGACAGGAGGGCGGCGAGGTCCATCTGCTTTCCGCTGATCGCGTCGGCTGCCTTCCGCAACAGCTCAACGCGGCGTTTCCAGTCGAGGCCTGACCACGCTGGAAATGCAGCCCTGGCCGCCATCAGCGCGTCACGAACATCGCTGACTGAAGCCGCTGCGAAGGTACCTACCAGCGTCCCATTGATCGGGGACCGCTTCTCGAAGGTCTCGGACGAGTCGCGTTCGCGCCCAGCCACGAAATTCTTGTGATGCTTGCCCAGCCCTTCGCGCACGCGCGCGAGCGCAGCGTCATATGCGTCGTGCAACTCCGGGTTGTCATTCCTGAGGGTTGCGTACGTGACCTTGATTCGCTGCCTCACTGCTGATCCCCCTTCTCTTCAGACCAGGTCGCGCGGGAAGGTGAACGTCCAAGTCCGGTGTGCAACGTCGCTGTCCCCTTCACGGACCTCCAGCTCGCTCGTCACGTGGAAATTTTCGGCGTCACACGTCATCGCGGCACGTGTCTGTGAGCTGACGCACCAGCCGCCGCGTTTGAGCTCGCTGCGTGCATAGAAGTCAACGCGGGCTGACAGCGGGTCGCCCTCGTTGATGGCGAAGACCGTGCGGTTGGAGTCCCGCATCTCGAGGTTTGAGCGCACGATGCGGCGGACACCGCCCACGTCCCAGTCGAAGACCTGCTCCACGCGGCCGGCGGCCTGGTCGCGCGTGATGTAACGGCCGGCCGGCCCGTCTTCCGTCTGTTCGACCTCCAGCCCAGCCGCTAGCTCCGGCTCGTCGAAGGCCGGAAGCCGTGCATCTTCGGTGTCGCGGCGAGGGCGTTCGGGCATGGTCAGAATCGTCCCCGGGCCACTGAAGACGGTCAACCTGACTGGCTCAGGTGACGGCCACGCCCACGGCCAGTAGGTGGGGGAGACCGCCACACGGATTCTGTTGCCCGGGGCGAACGCGTGGGCGATGACCTTGAGCGGGACCACCGCGCTGAACCGCTCGCCCGGCTGGAGCGGCTCGGCATGCTCATGGCTTTTTCGGTGAGTGAGGTTAAGCAGGCCCCGGGTGATGAGGGTGGACCTGCCGTCGGCCAGGACCTCGCAGAGTCGCACCGCGACCAGGGCCAGCGGCCGGTCGGCCGCCAGCTCGAGGTGGACCTCGGGGTGGCCCAGGATCTCCAGGGGCGCTGTCAGCGGCGCCGAGGTGAAGGTGAGGCTGAGGCCGTCTTCGGCGCGCTGGTCTGGAGGGAGGTCGGCAGCCTGCCCCTCCGCGCACCACGCGCCCGCATCGGCGCCGGCCGACTGCACACCGACGATCTCCATCGGCTGTT
>JALYYG010000106.1 GCA_030946685.1 Candidatus Dormiibacterota bacterium | reverse complement strand
GTCCAAAAGGTGCGCGACGCCGGCTACAAGTTCATCTCGGTCGATCTCGAGGGCTACTCGGCAGGCAGTATGAATCGAACCTGGAAGCCGGGCGGCTAGCTCCGGTGCGGGATCGGGCCGAGATCGGCGTGCTCGGCGGCTCGGGCTTCTACAGCTTTCTCGACAATGTGGACTTCCTTCGCGTCGAGACGCCCTTCGGCCTACCAAGCGACGACATTGCAATCGGCAAGGTTGGCGAGCGCAACGTCGCTTTCATCCCGCGGCACGGCCGTAAGCATTCGCTGCCGCCTGCCGCAATCAACTACCGCGCCAACCTTTGGGCTCTCCACTCGCTCGGGGTGACGCGGGTGCTCGGCCCGAATGCTTCGGGGAGCCTCCAGCCTTACATCCGGCCTGGTGACTTCGTCGTCAGCGACCAGTTCATCGATCGGACCACCGGCCGAGCGGACACCTTCTTCGATCGCGGACCCGAGGTCGTCCACGTGAGCACCGCCCAGCCGTACTGCCCTGTCCTGCGCGAGCTGGCGGTCAAGGCGGGGGGCGATGTGGGCGTGACGGTCCACGATCAGGGCACCATCGTGGTCGTCCAGGGCCCCCGCTTTTCGACGCGCGCCGAGAGCAAGTGGTTCTCGTCCAACGGATGGGATGTCGTCAACATGACCCAGTATCCGGAGGTCGCCCTCGCGCGCGAGATGGAGATGTGCTACGTCAGTGTCTCCCTCATCACCGACTACGATTCGGGATTGGAAGGCCATCCGGACGTCATGCCTGTATCCGTCGAGGACGTCGAACGATTCTTTGCCTCCAACAACTCGAGGCTGCGCGACCTCATCCTTCGGATGATCCCGTTCATACCGGTCGAGCGCGTTTGCCCATGCGCCAGCGCGATGAAGGGCGCAGTTATCGGTGGCTGAGCTCGCGATTGTCCTCAGCCTTCACGAGGCCACGATCGCTCGACCAGGCCGCAGCTTCCATGCCGAGTGGCGTGCAGGCCCGTCGTACGGAGTCGCAGCTGGGCTGGATGGTGCGCCGGGACGGTGCGGCCGCACCACAACCGATAATCAGTAGCGCTTTGAGCTCAACCGAGACCCAGCCGGCGAAGGCCCGGCAGCCGATCCTGTACGCCGACCAGCTCTGGCGCCAGCAGCGGTTCTTCG
Organism: Candidatus Dormiibacterota bacterium; assembly: GCA_030946685.1. Classification (GTDB taxonomy): domain Bacteria; phylum Chloroflexota; class Dormibacteria; order Dormibacterales; family Dormibacteraceae; genus Palsa-872. The sequence goes on along the minus strand of JALYYG010000106.1, from coordinate 1,794 downwards.
CCGGCTTTCTGGTTGCGGTGGGCGTCGCGATGACCGGGCTCCTGATCTACAAGAACCAGCTGAACCAGACCTCGAACCTGATCTGGGCCATGTACATCCCCAGCGGCCTACTCCTCGGCGGAGCCTTCCTCTTCTACAAGTGGCGCAGCTTCGTGGAGCCCCTTGATGAAGGGCTCAAGGTATCGGCCCTTCGCTCGAGCGTGCTAATCGGTTACGACAGCATCCGGAGCGTCAAGGTCCAGCCGCTCAAGCTGGCTTTCCAGGACAACCGGAAGAAGATGGTTGCGCCGATGATGAGGCCTCTGCTCGAGCGCCCAGCCCTCTTCGTGCGGCTGCGCAACGACGAGTCATCCATGGCAGCCATCAAGAAGACACTGGGTACGCGCGTCGTCTACGACGACATGATCGCCCTCCCGGTGCGCGACGCGGATGCGGTGTCATGGGAGATCAGCTCGCGGCTGCCGGATCGACTGGGCCAGAACCAGGGTGGCGGCAGGCGTCGCAAACGGCGGCGGTGAGTGAGGGGCCGGCCGACGCTGTAGTCCGCCGGTACTTCGACCGCTGGGATCTTGTCGCTCTGCTGGCACTGACGGCGGTTGCCTTCGTGCTGCGCTTCTTCAGCCCGATCATGCCCGACTTCTTCTTGCACCCCTTTCAGGGTCCTCTGGTCTCGAATTGCGTATCCAGAACTCCCATCGACGCCAAGGGCGACCCCGGCACACTGTGCGGCCTCGCATATCCGTTCAACCGTGGTTACCCCGACCAGAGCGGCGTGCTGTCGCCTCCCAACGGCCAGGTTTTCGACGAGGTCTACTTCCCCGTGGACGCCTATAACGATGTCAAAGGCATGGAGCTGTGCCGGCCCTCATCCACCGACTGCCGGTTCAACTACTTCGACCCGGAACCTCCCCTCGCCAAGCTTTTCATCGCGGCGGGCGAGTGGGGGCACGGGTGGTACCGCGCCCATTTCGAGGGCGCCAAAGGGGACTACATCGACCTGGGGTTCAACACGTTCGGCTGGCGGATCGCCGCCTGCATATTCGGAATCCTCTGCGTGCCGATGATGTATCTCTTCGCGCGGCGGTTGTGGCCCAACCGCCTCTTCGCGCTCGCGGCAGCGATCCTCGTTTGCTTCGACGGGATGTTCTTCATCCAATCGCGGATCGGCATGATCGACATCATCCCGATCTTCTTCATCTTGCTCGCCTACTTCCTGTACCTCGTCCACATCCAGAGCCAGACCTCACGAGCATCGGTGGTCTCCCTTTTCCTGCTCGGCATCGTCCTCGGCGTAGGAATCGCTTCCAAATGGATCGTGCTGGCGGCATTCGCCAGCATCGTTCTCCTGCTCGTCATGAGAGCGGTGCGGCGCGTCGTGACCGTGCATATCGGGCCATCGAGCAACCCGATCTGGGACTGGGGCAGAGGGGACGGGCCCGCCATCGCGGGCGGCGTCTACTGGCCGACCTACCTCGTCCTGGCGCTCGTGGCCCTGGTGGCGATTCCGCTTGTGATTTACGTCGCCTCGTGGTACCCGTTCTTCGCGCGCGGCCAGTTCCACACGATGGCCGCCCTCATCGATTACCAGAAGTCATCCTTCGAATACCACGCGCATTTGACGGCGACGCACCCTTACGGCTCGCCCTGGTGGTCGTGGCCTTTTCTGTCGCGGCCCGTCCTGTACTACGCGGAATACAGCGGTCTCGGCATCGACAAGTTCACAGGGCAACCACTGGTCGCCTGGATGGCCAACCTGGGTAACCCATGGATCTGGTGGACGAGCCTGCCGTGCGT
>JALYYG010000103.1 GCA_030946685.1 Candidatus Dormiibacterota bacterium | reverse complement strand
CTCCAAAAGGTTTCGAACCAGCCTGGGAATCCGGCCAACGGCTGTTTCTGAAGGCTCAAACCCTCCGTCGTTGCCGCCGCCAAGTCTCCGCCGAGCCATTGACCGAGGTGGCCAATGGCCCTCGCAGTCAGGCCGGCTCTGGCTGCTGCGACTGTCGCCCGAGGGTTCGTCGGAAGAGCACCACTCCGGTTGCGATCATCCAGATCCAGAAACCGAAGATCCATGAGCTGAGCAAGGGTGATCCCTGCCCGACCAGGTTCTGAGCCGTTGCCACCGCGAGCGCAGAGGTGGCAATGCCGACGACTCCTGCCACCAGACCGAGCCATCCGAGCCAGAGCGGAAGCTGGGCTGAGATGACCTGAGCCAATGAGGTGGCCGCTACGGCCACCGCGATAGCCGGAAATACCGCGAATCCGACCGTCTCGGCGGCGTAGTGGAGGGCAACGATCCCAGCCGCAGGGCCGCCATCCGCCGCCATCCGTCCCGCGGCAGCAAATAGGGTCGTCATCCCGATCTCCAGCACAACCGAGAGGACCATCGAGCCGAGAGCAAGATCGGCAAGAGCGCGGACTCCCGCAGTTCGGCCAAGAGAGGCTCGGGCCCCCGCAGAAAAGGCAATCCGACCCAGCAGCACCACGCTGGCGCCCGCGGCCCCAATCAAGAGATTGGCCTTCTGGGTCGAGTAGAAGGTGACGAGTTCTGCAGCCTTGACCGGCGATGGCGACGTTGCGCCCACGAACGGGAACAGGATTGGAATCTCCAAGAGGTACCAGATCGCACCCGCCAGGGCGAGCCGGTTGCCAGTCGGGGGCGGGCCTGCGGCCATGACGAGAATTTTCGCCAATCTACGCGAAGTAACTCAAGGCCGCTCGAGCTCCTTCGCTGTTACGGGACCCCCGCGAGAGAGGACTTGACGCAACCGCCGTCAGACCATATAATCGATCTCGATCAATCGATGTCTACTAGTCGACGTCTACCAAGGACCATGCTGTCGCTCGCTGTGCTCGAGCTGCTGGCAGAGGCGCCCATGCATCCCTACGAGATGAAGCAAAAGATGCAAGAGCGTGGCCACGAGAGGGCCATCCCTCTGAAGGCGGCTTCCATTTACGATACGGTCGAACGCCTGTTCAAGGCCGGATTCATCGAACCGGTGGTTACCAACCGGGAGGGTCGCCGGCCGGAGCGGACGATCTATCGCCTCACGCAGGCCGGCGCCCAAGAGCTGGATTCCTGGCTGCGTCAGCTGCTCGAAGAGCCTTCTCGCGAGTATCCGCGCTTCGCGGCGGCGCTCATGTTCCTGGGCGCGCTCAGGCGCAAAGAGGACGCGATCGCGGTTCTGAAACGCCGAGCCTCTGCGGTCGAAGCCCAGATCGCAGCCGCGGTCGAGATGATGCGTGGGGTACCCCGCGACTTGCCTCGCCTCTTTGTCATCGAAGAGGAGTACGCGCAAGCCATGCGTCGAGCTGAGCTCGAATGGCTGCGAAGCACGATCGCCGAGCTGGAGGACGGCGTGCTGGACTGGCCGCGGATGCTCGAGGACCAGGCGTGGCCTATGGGCTGATGCGCTCGCGCGATCAAGCCGGAACCTACTCTCCCTCACCCTTAAAGGGGGGAGGCTCGAGAGCGGGGCTTTAGGAGGAATTCAATACGCCGGCCCCTAGAGCGTGAACTCCAGGGGCCGTAGATCAACCCGAGCGCGGAGTGAACCGGCGCCCGAGACGTCCAATCGAAGGATAGCCGGGTCGAGCTCCAGCTCCAACACAAAGGAGATGACCTGTTGACAAGGATTCGCAACCACCCGATGGCCGCGCTGGCAGTGCTCAGCCTGGGCCTCTTCATGACCCTGCTCGACCTGACGATCGTCAACATCGCGATCCCCTCGATTGTCGACGGGCTGCACGCGACCCTCGACCAGGTGCTCTGGGTGCTGAACGCCTACAGCCTGCTCTACGCCGTGCTACTCATCACAGCCGGGCGGCTCGGTGACATCTACGGGCCGCGAAACGTCTTCGCCGTCGGAATCGCGATTTTCACAGCAGCGTCAGCGGTCAGCGGCCTTGCGCAGGACCCGACGCAGCTCATCATCGCCCGCGCCGCACAGGGCCTCGGTGCTGCGGTTCTGGCGCCGCAGGGCCTGCCCATAATGCTGTCGCTCTTCTCAGTTGAACGCCGCGGCGGCGTGTTCGCCGTCTATGGAGTGCTCGCCGGGCTGGCGGTGGTGGCCGGCCCAACAGTCGGCGGCTTCCTCGTCTCGCACTACGGCTGGCGCTCGATCTTCTACGTGAACATCCCGTTCGGGATGATCACGTTCGCCCTCGCGTTCCTGCTGATCCCCGACCTGCGCCCGGGCATGCGCCACCGCCTCGACATCCGCGGTGTCATGCTGGCAACCGCCGGGTTGTTCGGCGTGATATTCGCCCTCATCGAGGGGCAGCGCTACGACTGGGGCCGGGTCACGGGCTGGATCACAATCCCGGAGATCGGTATCGCCGGCCTGGTGTTGTTCGCCGTTTTCCTGGTCGATCAGGCGCGCCGGCAGCGCGCGGAACCACTACTTCCGTTCGCTATCTTCAAGGACCGCAACTTCACCCTGATGACGCTTGTCATGGCGGCGATGGGCTTTGCGATCCTCGGCGTCTTCCTTCCGTTGACGATCTACATGCAGTCGGTTCTTGGTCTCAGCGCGCTCGACGCCGGACTCACGATTGCGGTGCAGCCGCTGGCGATGATGGTGTCGTCCGGCGTGGCCAGCAGCCTGGTGAACAAAGTCAACGGCAAGTGGCTGTTGATCCCCGGGCTGCTCATGTTCGCCGCCGGTATTGCCTACATGAATTGGGCGGCCCAGGCGGACTCCGGCCGTTGGGTCTTCCTACCCGGGCTGATCGTGAGTGGGCTCGGGCTTGGCTGCGTATGGACCCCGGTCTTCAGCATCGCAACCCGCAGTCTCGACCCCAAGCTGGGTGGCGTGGCCTCCGGGGTCATAAACACGCTCCAGGAGCTTGGAACGGTAATCGCCAGCGCGTCCGTCGGCGCCGTTTTGCAGAACCAGCTGGCGCTCGCTCTACACGATGAAGCTGTCGCGCGCTCGGCCCAGCTTCCGGCCGCCTTTCGTCCAAGCTTCGTCGACGGCTTCAGCCACGCAGCCCACACCGGGTTCGAGGTCGGAGCCGGGCAGTCGGGGAGCAGCATTCAGCTACCTCCGGGCATCCCCCAGCAGGTGGTCATCGCTCTGCAGGAGGCGGCGCACTTCGTCTTCACCCACGCGTTCGTCGATGCGATGCGACCAACCTTGATCCTGCCGATCGCGCTGCTCATCGTGGCGGCCCTGGCGACGTTCTTCGTTCGTGCTGATCAAATCGCAAGCGCCGTCGAATCTGCCGAGGAAAGTGCCGCGGTGGCCTAACCTTGACCGATGGCCAAGAAGCTTGCCGAGTACGAGGCCAAAAGAGACTTTAAGAAGACACCAGAACCGGGCGCCAAAGTCCCCCGCAAAGAGACCAAGGCGCCCCGGTTTGTCGTCCAGGAGCATCACGCCCGCCGCCTGCATTGGGACTTCCGGCTCGAGCGCGATGGGGTGCTTGTCTCCTGGGCGGTGCCGAAAGGCGTGCCCCCGGACCCCAAGAAGAACCATCTCGCGGTTCACGTCGAAGACCATCCGCTCGACTACATCGACTTCGCCGGTACGATTCCCGCCGGCAACTACGGCGCCGGAGCTGTGTCGATATGGGACGAAGGCACCTACGAGACCGAGAAATGGTCGGAGCGTGAGGTCATGGTCGTCCTCCACGGAAAACGGCTGCAGGGCCGCTACGTGCTGTTTCGCACGAATGGCGAGAACTGGATGATCCACCGCATGGATCCACCGCAAGATCCCGGGCGCAAGCCGATGCCTGAGTTCATCGAGCCGATGATGGCCAAGCTCGGCGCCGCGGTCCCATCGCCCGACTCGGCCTGGGGATTCGAGTTCAAGTGGGACGGCATCCGCGCGCTCGCTTTCGTCGAGGGCGGCCGCGTGCGACTCGTAAGTCGCAGCGGCGAAGACGTCACGCCTCGTTACCCCGAGATCCACGCCATGGGTAGGGCGCTTGGATCGAGAGAGGTCATCCTGGACGGCGAGGTTGTCGCTCTCGATGAGAAAGGACGGCCGAGCTTCGAAGAGATCCAGCAGCGCATGGGACTCACGTCGGAGTCGGAGGTGCGCCGAAAGATGAAGCTTGTGCCGGTCACGTACATGGTGTTCGACCTCCTGTGGGCGGACGGGCATTCGCTTCTCGCAGAGCTCTACACCGAAAGACGGCGCCTGTTGGCCCAGCTCCACCTGGCCGGCGCGTCGTGGCAGGCGCCACCTTTCGAGAAAGGGGGAGGCCAGGCGATGCTGGAGGCGAGCGCCCGTTCCGGTCTGGAAGGCGTGATGGCCAAAAAGCTCGACTCGCGATACGAGCCCGGGCGGCGAAGCGGGGCCTGGGTGAAGGTCAAGAACCGCAACCGGCAGGAGCTCGTGATTGGTGGGTGGCTGGAGGGCGAGGGCAAACGGCGCGGATATCCCGGCGCTCTGCTCGTCGGCTACTACGAGAAGGGTAAGTTCGTGTACGCGGGCAAGGTCGGTACAGGTTTCACCGACGCGATGCTCGAGAAGCTGGCCACCCTGCTTAAGCCGCTGGCGCAGGACAAGAGCCCGTTTGAGATCGGGTCGCCGCCGAAATCAGCCCATTTCACAAAGCCCCAGCTCGTGGCAGAGTTCGAGTTCGTGGAATGGACGCGTTCGGGCCAGCTGCGTGCGCCCGCGTTCAAGGGTCTGCGCGCCGACAAGCCCGCACGTAAGGTGGAGCGCGAAGGTGGCTAAGGAAACCGCGATCGAGGTCAAGATCGAGGACCGTGTCCTCAAGCTCACCAACCTCGAGAAGATCCTCTACCCCGAGGTGGGATTCACAAAGGCGCAGGTCATTGATTACTACACGCGCATCGCGCCCGCCATCCTCCCGCACACGCGCGACCACCCTCTCACGCTGAAGCGGTATCCGAACGGGGTCGACGCGGAGTTCTTCTACGAGAAGAACTGTCCCAAGCACCGACCGCCGTGGGTCGCAACCGCGACGGTGTGGAGCGGAGGCAACAATCGCGACATGTACTACTGCCTGTGCCAGGACGTGCCGACACTCGTGTGGCTCGGGAACCTGGCCACGCTCGAGTTCCATACGTCGCTTTCTCTCGCGGACGACCTTCCACAGCCACGCACGATGGTCTTCGACCTGGACCCTGGTCCGCCGGCGACGATCGTCGAATGTTGCAGGGTTGGCATGATGCTGCGCGACCTCTTCGCGGAGCACGGCCTCGAATGCTGCGCGAAGACGTCGGGCTCGAAGGGACTGCAGCTGTACGTGCCCCTCAATTCGAAGGTCACCTACGTGGAGACGAAGGTGGTGTCGAAGGGGCTGGCGCAGCTGTTCGAGGAACGCCACCCGGACCTCGTCGTGCACAAGCAGCTCAAGGAGCTCAGGACCGGACGCGTCCTTATCGATTGGAGCCAGAACGACCAGTACAAGACGACCGTGAACGTCTACTCGCTGCGGGCGCGGCAGCGCCCTACGGTTTCCACGCCCGTTTCGTGGGCAGAGGTCGAGAAGTGCCTGAAGGCGGGGGATCCGAGCCTGCTCGTCTTCGACTCCGAGCAGGTGCTGGCCCGTGTCGCCAAGCACGGCGACCTGTTCGAGCCCGTGCTCAAGAAAAAGCAGAAGCTGCCCAAGACGCTCCTCGAAGCCACCGGCGGCGCCGCCGCCCTGGATAAGATGGCCAACCGCCGCCACGGCACCGGACGGTTCCGCAAACCACCAGAGAAGTGACCCGCCCGCGGGTCGTGATCGCGGGCGCCGGATTTGGCGGGTTGACCTGTGCGCGCCGGCTCGAACGGGTCGAGGTGGACGTGCTGCTCGTCGATCGGTACAACTACCACCTGTTCACGCCCCTCCTCTACCAGGTCGCCTCGGCTGTGCTCGACCCGGGTGAGATAGCCCGGCCGGTCCGGGAGCTGATCCGCCCGCTCGACAACGTTGACTTCAGGCAGGCCGAGATCACCGGCGCGGATCTCGAGAGGCGGCTGCTGCTGACCGACCGTGGCCCGGTTCCATACGACTATCTGGTGCTGGCCACCGGAAGCCAGAGCGATTATTTCGGCAACAAGTCCCTGGCGCGTCACGCCTTCGGCCTTAAGGACCTGCCCCAAGGGCTGGCGCTGCGAAACCGGGTGCTGGCGCAGTTCGAAGCCTCGCGCTGGGCCACCGATTCCGACCAACGCCGCGTCATGCTCACCTTCGCCGTCGTCGGTGGCGGCCCGACCGGCGTCGAGCTCGCGGGCGCTCTCTCGGAGCTGATCCGACTTGTGCTCCGTAAGGACTACCGCGACCTCGATCTGGGCGAGGTGCGAGTCTTGCTCGTCGAGGCTTCGGATTCGCTGCTGGCAGCTTTCAAGACGCCGTTGCGCGATGCCGCCCGCAGGTCTCTGGAGAAGAAGGGCGTGGAGGTGATTCTCGGAGCCAGGGTCGAGGAGGTGACGGACGCCTCGCTCCGGCTGGCGGGCGGCAAGGATGTAGCGGCCGGCACAGTCGTTTGGACCGCGGGTGTGCGAGCGTCTGACATCGGCACCGCGTTCGGCGCGAAGCTTGGGCGCCAGTCGCGGATAGAGGTCGACCCGACCCTACAGGTCAGCGGTCATCCGATGGTTTTCGTGATCGGCGACCTGGCCGGACCTGTGGACGGTGGCGTGCCTTTGCCAATGCTCATCCCCGTCGCGATGCAGCAAGGGCGGCACGTCGCCACCACGATCGCCAGGCTCGCCCAAAACGGAGGTGCAACGGCCTTTCGCTACAAGGACCCCGGCATCATGGCAACCATCGGACGCAACTCCGCAGTAGCGCAGCTCGGGCGAGTTCAGCTGTCTGGTTTCCTCGGCTGGCTCATGTGGCTCGCGGTCCACCTGGTCAACGTGATCAGCTTTCGGAGCCGGATCGTTGTGCTCGTCAACTGGGCGTGGGACTACGTCTTCTACGACCGGCCGATCCGCCTCATCGTTCGCGCTGGGGAAGATCGCTCAGACTGACGGCGTCATAAATCGGCCTGATGCGGGGCTGATACTTGTGAAGTGATAGGCAGGATCAGGGCCGCGAGGCTCGGCGCCGTGGCGCTGGCCTTGCTCGCAATCACAGCCTGCGGCGGCCTGCAACCCGAAGACCCGGGGCAGGCGCTGCGCGAGGGCGGCGCGGCGATGGCGAAGCTCAAGACCATCAGCGCGAACCTGAAGTTCACCCAGGGCAAGATCTCGTTCCAGGGCTATGTGCTCGTGGGAGCCAAGGCCACCGTGCGCTTGCCCACTGATAGCGACACCATCTACACGGTTCGCTACCAGGACCTCCTGATCGGTCTGGAGGTGGTCATCTCGGGCGGCCACGTGTACCTCCGCCCGCCTCTTTCGGGCTTCACGGAGGTGACCGGTAAGAACGCCGCTGACATCCCGGACGTGGCCAAGCTGTTCGACCTCAAGACCGGTCTACCCGCAATCATTCCCGCGGGTACGAATCCCAAGTACATCGGCGCGGACAAGGTGGGTGACGTCGACTCGCACAAGGTCTCTGTGACGTACACGGCGGCCCAGATCCAGGGCCTGCTGCCGCAGTTGAAATCATCTGGGGACGTCACGGCCACCATCTGGGTGGGCGGGTCGGACCATCTGATTCGTAAGGCGATACTCGAGGGGCCTTTTGGAGACCTCGGCGCCGCCAGCTCCGTGGAGGTCGATCTGAGCGGGTTCGACGGGGCGGTCACCATCGCTTCGCCCACGCCTTAGCCGAGCGGTGAACGAGCCGCGGCGCCAAATTCGCGACGCCTCCGGCTCAAGCCTGTGACCAGCGGCCGGTGACGCGGAGGTCGCTCCTGCTGGGGTTGGCCGGGGCCGGACTCTTCGTCGCCGCACTCGACGCCTACCTCGTCGTAACCCTTCTGCCGGCCATGATCTCGGACGTCGGACTTACGATCGACCGCTTCGAGCAGGCCACGCCGATCGTGACCGGCTTTCTCTGCGGCTACGTGATCGCAATGCCGCTGCTGGGCGCGTACTCCGACGTCCGGGGACGCGCGCCCGTGTACGCGATCTGCATGGCCGTCTTCGCGGCCGGCTCGGCCGTGACCGCCACCGCCGGGCTTTTGAGCCTTCCAGGCTTGCCCTGGCTCGTGGCCGGCCGCCTGCTGCAGGGCCTGGGTGGAGGCGGGTTGGTCCCGCTCTCGCTGGCGCTGGCCGCCGACCTTTACCGGGATGAGCGGCGCGCGATCGCGCTTGGAGCGGTCTCCGCGTTGCAGGAGGCAGGCAGCGTTTTCGGACCGCTCTACGGCGCAACGCTGGCAGCGGCGGCGTCAGCTCTTGGCGGTTGGCGCTTTGTCTTCTGGTTGAACCTGCCACTTGCGGCGGTCTGCGCGACAGGCCTGGTGATCGCCAGCCGTGATCGAGTGACGCGCTCAGCCGCCCATGTAATTGACAACCGGACGAACGATTCGAGCCGGACTTTCGACAACCGGGTGAGCGAAGCAACCCGGACATTCGACAACCGGGTGAGCGAAGCAACCCGGACATTCGATAACCGGGTGAGCGAAGCAACCCGGACATTCGATAACCGGGTGAGCGAAGCAACCCGGACATTCGATTGGAAAAGTGCGGTCCTTCTTGGCACTGGACTCGGTTTGTTCGTCGTGGCGCTTTACCCGGACGACCCCACCAGCCGCGCCACCAGCGGCCTCTTCATCCCGCTTGGAAGCCTGAGCCTGATCTTGCTGGGACTTTACGGGTGGCGCCAGGTCCGCAGCCTGGAACCGCTCATTCCGCGTCAGCTGCTTCGCAGTGGTCGATTCATCGGCGCGGTCGTGGCGAACCTGTTGATCGGCGCCGCGCTGATGGTCGCCCTGGTGGACGTGCCGATCCTGGGCCGGCTCGTCTTCAACCAAGACCAGCTATCCGCCGGCCTGCTGCTCACGCAGTTCCTGCTCGGTGTCCCCATTGGAGCCGTGGTCGGCGGCCTGCTGGCCGACGGCATCGGCGCCCGGCCGACCGCGGTCATTGGCATGCTGTGCTCGGCGGCTGCATTTCTTCAGATGTCCGGCTGGCATGCCGGCGAGCTGGCAGTGCGCGTCGGCCCCATCAGGCCGGCGGATATCGCGCTCGGGGCATGCGGTCTTGGTTTTGGGATAGTCATCGCGCCGTTGACGGCCGCGGTGCTTGAGCTCACGCGAACGCAGAATCATGGCCTCGCCTCCAGCCTTGTCGTTCTGGCGCGTGTCATGGGCATGCTGATCGGGCTGTCCACGTTGACTGCGTTCGGACTGTTCCGGTTCCGTCAGATCCTCGGCACGCCACGTCTCAACGACCCTGACGTCCGTGCGCGAGTCGACCACCTGGCCCGGCTGGTGGCGGCCGCTTTTCTGCAGGAATACCGCGAGATCTTCACCATCGCCGCGGGGCTGTGCATCCTGGCCGCGGCGGTCGTTCTCGTCACGATGGGCCGCGACTCCTCACAGCCACCTGCAGTTTCGCCCGCTATCAGCGCCTCGTCGCCACCGCGATGACGTAAGAGTGGTGATAGCGAAACGCGTCGTCGGGATCCCCCAGGCTGGCCATCGCGGACTCCACCTCCGCCTCCAGCTCCGTCCTGTAGCGAGGTCCCAGCGCGCTGATCAAGGTATGCGGCAGAGGGCCGGCGTCCGCCATCAGGTCGGTCCACTCTCGCGCATTCTCGGTGCGACCGCCGGTGACCATCTCGGTGAGCCTGGTGACGTCGAAGCCTGCGGCTCCAAGCAGCTGCGGCAGCACGTCTGGCTCTCCGAAATGGGCCCGTTCGGAGCTGTAGCGGGGAAGGATGAGGTAGTGGCGGCGGGCCAACGGCGCCAGTCCCTGGAAGAAGAGGTCCTGGGCGCGAGTGCTGAGGCTGCGCCGCTGGCAGGAAACCGCAAGCCTACCGCCGGGGCGCAGCACGCGATGGGCCTCCGCGAGCGCCTCGGTTGGGTCGGACAGGTAGGCAAGTGCCTCCCCCATCGTGACCAGGTCGAATGTCTCCGGGCGGAACACGAGCCGCTCCGCGGCCATCCCCATGAACTGTGTGTTCTTGCCCTGCTTAGAACGCGCGATCGACAGCATCCGGTCCGAAAGGTCGATGCCGATCACACTGCCGGGGATGACCTTGGCTGCCACCAGATGCGCCACAAGGCCGGTGCCGGTGCCGACGTCGAGAACGTGCTCGCCCCGCTTGGGAGCCGCCAGCTCAACCAGTCTGGCCGCCACCCGCCCATGCTGTCCACCCGCCCAGCTGTCGTAAACGGAAGCGATCTGGTCGAAGAAATCGACCAGATGGTCGGTCATCTCGTCGGAGGCATCCGGGTCCATCACTGGCGCGTGGGGGATCGATAAATACCGCCCCTGGCGCCACCTCGTGCGGCGTCGTTCCGTTCCTCAGCGTTCACGTGCACCCTGTTACGATGCTAGCTCGTCCAAATTCAGAGCTCTTCTGGAATGCAAAGCACGGGACCGCAAGACCTCCCGCCAGACGGAGTTGTGCATTACGTACGGGAAGCAATTCAAACCCACTAGAGGAGGCCCACATGGCCCAAGCTGAGAAGTCCGCGACCCACGCGGCCGCGAGCACGCAGAACGGTGGTACCAACGTCGTCACGCTCGGCCCTCGCGACAGCCTGCACGGACGTCTTGATATACACGGCGACCTGAAGATCGGCGGCACCGTCGAAGGCGAGCTCAAGGCCAGCGGCGATGTCGTGGTCGAGTCGACGGCCACGGTTCAGGCCTCGATCGAAGGAGCGAACGTCAACGTGCGCGGCCAGGTCAACGGCAACGTGACTGCGCGAAAGCGCCTGACGCTAGGCGGCTCGGGTAAGTTGAACGGCGAGGTCAAGGTCAGCCGTCTCACTGTCGAAGACGGAGCCACTCTGAACGGCAACGTCACAATGACACCTGAAAACAAGTCGTAAGGCCAAAAAGCCGGCATACGACCTCGTCATAGTCGGCGGCGGCGCCGCCGGCTCCGAGGCCGCGTTCACCGTCGCGGACGGTGGCAAGTCGCGCATCCTGCTCGCCGAGGCCAACCATTTCGGCGGCACCTGCACCAATTACGGCTGCGTGCCGACCAAAGCATTGGTGCGGACCGCGAGGCTGCTTCACCTCATCCGAGGCGCGGGACGCTACGGAATCAAGGTCGGCGCGCCGGAGCTCGAATGGCGCCGCGCGATCGGGCGTGCGTTCCAGGTGCGCGATCACATGCTCCGCTTTGGCTCGAACCCGTTCAAGAAGGCCGGCGTAGAGGTGCGCTTTCCGTGCCAGGCCATGCTTGTCGGCGAGCGGAAGCTGCTGATCGGCGGGTCGGAGGAGGTCGAGGCCACGTCGGTCCTGATAGCTGCGGGCATGGAACCGGTGGTCCCACCCGTGCCCGGGCTCCATGAAGCCGGCTACCTCGACAACGAGCGAATCCTCGACCTGAAGGAGCTTCCGCACAGGATCGCAGTGATCGGTTCCGGTCCGATCGGCTGTGAGTTCGCTCAGATCTTTTCGCGTTTCGGAGTGCAGGTGACCCTGGTCGATCTTTCTGCGCGCATCCTTCCTCAGGAGGAGCCGGAGACATCGGCCGCTGTGCGCGCGGCGTTCGAGGCCGAGGGGATCGAGATTCGCACCGGCATCAAGATGACGAGCGTCGAGGCGGCCAACGGCATGAAACGCGTCTTCTTTGAGAGTTGCGCCTCAATCGAGGTGGACGAGATCCTGGTCGCCGTCGGACGCTCGCTCGACGGCGAGGCCCTCGGCCTGCACACCGCGGGCATCGAGTGGTCCAACCGCGGCATCAAGGTCAACGACCAGTTGAGGACGTCGCGGCCGTGGGCCTGGGCGGCCGGAGATGTGGTCGGTGGCCCGCTCTTCACCCATGTCGCTTCCGAGATGGGGCACGTCGCTGCGCGAAATGCGCTGCGCGGGACGGCTGATCGGTTGGATCTGCGGATCGTGCCCAGAGTCACGTTCACCGATCCCGAGGTGGCGTCCGTGGGTGTCACGGAGGCGGCAGCGAAGAAAAGCGGTCGCAAGGTCCGGATCGGCTTCGCGCGGGTGGTCGACGCTGAGAAAGCCCAGATCGATGGCCTGGAGTATGGGCACGTCAAGGTCGTCGCGGATGCCAAGACCGGCGAGCTGCTCGGCTGCCACATCGTGTCCGAGAGTGCCGGCGACATGATCCACGAAGCTGTCGCAATGATGGCGGCACGCACTCCAGTCAAGGTGGTCGCGAAGGCGATGCACGCCTACCCAACGCTCTCACAGTTGATGCGCTCAGCGCTCAACAACGCATCAGGCGCGTAACAGCGCGCCGCCCCACCGCGGTGCAGGGAGGAGAACGGTCTGGCTGCTTGGCGGACCTGATCCGCTAGGCGCCGCCTCGCTCGGCTCGCGCGATCGTTGGGAGCACAACGGATTCCACGTAGCGGTGGGCCGCATCCATCAGTGCATGCACGAGTCTCCACTCGAGCTGCTCGAACGCCGTTTGATCACGGTTGAGGTCGGCGAGCCGCTGGCGCCAGAAGTTCGCGTCGACGTTGAGGCCTGGAAGCAGAGTGAGGACGCGAGGCTTGGGCTGTGCCATATCCGCTGAGACCGGTCCCGTGGCCGTGCCGGCCTGAGTGGGCGCGGCCACCCCCGTAAATGAGGGCGCCGGACGCACCGCCGCGCTGGCGAGCAGGTGCCACGCGACCATGACAAGCGCCGCCACGACCGCGCATTCGGCAAGGACCATCCAGGTCAGCGGGTTTCGTAAAACGTTGCGCACTGCGCCAAGCTAGGCCGCGCGCCGCGATAAGAGAACCCTGGCTGTTAAGGGCGTATCGCGCGCAGCGCCTGCACGCCGCGCTCGATGGTTTCGATCCGCTTCGGGAAGCTGAAGCGCAGGTGGCCTCGGCTCTCGCTGGGGTTGTGGAAGAAGCTGGACCCCGGCACCGTCGCGACCGCGACCTTCTCGATGAGGTGCCGCGCCATCGCAGTGTCGTCGTCAAAGCCAAAGGCCCCGATGCCGGCCATGACGTAATAGGCGCCGTCGGGCGCAACGGCGTCGAAGCCGCACTCTTGAACACCCGTCACGATCGCGTCCCTGCGTTCCCGGTAGTCCCCCAGAAGCTCCACATAGAAAGAGGGGGGCAGCTCGAGGGCAGTCGCGACCGCGATCTGAAGCGGGTGCGCGGCGCCAACCGTCAGGAAGTCGTGCACTTTGCGGATGCCGGCGGTAAGGGATGAAGCGGCGATGAGCCAGCCCACGCGCCACCCGGTGACTGAAAACGTCTTGCTGGCGCCGCTGATTGTGATTGTCCGACCGGCCATGCCTGGCAGCGTCGCGATGCTCACGTGCTCGCCCTGGTAGACGAGGTGCTCATAGATCTCGTCAGTGATCGCGATCGCGCCGTGCTCGATACAGAGCTCGGCGATGAGCTCGAGCTCATGTCGCGAGAACACCTTGCCCGTCGGGTTGTGCGGCGTGTTGACGACGATTGCTCGAGTCCTGCTGTTGAAGGCGTGGCGCAGCTCATCAGCGTCGAACGACCAATCAGGTGCGCGCAATGTCACGTAGCGCGGCACGGCGCCGCTGATGATGCAGTCCGGGCCATAGTTCTCGTAGAAAGGCTCAAAGATCACTACCTCGTCGCCAGGATCGACGGCGGCGAGCATGGCCGCGATCATCGCTTCTGTGGCGCCGCAGGACACGGTGACTTCCCTCTCTGGGTCGACCTCCTGCCCCCAGGCCATGGATTGCTTGCGGGCGACTGCCTGGCGTAGTTGCGGTGCGCCCCACGTCGTCGCGTACTGGTTGAAACCATCTCGCAGGGCTTTGGCGGCCGCCTCTACGATGCGGGGGTCGGTCGCGAAATCCGGAAAGCCCTGGGCGAAGTTGACCGCGCGATCGGGTCCGTTGAGCGCGAGGTTGATGCGGGTCATCTCGCGGATGACAGATTCCGTGAAACTCTGGGCCTTCAGCGAGAGGCGACCGGACCCGTCAGTGGCCAGGATCGGCGCGCTCCAGGCGGATGTCGGTGCTCGAGCAAGAATGGCACCGTTCCGGCTGCTCCAGCCCACGCTCCCAGCGCCCGCACACGTTGCAGGTCCAGCGCGTGGTGGCAAAGAAGTCGAGGACGTCGGAGCGGCTGAGCAGCCCGACCATCTTGCCGCGCTTGATCACCGGCACGCGGCGTATGCGTTCGCCGACCAGCAGCCGCGCCGCTTCGTCGATGCCTGTGTCCTCGCTGACCGTGATCACGTGCTGGCTCATGATGTCGCGAGCGAGTTTTCCCTTCTTGGAGAAGACATCGGTCTCCGACACTATCCCCACCACCTGTCCCTCCGGCGATATCACCGGGCCCCCTGTGATTCGCTTGGAAGTGAGGGTCAGCGCGATCTCCTCGACAGGCGTGTCCTCGCGGAAGGTGATCACGTTGGTCGTCATCACCTCTTTGACTGGGATCATCGGGTTCCGAGCAGTTTAGCCACCGTCTCCAGATTGGCGTTGCCACCGCTGATAACCAGGCCCGTAAGGCCGCGTGGCAGCTTGCCGGCGAGGTAGGCCGCCAGGGGCAACGCCCCCGTCGGCTCGAGCGCCATGTGGAGCCGAGTCCAGGCCGTCCATACACCTGTCGCGATCTCCTCCTCGGTGATCGTGACGATCTCGTCCACCAACCCGTTGGCGAACATCACCTCGAAGGTCCGCTGCCCGATCGCGGTGGTGCGAACCCCGTCCGCGATCGTTGTCGGCGCAGCCGTAAGGCTCTGGATGCTGCCGGCCTTCCAGCTCTGATAGGCGTCGTCGGCCTGAGCCGGCTCGACGCCGATCACCTTCATCGTGGGATGGCGGCTCTTCGCGGCGATCGCGCTGCCCGAGAGGAGACCACCGCCACCGACCGGAGTGGCCAGCGAGGCTAAGCCCGGCTCGTCCTCAAGCATCTCCGCGGCAGCTGTGCCCTGGCCATGGATCACGTCCCAGTCGTCAAATGGGTGGACGAGCGAGAAACCGCGCTCGGCCATCACCTCGCGCAGCCGCTGCTCGCGGTTGGCGAACGTTATGCCCTCCTGGATCACCTCGGCGCCCAGCGCGCGCGTGGCGGCGACCTTGGCCGGGTTGGCGTCTTCGGGGATGAGGATCAATGCAGGGACGTGAACCGTGCGAGCCGCCAGCGCCACTGCCTGCGCGTGGTTGCCGGAGCTGACGGCGATGAAGCCGGTCGGACGAGGGTCACGCGTCATTTGCGAGAGCACCGCGTTGAAGGCACCGCGGACCTTGAAGGACCCGGTGACCTGGAAGCATTCCGCTTTCAGGCGCAGGCCAGGATCGAGATCAGTTGTGAGCGTCGGCGTGCGTCGGACATATGTGCGGATCCGGTCGGCTGCCTTCCGGACCTCGACGGCGTGGGCTTCGACGAACCCGGTCAAGCCGCCGCGGTCTCAGACTCGGTCTGCTTTGCGCCCACGGCGCGCCGGCCGACGTTGGTGAGAACGATCCCGGCCAGGATGACGACCATTCCGACGACGATTGGAACGCTGAGAGACTCGTGAAGGAGGATCACGCCCCAGAAAACAGCAGTCACAGGGACGAGCAGTGTCACGCCGGTGGCCCGTACGGCTCCGAGGGTCTGCATGATGTAGTAGTAGAGCAGCAAGCCAACTCCTGAACCACCCACCCCGAGCGCAACGACCGCCGCCAGCGACGGCACCGCGACGTGAAGGCTGGAGAACGATGGCGCCGCGATGGGAATGGCGAGGACCGCAGTCGCCGCCAGCTGCCCGAGGCTCACCTCGTAGACGCTGACGCTCCGCAGCTTCCGGCGTTGGTACAGGGCGCTGACCGCATACGAGAACGAAGCAAGAAGGACAGCGAAAGCGCCGAAGACGTTGCCTCCGAGTCCCCTGGCAGAGATATCGGGTACGACCAGGATGACCACTCCGGCGAGCCCGATCAACACCCCCGCGTAATTCATGACGCTCGGCCGCTCAGTCGGGATAACCCAGTAGATGAGAAAGGCAGCCCAGAGTGGTGTCGTCGAGTTCAGGATGCTGGCCAGGCCGCTGGAGATCCTCTCCTCTCCCCATGCTATGGCGAACCACGGCAAGAGACTTCCCGTGATCGCGAGGAGGGCAAAAGGGATCATCCGACCCCGCCAAACGTCGCTGAACAATGGGCGACCCATGACGCGAACGATCAGAGCCAAGGCGAGCCCACCCGCGAGCCCACGAATGAGCACGAGGGTGGTCGGGCTCATGTCTTGAACGGCGATCTTGATCAAGAGGAATGAAACACCCCAGATCAAAGCGAGCCCGGCGATTGCCACGTATGGCAGCAGCGCGTGGCGGGAATCAGACACGCGTCGCCCAGTCGTCCGAGGACAGCACCAGCGTGACAGGGCCGTCGTTCTCGATCCCGACAGTCATGACAGCACCAAAGCTGCCGGTCTGGGTCGCTATTCCGCGCTCGCGGAAATGCTGTACGAAAACCTCGTAGAGCTGCTCCGCCCGCTGCGGATCGCCCGCTCTGAGCAGGCTGGGCCGGCGGCCGCGGCTCATGTCGGCGAACAGCGTGAATTGGGAAACGATCAAGGCCGCTCCCTTCACATCGACAAGACTGAGGTTCATCCTCCCCGCCTCGTCCGCGAAAACGCGCAGATCGATGACCTTGTCCGCCAGCCTCCGAACAGTCGCCTCATCGTCATCGGGTCCCGCACCCACCAACAACACCAGACCGAGCCCGATGGTTGCACCGTGCCGCTCTCCCGCCTCCTCCCAGGTGACCGAGCCGGAGGTCACGCGCTGGACGACCAGCCTCATGAGGCGCGGAGGAGGCAGGCCTCCCCCGCGGGACCCCCTCCCTCCCAAGTACGCATGGAGACGTTTGGAAGATGAACGATTGGGTGACGGCCGGGGTAAACCCGGCCTGCCTGCCACCCTCGCACTTGACTAGATCTTTGGGCCGAACTGCGGCTCTGCGTGTATCAGGCTGTCGATGTAGCGGAATCGCTCATAGCGGTGCTGGAGCAGCTCGGCGATCGGCTGGGCGAGGAGCTGCAGCAGGTGGCGGTGCAGGGCCTCGTCGAGCGAGACGGCGGTGGCCTCGTAGTCGGCCCGAGCGCTGCCTTCCGGCTCCGTCACCACCTCCTCGACAACGCCCATTGCCAGCAGGTCGCGCGAGGTGAGCTGAAGCTGCTCGGCCGCCTCCACCTTGCGCGCATTGTCACGCCACACGATCGACGCCGCGGCTTCCGGAGATGCGACTGAGTAAATCGAGTTCTCGAGCATGATCACCCGGTCCGCAACGCCCATCCCCAGGGCACCGCCGCTTCCGCCCTCGCCGATGACCGCCGCCACGATCGGCACAGGGATCCGGAACCACTCCATGATCGCCCGCGCGATGGCAGCGGCGATTCCACGCTCCTCGGCGCCCGCGCCCGGATACGCGCCTGGAGTGTCGATCAGGGAGACGATCGGGAAGTTGAACTTGGCGGCGTGCTGGGCAAGACGAATGGCCTTGCGGTAGCCCTCCGGATGCATCATCCCCCAGTTCCGCGCCACCCGCTCCTTGAGGCTGCGACCCTTCTGGTGTCCGAGGAACATGGTCGTGCGCCCGTGCCAGGTCCCGATTCCTCCGACCAGCGCAGGATCGTCGCCCGAGATCCGGTCGCCGTGAAGCTCGATGAAGTCCGGCGCCATCCGGCGGATGTAGTCGAGCGAGTATGGGCGGTCGGGATGGCGAGCCAGCTCGACCACCTGCCAGACGGTGAGGGTTGTCTCGTCGGGCCGGCGACCGTACCTTGTCATGGATAGATCTCCAGCAGGTGTGCAAGGAGGCGCCGCACCTCTGGCCGCGGAACCACCATGTCCACCTGACCTCGCTCCAGCTGGAAGTCGGCGCTCTGGAATCCGGGGGGCAGGTCCGCATAAGTCGCCTGCTTGATCACGCGCGGTCCTGTGAAGCCGATTGCCGCGCCGGGTTCGGCGATGTTGATATCGCCCAGCAGCGCTAGCGAGGCGGCGGTGCCACCGAACGTCGGGTCCGTGAGGACCGAGAAATACGGCACCCCCGCGGCATCGAGGCGCCCGACAGCCGCGTTGACCTTGGCCATCTGCATGAGCGCCAGCACGCCCTCCTGCATGCGGGCTCCGCCCGAGGCGGCGACCAGCACATAGGGCAATCCCGAGGCGGCCGCCTGCTCCATGCCACGCGCAAGGCGCTCGCCGGCCACGATTGAAAGGGTTCCGCCGACGAAGCGGAAGTCGAATGTGGCCAGCCAGATACTGCGGCCGCCTAGCGTGCACGTTCCGGTGCGAACCGCTTCGTTCAAGCCCTCGTCGCGCAGCTGCTCGAGAGTCGCCTGGTAAGGCTTGGGCACCTTCCAGTTGAGCAGGTCGTGCGAGCGAACGTCGCCGTATCGTTCCTTCCACGAACCGCGGTCGGCGATCAGCGCGATCCAGGCGTCTGCCCCGAGGCGGAAATGATGGCCGCAAGCGCAAACGTATATATGTCTTCGCAGCTCCTCATGGTCCAGGCCCACACCGCAGCCAGGGCAGTTGGTGGGCAGGGGAATCGGAGGCAGCTTCCCGCCCACGATCCGCACCTCCGCGGGCTTTTTTGCCGCCACCATCTACAGGGAGAGGCCTCCATCCACTGCGATCACCTGGCCCGTTATGAAGCCGGCGCGCTCAGAGCACAGGAAAGCGACCATGGCGGCCACATCATCCGCGGTACCCTCGCGCTTGATCGGCGTCAACTTGACGAGCTCCTCAACCATCACATCGGTGAGCGAGCCCGAGGTGAGCTCGGTTCGCACGTAGCCGGGCGCGACTGCATTGCATGTGATGTTGCGGGAACCGTACTCGCGCGCCACGGACTTGGTGAAGCCGATCAGTCCCGCTTTGGCCGCCGCATAGTTGGACTGGCCCGCATTGCCGGTCAATCCGACGATCGACGAGATGTTGACGATCCGGCCCCACCGGGCCCGCATCATCCCCGACATGATGGCGGCCCTGGTGGTAGCAAAGGCCGACATGAGGTCGGTGCGGATCAGCTCCTCCCAATCCGCCGGCGCCATCTGTATCAGCAGCTTGTCGCGAACCGCGCCGGCATTGTTGACGAGGATGTCGACGCGCCCTATCGCCTTCACCATCGCCTCCACCTGCGCCGGATCGCCGACGTCCGCCTGGTGCGCGCTCCCTCCGGGCAAGGCCGTCGCCGTCTCTTCGGCCGCAACTTTGTCGGACCTGTAGTTCACCACGACCTTGGCGCCCATCACCGCGAGCGCCTGGCTGATCGCGCGGCCGATGCCCTTGCCGCCGCCGGTAACCAGCGCGGTCTTGCCGTCCAATTCGTTCGTCACGCCGTCACGGGGTCCGCAAAGTCGATGAAAAGCTCCTCTGCATTCCACGTGTCGACGCCGGGGATGTGTTTGGCGGCGAGGCTCGCGAGCACTCGCCCCGGCCCGAGCTCGACCACCGTCCGCACCTCCATCGTCCGCATTGAAACCATGGTCCGGGCCCAGTCGACCTGGCGCAGCATCTGCTGCCGGAGCTCTTCTTGCAGGCTCGCGACGGTTCGCATCGCCTCGCCAGAGGCGTTGGCCAGGACCGGAATCGACGGCGCCTTGAGTTGCAGCTTGTCAACCACCTTACGGAAAGCGGCCGCGGCCTTCGCCATCAAAGGCGTGTGCGCGGGCAGTGGGATCGTGAGGATGAGCGCGCGACGTGCGCCCGCAGCCAGCGCCAGCTGCTCAGCCTCCTGCACGGCTACGGTTTCGCCGGAGAGCACGAACTGCACGTCGGCGTTGCGATTGGCGACCCAGAGCTGGCCCTTGACTGAAGCCTGGGCGCGGATCGCCTCGACCTGATCTTCGTCCAGGCCGACGATCGCGATCATGCCTCCCGGCTGCTCATCCGCGGACCGGGCCATGATCCGACCGCGCTCCTTCACCAACAGAAGGGCTGTCTCCCAGGGGATGGAGCCGGCCGCCGCGAGCGCTGCGATCTCCCCGAGACTGTGCCCGGCCGTGACCCGCACGTTCTCGAGGCCGTAGCTCCCGCGCCAGACCTCGTAAGCAGCCCAGCAGACGGCCATCACGCAGGGCTGGATGATGTCGGTGCGGTTGAGCTCCTCGACCGGGCCCTCGAAGCAGAGCCGGCGAATCGGCATGTCGAGAACCTCCTCGGCGCGCTCGAATGCGCGACGGGCCGCTGGGTAGCGGTCATGCAGGTTTTTGCCCATTCCAGGCTTCTGAACGCCCTGGCCTGGAAACAGAAGCGCGATGGGGCCTGTCAGATTGATCAAAATCCCATCCTTACAGGGAAAGAGAGCAGGCGCGCCTGCCCGGCCGCCAGGCCGGGTCGGCGTACCAACTGGGATCCCCGCGACGCAAGTCGCGGGGGCTGTGAGACGGAACCGCAAGGTTCCCTCTCACATTTTCTTTACACCCACTTGAGGAGGCTTGCGCCCCAGGTCAAGCCGGAGCCGAAGCCCGCCAGCAGCACATTGTCTCCACTCTTGACCCTGCCCTTTCGGATGGCCTCCTCCAGCGCGATCGGGATCGATGCGCTCGACGTGTTGCCGTACTCGTCGATGTTGATGGCGACCCGGTCGATCGGCAGCCCGATGCGACGGGCGGCGGCGTCGATGATTCGGAAGTTGGCCTGATGGGGGACCCAGAGGTCGATGTCCTCCATCGAGATTCCTGCGGCGTTGCACACCTCATTCGCCTGGCGGATGAAGATGTCGACCGCGAACTTGAAGACGTCGGGACCCTCCATCTCGATGATGGGCCTGGGGTCCTTGGCCGCGTAGGCGCCAAACTCCTTGTTACCGCAGGTGACCTGGAGGTAACCGCGCCCATCGCTGCCCAGGCACCATGATAGGAAGCCGGCGCCGTCCGGGGCAGGCCGCACGACCGCCGCACCGGCTCCATCGCCGAAGATCACGGCCGTGCCGCGGTTTGAGTAGTCGAGCATGCGCGACAGCACCTCGGCGCCGATGACGAGCACGTTGTCCGCGCGCTCGGTGGCGATGAAAGAGTCTGCCGTCGCGAGCCCGTACATGAAGCTGGTGCACGCGGCGAGCATGTCCCACGCAACGGCGCCCGGTGCATCGAGCTCGTCCTGGATGCGGCACGCGATGGATGGAAAGGGCCCGTCCGGCGAAGAGGTGCCGACCAGGATCATGTCGAGCTCATTGGCTGTGATGCCGGCGGCGTCAAGGGCCGCTCGGGCGGCCTTGGTCGCCAGCTCGAGCGTTGTCGTACCCGGCTCAGCGATGTGGCGTGTGCGGATGCCGGTTCGCTCCGTGATCCACTTGTCGGAGGTGCCCATCATCTTCTCGAGGTCGAAGTTGGTGATCAACTTCTCGGGCGCGTAGACACCCATGCCGGCGATCGCGCTGTGGCGACCTTTGGTTTTGAACGAGCGGAGCGGAACGGCTCCGGAACGGGTCCGATACGCGGTCGTTATCGCCATGTCACCTAGGCCTCCAGCCGCTCGGCGGTCTTCTGCTCCAGAAACTTCCAGAGGTCGCCGATCACTTTCATCTTCTCGAGCTCTTCCTCAGACAGCTCGACGTCGTACTTGTCCTCCACGGCGGCGATGAGCTCCACGAGGTCGAGCGAGTCGGCCGCGAGGTCCTTCGCGAAGCTCTTGTCGAGCTGCACCTGGTTCGGCTCAATGCCGAGTATCTCGGCGGCCAGCTCCTGAAGTTCCTTGAAATCGAGTTGGGTTGCCATCAGCAAATCTCCTAGTTACGGGCCTCAGGGCCTTTGATCACGAGCGTCGCGTTGTGGCCGCCGAAGCCGAATGAGTTCGAGACGGCCACCTTGATGTCCGCCTTGCGTGCCTTGTTGGGGATGTAGTCGAGGTCGCACTCCGGGTCAGGGTCGTCGAGGTTGATCGTCGGCGGCAGCAGGCCCCTGTCCAGGGCAAGCACGCAGGCGGCGGCCTCGATCGCGCCGGCGGCACCGAGCAGGTGGCCGTGCACTGACTTGGTCGAGCTGACCGCCAGCTTGTGGGCGTGGTCACCGAAGACCGCCTTGATCGCCCTGGTCTCAGCGACGTCCCCCAGCTTGGTCGACGTTCCATGGGCGTTGATGTAGCCGACGTCGCTCAGCTCGACCCCGCTCTTCTCGAGCGCGCGGCGCATCGCGCGGATTGCGCCCTTGCCTTCGGGCTGCGGCGCTGTGAAGTGGTACATGTCGGCGCTGGCGCCATAACCCGCGATCTCGGCCAGGATCCTCGCTCCGCGCTTTTTCGCGTGCTCCATCTCCTCGAGCACGAGCATGACCGAGCCTTCGCTCATGACAAAACCGTCCCGTCCGAGATCGAACGGCCGGCACGCCTTCTCCGGCTCGTCGTTGCGCTCGCTGACGGCTTTGATTTGACAGAAAGCGCCCATGGTCAGCGGCGTGATGGTGGCTTCGGAGCCGCCGGCGAGCATGGCGACCGCGTCACCGCGCTTGATGATCTCCGACGCCTCGCCGATTCCGTGAGAGCCGGAAGCGCAGGCGCTGACGATGGCGTAGTTCGGACCGCCGGCCTGGCAGTGGATGGCGACGATGCCGGCGGCCATGTCCGCGATCATCATCGGCACGGTGAACGGGCTGATCCGCTTCGGCCCTCGCTCCATCAGCTGGGTGTGGCTCTTTTCGATCTCTTCCATGCCGCCGATGCCGGAGCTGACGATCACGCCGACGTCGTCAGGGTCCATGTCTGCAGGATTGAGGCCGGCGTGCGCCAACGCCTGCTTTGAGGCGCCCAGGGCGAACTGGCAGTAGCGCCCGATGTGTCGGGCCGTCTTCCTGTCCATGTAGTCCTCTGGATTGAAGCCCTTGACCTCGCCGGCGATCTTGGTGTCGAAGTTGGTGGTGTCGAAATGCGTGATCTGGCCGATGCCGGAGACCCCTTCCACCATGTTCGACCACACGGTCTCGATGTCGTTGCCGATCGGCGTGATGAAGCCCATCCCGGTGACGGCCACACGTCGACCGTTGGAGTTGGTTGCCATGACTCAAGGATACGGACGCCAGGGCCTATCCACACTGGCACACAGTGTGAAAACAGGCCGCGTTGTTTGGACACGGCGTCCAAACTGGCCTCTAGAGCAGCTTGCGGAGATCCAGAGCCAGTTGCAATCGGAGACGGGTCGCCGGGGTGT
>JALYYG010000073.1 GCA_030946685.1 Candidatus Dormiibacterota bacterium | reverse complement strand
GCCAGCGCGCCGGCGGCGTGGTCGGTTTTCTCAGTGGAGACAGGGTCGCCGTGCCCCGCGAAACCGATGTGCTCGTGCGTGAATCCGGCCTTCTCGAGAGCCACGACCGCTGACTCGGCAGCGGTGCGGTCTGTGAACACCCCAACGATGGTGATTCTTTCCATTTCTGTACCTCAGTGAATATGGTTCGGTTTGAGACGCTTTCGATTCCGGTATCGACTGATCTAGGCCTTCTTGGCGCACTCGTCGCAGTGGCGGCGATTGGCCGTCCCCTGCTGCTTGTGCTCCGCCTTGATCCGGAGTCCGTCCGAACAGTCGTCGTGATCGTGGTAAACGTTCTTGTTCCGCTCGTCTTCCATCAAGGTCGAGTGATACGGGGCAACCTTCATTCCAGTAAATCTCCTAGATATTCGTTTTCTGAGGAAGCCGGGGTTGCGGTCACGCGTTACGTACGTCCTCTTTGACGTCACGGACGGTGCGCTTGACCTTGCCGACCTGCTGTCTCAACTTGCCCTTGGTCTCCTCGGTACGGTTGCCGGTAGCCTTGCCCTTGACCTCTTCCGCCTTGCCACGAACCTGATCCTTCATTAAGACCTCCTTCGAAATCCGATTCGGTTATTCCAACGTCGGTGTCGACGACTGGAACGAGGACATCGCCCTACGTGGTGGCCAGTGCAGCGCGCCCGCGCTGGGGCGCAACTGCTCCGCCGAGCTCGTGTACCCGAGCCTCCCAGTAGCCGAGGCGCTGGCGAAACCGTTCGGCCTGGGCGACGACGACCGGAACGTTGGTGAGCTCGACCTCGCGCTGTCCCTCCTCGGATTGACCGACCATCAGCTTGCGGATGGTGGCCAGGACTTTCTCCTCCATGGTCAGGATCTCGGTGTAGATCTGCTTCCAGTAGAGGGCTTGCTCCATGGTGGCGTCGCCGGGAACCCCCTCGTGTTCCATGCGCTTGCTCCAATCGCCGCCGCGCTCCGCTGCGGTGACGTCGGGCCGCCGACGCTTCGTTTTAACTTTTGCCATACCCCTGTTTTAAGGGGGCGGGCGTAAGAAGATCAGCAACTTTGTGGGCCAACTTGGCCGATGTCTGAATACATACACCCAACAGCCTCCTACTGGCGTTCCCATCGATCCTGCCGGCCTCGCTGACACTGATCGAGCACAAGCAGGGCCGCCACGATGCGGTGGTTGATGCCCGAGGTGCGATCATCGGAGCAGCCGCGCTGATCGCCTTCGCCATCGTGGCCGCCGGGCTGCTTGGCCGGCTAATCCCGTTTTGTCAATCGCCGCCGCAGGTCTAGTCTGGATGGCGGCTGCCGTCGCCCTCTACGTGGCCCTCGTCCGGCGCCCATGGCGCCGCGCGAGACTGCCGGCCACCGCTACGCCGAAGAGCAGATAGATGGCCCCTCGCTGGCCCGCAAACAGGGCACCTTTGGGCTCCAGTGCCATGCGACCGGACCGGAGACGGGCGGCGCCATAACGACCATGGCGTCGCACGCTCTGTCTTAATGCAAGGCCACAAAGGTGTGCTGGCGAGCGAGACGAGGCGGGCGGGAACCGGTGTCAGTCGACCGGAGGCAGCTGTCGGACCAGACTAGACACATTGAGTTTCGGCATCGGGACCTTCGGGTTCATGGCCCGCAGGGTTTCCAGCAGTATGCGCGACACTGCCCAATCGCGGAACGGCTTGTCGTCCGCCGGGACGATGTACCAAGGAGCGACCGGCGTCGAGCACCGGGTCAGGAGCATGTTGAAGGCCTCCTGGTATTCATCCCAATGACCCCTTTCCTTAATGTCATTGGGGCTGAACTTCCATCGTTTTTCGGGTGTATTGAGGCGAGCAAGTAGCCGCTGACGCTGCTCCTCGTTTGAGATATGGAGGCAGATTTTCACGAGGGTCACATTTGATCTGACAAGTCCCGCCTCGAATCGGTTTATCTGCTCATACCGACTCTCGATCACTTCGAGAGCAGCCAGCTTCTTGACCCTGGCGATGAGCACATCCTCGTAGTACGAGCGATTGAAGATGGTGATGTGGCCTGGCTCCGGCACTTCCTTCTTGAACCGCCAGAGGAAATGGTGACGAAGTTCGGTCGCACTTGGTGCCGTGAAAGGACGGACGTGCACACCTTGAGGATTCATCGTCGCCATCACGTGGCGGACCGTTCCGTCCTTGCCGCTGGTGTCCAATCCCTGCAGAACAATGAGGATCGCCTGTTTCTTCTCCGCGAACAGGCGCTCTTGAAGGTCCAGCAACTCGGGACCGTATTTCTCACGGGCGGCCGCTATCTTCTTGCGGTTGACTCCTTGGTGATCGCCGGGGTCAACGTCCGCGAGGCTCACCCGCCGGTTCCAGGCGCGAGCCTTGAGCATGTCCCTCACCGATCTCTTTGCCATTAAGCCTCCAGTTCAGCAGAGCGCGTTCTAGGACGAGGGCCGTACATCAGTCAGCTTGCGCCAGCGTTCATCGCGGCAGGATGACCTTCATTGCGCTGCCCGATACAGGCGTCGTCGGCATAAATTCGCGCCATCGGTCGGGACGTGACTTGCAGCTTTCGGAACCTGAAGACCTGGCGCCGCCCTTCTCGCGATCGTTGGTTTTCTTGAGGGTGAAGGAGGCCATGACGCGGCCGACGATGTCGTTCCGGGACTCACGACGTGGATAGATAGCTCAAGGTAACAATCACCTGAAGTCAGCGCACCTTAGACTTGACGCCCTCGACGGCTTCGGCCACCTGATCACTGGCACGGTCAGCGTGGGGCTTAACAGCCCTAGCCGTATGGCGGGCGGCCTGGAGAGCCGCTTCCAGCGCGGAGAGCAACCGCTGCCGGCGCTGTGCGCCCTCAACCGGGTCCAGGAAGTAGACGAGAGTGCCACCGATGACAGCGGCACCGATAAGTTTGGGCAGGTCGATCCGGGGCCGACGTCGATCGAAAGCCTCCGCCCATTCTCCCCGTCCTACTGCCTTGGTCAAGCGGCGAGCCAGTGGCCGCGCGGACGCAGCTGCCTGGGAGACCGCCCGACCCGCTTGCACCGCGCTACCCCGATTCTCCTGCCACAGAGATAACCGGCGCTCACGTCGCTCCTCGCCCAACTCGGGATCGTAGAGGTAGACGGCGAGGCCGCCCAACGCCGCACCCGTGGCTAACCGGTTCATTTAGCTTCACCTCACCTCACTATTGTCAGCCAGCTTCGGCAGTGCGCCAAATTAACCTCAGCGCGTGGCGTCGTTGGAACATCGGAACAGAGTCAGGCGAAAGAGGCATCTGGTGACAGCAACCCCTTCCGCCTTGACAGAACGAACGCTAGACCGGCTTGTGGCCTTCCTGCTCGTGGCCTTGCTGTCCGATTGCTCGACCCGCTTCTTGCAGGTTGCTCGCAGCCTTGCGGATGTCCATGTTTTGACCCTTTGCGGCCTCCTTGAGGTCGTCCATGGTTATGTCGGACGGCTTGTGACGCTTCTCGTACTCACCGCAACCGCAGTTCAAACACATTTTCTGTCACCTCTCCGGATGGGTTGAAACGGGGGCTGGCCGATCCGTCTGGCTCTCAGCGTGGCGTGAGCATGGGGCGAGGCACAGCATTAAGCGGAAGAGGCGGTCCTTTCGACGGCACCCCTTCCGCCTGACAAGAACCACGATCGACCATCGGCCATAACAAAGGCAGCAACTTCGCCCTCGCCGGACCTGACCGGCGCGCCCAGGGGGTTCTTGATCGAGCCTCCATGTACGCCTGGAATGGCTGGGCGGTTACTTACAGGTCATGGCTTAGTGCACCTGGTCATCCGAGCGATCTCAGGCCCTGAAATGTTCGGGTCCGTGAGACCTCGGATCTCGCGGCCCCCTCTCAGCGACGAAACCGAACAGCCAGAGCCCGACCAGCACGATGATCACCAACCAGATCAGGTTGACCAGTCCACCGGTCGCGTGGAACCGCAACCAGAGGACGAAAAGAATTACGGCCAGTACCAGCAACGCGTGGATCACCTGAACACCTCCTGGGAACTGGCCCGGCGTCTGGGCGGGCGGTCACCGCGAACCAGATCACCCGCCTCGTCGCCACCTCCATATATAAGAGGACGTACAACCGCTTCAGAAACACGGTGTCGACACTGAGGAAATCAGTGAGCACGATCGCCGAAGCCTGCGCTCGCAGGAAAGCCTTCCACGACTGTCGCGATCTCAACGGTGCCGGACCTATCCGGTTCCGTCGCAGCAACTTGCGAATCGCGGTCGCCGAGACCCGATGACCGAGCTTGAGCAATTCGCGCGGACTCGGACGCAACCCCACCTCGCGATTGTCCTTCGCCATCAGCAGAATCAGCTTCAGGATCTCGGGATCGAGACCTGGCCGACCCGGGCCACGCCGGCGACCGAATGGCGCCCACTTTCTCCGCACCAACTCGCGGTGCCAACCGAGAACCGTCTCGGGCTGGACAAGCATCCCGACTAGAGCCGCGCGTTCACCTGTGGGGTGCTCTTATTCAGTCGCGATTGCTCCTGGCCGATCGGTTCAGGTCGAAGGCCACGAACGGGTGTGGCGGAAGCTTGGAAATTGGCCGACTCAGCGGAGTTGTCGACGCAACGCCGCTCAGGCGGCGCGGGAATACTCGTTGATGAGTCCGTGAAGGCGCTCGATGCAAACGATATCGCCGACCGACGGGCAGAGGTCTGGTCGCGGCGGCTGCAGCTCAAGTGCCCGATGGGGCCGCGAGCGGTTGTAGTGGTCGAAGTACTCGCACAGGATGCTCGTCAGGTGACGCTCACCGAGGACAATCAGCCAATCCAGACACTCGCGGCGTAGGCTGCCGAGCACTCGTTCGCAGATGGCGTTGGCGCGGGGCGAGCGGAAGGGAGTACGGACGACGTCGAATCCCTGGGCGCGAAGAGCTGCGTCGAACTCATCGCTGAACTTGCGGTCGCGGTCGTGGATCGCGAGGGTTGGACGGAGAGCCAACTCATCCAGCTCCCAAGCGAGGTTACGGGCCTGCTGGCTGACCCAGGCCGAATTGGGGTGGGCGGAGCACGCCGACCAGACCACGATCCGAGACGCAGCTCGATGAAAACGAGCACGTAGAGGGTGCACAGGAGCACGGTGTCGACGGTCAGGAAGTCGCAGGCGAGGACGGCACCGGCATGCGCGCGTAGGAACTGGCGCCAGGTGGGACCCACCCTTCGCGGGGCCGGACCCAGCCGATGTCGGCGGAGCAGGCGGCGGATGGGCCAGACAGAGACCTGGAAGCCGAGCTTGAGAAGTTCACCGCGGATGCGCAGGTAGCCCCAGCGCGGGTTATCGTGAGCCAGGCGCAGGATCAGCGCTTGGATCTCGGCCGGCAGCGGCGGACGGCCAGGCCGACGCGGTCGCTTGCGAAAGGCTGCCCAGCGCCGGCGCACCAGTTCGCGATGCCAGCGGAGCAGGGTGGCCGGCGAGAAACGCAGGCGATCGATTGGGAGGTGAGGCCCGAAGGCGGCGAAGATGAGGCGATCGATCGTGACTAGCTGCGGCCGATTGACCTGACGTCGAAGCACGGCGACTTCGTGGCGAAGTAGCACCAGCTCAAGCTCAACCTCGGCCGCCGAGCGAGAGCGGACGCGGACCAGGTCGATATGAACTCGCAACAACACATATAAGGACGCGAAGAGCACAGGACGGAAGGGTAGCGATGCTCAGATGGTTGGTGTCAACCTCGCAGACGTTGCCAGGCTAAACAAAGCGGACCGTGCGAATTGATCGAGTGGCGCTGCTGGATTGGGTAATAGCACCCCACACCTGGTGAGTCAGCCAATTCACCAGCTCAAACAACCGTCACCGAACGGAGCTCGTCGTCGCGAAGGTCTTCCACGTTTCGCACGACGTCATTAACGAGACGATGGTTCGGTCCTACCAGCTCGGTGCGAATCTGTGAGCCCTAGGCAGCTCAGGCGGCTCGAACATGCGTTCGGCGTGTCCGTGACGTTTCCTGGGCGTCTTGCCCGCTACGGCGCGTCGTCAGGATCGGTCGGAGTCTCAGCGCTGCTCTCTTCCGCGACTCCCCACACCCCTGGCCGCAACTCTCGCATGCCCGCGCGCTCGCAAACCCCAGCAACCTTCCGCAAGAATTCGGGAGTCGCCGCTGGTGAGGGATGGATCTCGACGGTATCGTCGGCGAGCCTGTGGGGGTGGATGCTGGGACCGAACGGCAGGGCCAGCAGCTCCTCCATAACGCGGTCGCTGTTCTCGTTCATTCGGACATCTCTATTTTGATCACTTCGGCTTCAGCGTGCCATGGTCGAACACCTGGACAGGGTCCGGCAAGGGTAGGGCCAGGATTTGGGGGGACAATCCCGGCGCGAAAACGGCAGGTTTGGAACCGAGAGAGGGTTCGCTTGCTTAGTTCCGATCCCTTGCGCCATCCGGTGAGGTTGGGTTGGCCGTAGGGGAGGGACCGTCCTGCAACGCTTCGAGTTCGCCGCCGTGTTGGCGCCCCCGGCGCGACTAGAAGCGCCGTCTCAAGCGCCGTCTGAAGCGCTGGGGTGTGGGGGTATCGACCAGGTCGCCGCAACCGTGCCAGCTCGCGCGGTTTATGGAGCCGGCCTGAATCTTGGCATGCACGATGGAATTAAGCATCGTGAATGCGAAACCGCACTGACGATACCGGCCGCTAAAACGCTCCACCACTAACCTCGCAGACTGCTTGCGCATGAGGAAGGGCCGGCCCAATTGCCCGACCAGAATTGAGGAGGTTTCGTTATGAGCGTAGAGAAGGACATTCGGGCGAGACTCGGGGCCGAGATCGACGCGCTCAAGAAGGACATGAGGACAGGGCACAGCCCACAAACCCTGGGTGAACACGTCGCATGGGAGCGGGAGTTCGGCGCCGAGTTTGATGCTCAGTTTCCCGGTCGCGCCACGCCGCGCATGCGGGTGGAGCGTGTGGGGTGCACTTATCACATCAGACGCTTCCTACACCATGATCGCTTACCATCGCGGCCGCTCATTCGCGCTACCTTCCGGGTGAGTGAATACTTGCACCCGACACCCTCCAGCCGGGCGCCGATCGGAACTGACCTGGAAACAGTTTCTGGCTGCCCTTGCACAGACCCTGGTGGCGGCTGACTTCTTCAGCGTGGACACCATTTCTTCAAGCGTCTCTACGTCCTCATATGTGTCCACCTGGCGACTGAAGGGAGTTAACGGCACACCCGCCGGTGCGCAGCTTCATGCCGCTGTGCGACCTGCGCGAGGCAAGCGGGCAGCCGGCCGAGCCGGTGCCTGCCCTCTAGAGTTAGCGTCATGATCCTCCTCGCGGGCGAATGGGTCGGCGCAGGGCTCGGTCTGAGCATCAGTTTCCTTGTCGCCTCGCTCGGAGTCGTCGGGCTGGGATGGTGGGTTCTCCGCGGCGATGCCCGCAACCGAGCGGCCGAAACGAAGGCGGAGGACGCCGCGAAGGCGAAGGACGCCGCGAAGCCGGAGCACGAAGAGGCCCCCAAGAGCGGCCCCTAACCTAAAGACATCCCAAACGTCATCGACTGGGCGATCGTGGCCGCCACATTGGTCGGCTTGGCAAATGGCTTTCGCCGGGTCTTCTGGCTTTCGACCACGCAATACCTGGGCCTGCTGGCAGGAGTGCTTCTTGGCGCCGCGGTTGCGAAACCGCTGCTCGATGACATCGGCATCAACGGTCCTAGCGCCTGCTCAATGGGAGCGGTGCTGGTTCTCATCGTCGGCGGCAGCCTGGGCTCCAGCATCGGCTATGCGGTCGGCGAGCCGATACGGCGCAACATCCTTCGCACCGGAAATCCACACCAGCACAGATTCCGTGGGCGGGGCGCTCTCGACGATTGCGGTCCTGGCGATGTTCTGGTTTCTGGTGTCGGGTGGCAAAACCAAATCCGAATACCCATGACTGCCTGTGGGGCGGTGATTGGGGAGGGGAGCGCCTCACTTGAGCCCGCTGCTTCGACCTCCAGCTCCAGTAGAGGCGCCACAGCTGATCACGGTCTCCGGTCTGACAACCACACCTGGCGAACCTGCCTGGCGAACCAGGCGTCGCCGGCCGGACGAAGAGGCGGGGCCACCGGACCCGTGGCAGCACCCGGGTCAACGCGGCGAACAGCGCCCGGTCAGACGGCCGCAATTGTGGACGGGGCACCTGCCGCCGCAGGACCACGACCTCGTGGCGGAGCACCGGTAGTTCGATCTCGTTGGCCAGTCCACGCTGACCGAGTAGGACGATTAGCTCAAGGACACGGCGCAGCGCCAGTAGAGGAAGAAAAGCACGAAATCATCCTGCCGGACACGGCCGAGATCTGCGCCTACCGCTACGAATCGCCCGCGTTCCGAGTTTTCGGCTCCCACACGCGACCTGGAGCTGGCGGCGGAGAACCAGGATCTCAACGGCGACGTCACGCCGTGACCGGAAGCCGGCAAGAACGCCGCGAAGCAAGACGAAAACGACTTGAAGGCCCGGCAGCGTACCATCTGCCGCTGCAACCACCTGCTCTGGCGAGTTGGGCAGGGATTTGCCCCCCTTCACCCGTTCAAACTGTCAAAGTCGAGCTAACATCTATGTCGAAACCTTCTTCATGATCATGACCGCGCTGATCGCGATCCCGACCGGCGTGAAGTTCTTCAACTGGATTGCGACCGCGTACCACGGATCGATCGACTTCAACCTGCCGATGAAGTTCGCCTTCGGCTTCTTGGCGACCTTCCTGATCGGCGGCATCACCGGCGTATATCTGTCCTGGGTTCCGGTCGACACTCAGCTCCACCAGTCGTACTACGTGGTCGCCCATCTCCACTACGTGCTATTCGGCGGCTCGGTCTTCACGATCTTCGCCGGCTTCTACGGCATCTTCCTGATCATGCACATGCTCGGTCTGGAGGGCATGCCACGACGGATCGCCACCTACCCCGGCGGCTTCGGTGAGGAGGGCTGGGGGACCGTCAACATCATCATCACCGTCTCCTCGTTCCTGATCGCGCTCTCCGTCCTCCTGTTCCTGATCAATGTGTTCAAGAGCCTTCGCAGCGGCGAGATCGCTGGCGACGACCCCTGGGGCGGTAACACCCTCGAATGGGCGACCACCTCGCCGCCCCCGCCCGACAACTTCGAGACCGTCCCCTACGTGCGCAGCTTCATGCCTCTTCAGGATCCCGCTGGGGAGCCGGTACCGATGCCGACCTCATGACCCTCACGGGGAGCTCTCGGGGAGCCGGTTCCAACGAATGGGCCAACTCGATGTCTCACTCCACCGAGCCCACATTTCCGCGCGGTAGCAAATACCCGTTCACCACGGCCCTGGGGTTCCTGTTCGTCGGGTTCTCCGCAGTGCCTTTTGCAAGTTCAGTCCGCATCGCGCTGGCGCTGATCGGGCTCACGCAATTTCTGCTGGGCATGATTGGTTGGGTGTTCCTGGACAAGCTGGAGCGGTATCCGTCCGGGCCTGATCAGCCCTGGTCTGAGGACGGGGGGCTATACCCCGTGCCGATCGGCCCTCGTGACGGCGAGCCGCGCCCGCCACACGCACGCCCTAGCCCAATCCGCTGGAGAGCTCTCGATGAAGGTTACCGGAGGAGCAGGTCGAGGCCGGGCTCCGGGATTCGCAGGCCCTACCGCCGGATGGGCAACCCGATCAGCCCTTCCTTGCCCAGCCCCAATCAAGTTGCGCATCCACCAAGAACATGGACTGCCGCCATGCCCGTTGGCTCGCTCAATCTCCCTGACAAGCAACAAGGCGCATCGACCAAAATCGGTGCCTCATCGCCCTCCGGGAAGGCCCTGGCAGGTGACACCCGCGCAGGTGACCGCGTGGCTGTGACTGCGATGAGTGAATTTCGACTCCAAGCTGGCCGACCTCGGTGTAGCCGGCATCCGAACCCCGGACAGGACGCTGAAGGCGAATGCAATCGCCGAGAGATTGGTGGGGACTCTCCGCCGGGAATGCCTGGACCACGTCATCGCGGTCAACGAGAGCCATTTGGTCAGGCTGCTCAGGGATTTCGCGGCTTACTACAACCGCGATCGCCCCCACCGAAGTCTGGATCTGCATCCGCCCCGACCGCGTTCGCTCGGCTCCACCGGACCGATCGTCTCCAGGCCAATCCTTGGAGGTCTCCATTACGTCTACTCGAGTTTTGCCCTCCCACAGCGGGTCGAGTCCGGCGCTGCGAACTCGCGGCTGACTGCCCTGAGCGGACGAGAGGCCGATTAGTTGAAGCTCAGCAGGTAACGTGCAGGATGGCGTTGGTGTTCTTACCGCCGCGATTCAGGATGGCGATGGCATCTGTGGTCGGCAGGCTCAGGAGCTCCACCTTCCGAAGTTGGGCCTCCTTTCGCACTTCGTCCATCACCGGCAACCCGCCCTCGGCTCCGGTTCCTACTACCAGTCGGCGGCAGCGCCAGGGGATATCTTCTTTGGCCGAGAGCGGCGTATGGCCGTAGGCGTCCCGATACTGTTTGGAGGCCTTCTTCTTTCGCTTCCGAATCTCGCCCTGGTCGATGACCACGTCGTGCGCATAGGTCACGCCGTCGATCCGGATGGAGCCGAAGGAGAAACTCTCGTAGCGCACTGATACCTCCCTGCCTGAGCGTGGGTCAACAATTAACGCCGAGCGGTACTAGCGCGCCGCGGGGACGCCCTCGATGACCTTCAGCGATTCCCGAATGAAGGCGGGGATGTCGTCGGGCTTGCGCGACGTGACGAGGTTGCGATCGACCACCACCTCCTCGTCGACGACGTCGGCGCCCGCCTTTCGGAGGTCCTCCAGGACGGTCTTCCACGCCGTCATCCGGTGCTGCTTGTAAGTCTCGGCTGTCAGCAGCAGCTGAGGACCGTGGCAGATGGCGAAGACGGGTTTGCCGGCATCCATGAACGACCGCGTGAAGGCCACCGCCTCGTCATGAGCGCGCAGCTTGTCGGGAGATGACCCCCCGGGGATGAGCAGCGCATCGAACTGCTCCGGGGATACCTGGCCGAAGGTTCTCTCGACGGTCGCCGTCTCCCTGCCCTTGTTGCCCTGGAGCTGGGCGCCGGCTTCCAGCCCGATCACGGTGACCTCGTGGCCGGCTTGCTTGAATGCGTCGTAGGGCAGCTTGAACTCCGAATCTTCGAACATCGCACCGAGTACGCAGGCGATCTTCATCAAGCACCTCCTCGAGTATCGGAAACTATCAGCACGAACTCACGTTACGCCACTGCAGCGGTCGGGAGTCGATAGGAGCGCCCACTCCGCTCCTCAGGTCCTGGTGGTCGTCTCCAGGCTGATCCCGAGCGCCTGCCTGGCCTCGACCACGGAGGCCCAGCGCCCTGTGGGGTTTCAAAACGACAGGCCGGTTGTTCTGGGAGCTCTTTGGGGGAGAGGAGACCTGTCCCGCTTGTGGCGTCGGCTGTCTGGATGGCCCGTCGGCCTGACTCGTGAGGTCGTCAGGCCACCCGTGAGGCGTCTCCCGGCGGTCTGGGGCGGCGTCGATGAATTCGGTAAACGCACTCGCTGGGATCCCAACGGGGACAGAGCAAAATGCACCAGTCTTTGTCGGATTGGACCTTGTGGCGCTCGGCCTCCTTTCACTGTGGTATCGGCGGGATCTCTACTTGGTCTTACATTGGATAGTCGCCTACCCGGACCACGGATTCGTGTGCTGGCTCGTTCATTCGTGGGTCCTGTCGTCCTTATCGTCGGTGGCGCAACAGTGGGGAGTGTGGGACCCGCGGTCCAAATAGAGGCGTGCCGCCGGATGTTAGCCCGCTGAACGGGCTGCGCTGTTAGGCCGTCCGAGTTCAAGCGCGCTGTATATCCAGTCGGAGGCACATCAAGACGTCGCCTTCCACCTAATGGGGATGCATCGGCCCGAATAGGCTGATGGGGCCGAGCCGGTAGCGGTCGAGCCCTTCCTTCCACAAAGTCGATGGAACTTTAAGGGGAGATCGGGCCGCCGCTGCCTGGCGAAGGGGGCCAACCACTGGTGGGATGACGTGCCTGGAGAGCACTTAACCATTAGGTCGTGGTGAACCTCCTCCGGCTCGAGTAATAGGTTGAGGAGGTGGCCGTGGTCTTCTTGGGTGTTGATTGGGCGGAAGAGCATCACGACGTCTGCTTGTTGGATGAGCAGGGCAAGGTGCTGGGTAGAGCTAGAGTCGCGAACAGCTTGGAAGGCGTGAGCCGTATTCATGCCCTCGTCGCCGACCATTCCGTCGTGACCGAGTGATCGCTTACTGTCCGCGGCGTTCATGCTCCTGGCCGACCTATACGTTTGCCTCCGCTCCCTCGTCGACCTGATCCTGATTCGGCAGCCTCAGGCCCAGCGCGACGCGGAACTGTTGCTGCTGCGCGACGAGTGTTGAGCTGTCGGGCGCGGAAACTCGATCGAGCGCCGATGGGGCTTTGGGACGGGCGCGGGAGACCACGCTGGGTTGCACCGCCGGGTCGACTCTCGGCCGAGCCCTTCAGCGCTCCGCCAGATTTCAAGACCCGTCTGCCGAACCTTACAAATAACGCAGCGGAGCGAGGCACAAGGGGCAGCGGCAATCCGTCCACCGCAGTAGACAAAGTTGACTGCCAATCTTGACTGCCAATCGGATGGATGTGGCCGGACGACGGCGGACCTGTTGGACTTGTCTATGGACGTTTTGTATTCGGATCGACGTCGCTGGACCGTGTCGGACGGCTTCTTTCGGGACTCATAATCGGCTGGTCGTTGGTTCGATCCCAACCGGGCCCACCAAATTTCGAGTTCATATGAGCCTCCATGGTGGTGGTGGCCGCCGTCGTCCGGCGGCATGACAACAATTCCGACAACGAGGTCAAGAGGAAACCTGCAAGGCGCCACCCTACTGCGAAAGGGATATAGGGCGTGGAGCGATGACTGGGAGCTCCGAGGGCAGTTGCGATGAGTTTCCGAGCCATCACCAGTCTCAATCAGTTAGCGATCCCCGGTAACGTCCGATCCGACAGTCGGCATCGGCTCGAACCGGAACACTCGATTCCGACAGGAGGCACTTGAGATGCTCGAGCACAACATCGGAACCCGCGAGGAATGGCAGGTGGCCCGGGACGAGCTCGCCAAGCTCGAGGCCGAGCATGCGGAGCGGAACGAGGAGATCAAGAGAAAACGTCTCGAACTTCCTTGGGTCCGGCTCGCGAAGGAGTACGAGTTCGACACCGAGGATGGCAATAAGACACTCGCCGAGCTCTTCGACGGGCGCTCCCAACTGCTCGCCTACAACATCATGTTCGGCCCCGAATACACGATCGGCGCCTGCCCTGGCTGCACCAGCTTGGGCGACGGGCTCGACGGCTCTCTCGTCCACCTGAGCCACCGCGACGTGACTCTGATCTGCTTTTCGCGAGCGCCGATCGAGCGGCTGACCGCCTACAAGCGGCGCATGGGCTGGCAGTTCCCCTACGTCTCCACCAACAACACCGACTTCCCGTTCGACTTCGGCCTCGCGCTGACCGAGGAGCAGGCACAGCAGATTCCCGAGGTCAAGGAGATAATCGACAAGCCGCCCGATTGGCTTGAGGAGTGGTCGCGCCAGATCGGGGCTGACCTGAAGGACGGTCTGCGCGAGAACCCGAGCTGGATCGCCTTCGCGTGCGAGAACGGGACGGTTTACCACACCTACACCGTGTCGGCGCCCGACCCGTTCGTCGCGCCGTACTACAGCTTCCTGCTCGAGCGAACGCCGAAAGCGCAACCCGCCGAGCCCCGCACATGGCGGAAGGACGAATACCCGGATTAGCGAACTAGACGCCGACCGTCAACCGTAACTCCGCGATTCTCTTCGAACGTCACTGGTCGCAGGAAATGGTCTGCGGAGATGGAGTGTAAGTCTGGGCTGCCTGTACCCAGCTTTCGGGACTGATAATCGGCAGGTCGTTGGTTCGATCCCAACCGCGCCCACCATAACCCTCTTCCGAGCGATTCGGCCTCCTCCTGAAAAGTTGCGAAGACGGCGGGCGGTTACAAAGCGAGCCCACACGTTCTACAGATGAGGGCGGCTGGCGCCGGACGCGGTGCCTCCGCTCTCCCCCGGCTCCGCCAGCAGGCGCAAGAACGTCAAAGCGCGGACGTTGTAGTCCTCGTTCTTCACAGATTCCCCCCGGCCCCCACGCCGGGGGGTTGTTTTGTTCTTGCCGCTCCGCATAACTTTCGGCTCGGCGTCAATCTGGCTGCGCAGGAACAGGATCCGACAACCGTTAGAGACGTACGAGATGGTGGATAAGGAAGCGGAAGGTCCGACCCAACCAGAGGGCATTGATGTTCTCCAGGACGGCACCCTCCAAAAGCACCTCGCCAATTGGGCTGAAATCCTCGATCGCTGGGTGACCATGGAGCTTGGAAAGGTGAACGGCGAAGCGGCCGCTTTGGACGGCCGCGAGCCTGCGGGTAAGGCGGACGCCGGTGAAACCGCAACAGATGACTCGGATTGATCATCTCCACGCTCCCGCCCACGGCAGGGCTTGATCTAAAGTGCCAAAGGTTCGCGTTACAAACAGCCCGTTTGGAAAGCTGCTGACCATGTCCTTGCCCGCATAGGTCCCCAGATTCTGGTGGGCCACCACCAGGGCGATGCGTCTCAGACCGGCAGCTACTGCCATGGGGGTCCAGATATCGCGGATCCAAAGCTGGTCTTCTGTCGAGAGCAGGTCGAGGCGGCGGTTATCGCTGACCAGCGACTCCGCCCCCCTGTCCTGGATCGCATCCAGGATCCCCATGGTGCCCGTCCGGAACTCCGCGCTGTTCGCCAAGCCTTTGAACTCGGCGCAGATGCACCTGTGCTCGTCATCCCAGCGTACCGATAGCCAGGATTTGTTTATGTGAACGTCACCGCCAAGGACGCTGCTCATCGTGCCAAATACCCCATGACCCAGACGATTCCCCCCCAGACGGATTCTCGGAACCGCCTCCCGAAGCTGCAACCCCAGACTGCACGGGTCTCGGGCCCCCGTATACGGATGGGTTAAATCTGAGAAGCCTTGTAAGCAGGATCAAAACAAGGCAAGCGGAGTGATAATGACGCTGTGGGTGGTCAGGATCTGCGCCCGGGCGCCGTTCGCCTTGATCCTCTGGAGACGCACCCCAACTGGTTAAGCCCGCCGACTGGCGAGCCGCTCGGTCTGAAGGGGCTTTCAGTCGGAAACACCTACGTGGCGGTGCTCATAAACCTGAGAGGCCGAATCGTCTGGGATTGCAACACGGCCGTGCCGCATCTCGGTACAAACCACTACTCGACGTCGGACGCTCTCGTTTGTGCTCACTACGAACACACACGACGAAGGACTCGCGCTTAACTCTCCTCGGCCCCGGCAAACGCAAGGCTGAGCACGACGGCGTTACCCGACCAAAGTCACAGAAGTCACATGGTCAAATGCGTATGCTGGACTAGCGGGCTGCTGGAAACGAACTCCCTCCCAAGGAACTAAGGCCTGGCGGCCCGTCCCTTACCGACACGTCGATGTCGGCGCCTGTGATCGAGTGCCATGAGACTCGTGGCGGGTATCAAGTCCTATACGCTGGTTCTACTTCTATGACCCAATGGCTCATCAGTCTGGTCTCTTCCTGGGGCCTGATCGCGATTTTCGTGACCATGGCCGGCGAGAGCGCGGGGCTGCCGATCTCCAGTGAGATCGTCGTTCCGCTGGGTGGCGCGCTGGCTTCGCAGGGAAAGCTGAATTTCATCGCCGTCGTGCTCGTTTCGAGCGTGGCGAACCTGGCGGGATCGCTGATCGCCTTCTATCTGACTCGCCGCTATGGGGAGGCCGTGGTTCTCAGCCGGGCGGGCCGCTGGATGGGCCTCAGCAGGGGTCACCTCCGCCTCGCCAATCGGTTCTTTGACAGGTGGGGACTTTGGGCTGTGTTTCTTGGCCGCCTCCTCCCGATCGTGCGCACCTACATCTCGTTCCCGGCAGGGCTGTCCAGGATCGGCTACGTAAAGTTCATCGTGGTCTCCCTGTTGGGAGCCATCCCCTGGAACTTCGGTCTGGCCTACGCAGGACTGCTGCTGGGGCAGCACTGGGAGCAGGTGGCATCGACCCTTGCCCCGGCTGCGATCCCTGTTGCGATTGTCGTCGTGCTCATCCTCGCTGCGGCGTGGTGGTTCGGACGCAAGCTCGCGGAAGAGGAAGAATCGAAGCCGGAGAAGACTGTTCCCGGCCGCGTTTAAGCCACTAGTGGACCGTACCAGCCATATTTGGAGCATCCGACGTCCCAGACGGCCGGGCGCCCTGCGGGCGCTGATGCCCGCGTTGCGGGCCCCGGCGATCGTCGTCAGGCATCGACAGATGCCATCCTCCTCTCGCCACCCGCGCCTTGGCACCGGCCGCCTGGAACGCCGGTCTTCGAGCCTGCGGCCTGCTCCAGCTCTGGCCGTTAC
>JALYYG010000069.1 GCA_030946685.1 Candidatus Dormiibacterota bacterium | reverse complement strand
CGCCAGCGCGTCCGACTCCTCGATGTCGATGCCTCGCACCGGCTCGTCGGGATCGACTTCGGGCTCGGGTGTCAGCGGCCCAAGGCAGTAGAGCTCATCTCCTTCGGGCTTGCAGTAGTACCCCCCTGCGATATCGGCGTGCGCATAGCGCATCTCACGAGCATCCGTCCAGCGAATGGTGGCGACATAGTGACGCTCGACGGTCAGCGGCAGGTCGGCTCCCAACCGGAGCGCGAGCATCCTCGTCCAGGGACCGGCAGCGATGAGCAGCCGGTCGCATTCGGTGATTTCGCCGCTGTCGAGAATGAGCTTCGCGCCGCCGCCTGCGCGGGGCTCGAGGCCGATCACTCGCGTGTACAGTCGCTGCTGCGCCCCCAGCTCGCACGCGCGCGCGAGAAGGCCCGCGGTGGTGGCGACGGGGTCTGCGTAGCCCGCGTCCGGTTCCCAGCCCGCAACCCCGACCCCATTGAGCTCGAAGAGCGGAAACTCGCGCCCAATGTCGCCGGGCGTAAGCATCTCGATGCGCGTGCCTATCGAATTCATGTATTTTGCAGCCTCGCGCAGCGCCTCGGCGTCGGTCTCGGGGTGGAGGTAGACGGCCCCGGTCGTGCGGAAGCCACATTCCCTGCCGCCGCTCAGCTCGCCGAATGCGCGGAAGATGTCGAGGCTCGCATGCGCGATCCGGGCGAGGTAGGGGTTCGTGTAATAGGCGCGACAGATGGCCGATGAGCGACCGGTCGGACCGCCGGCAGGAGCCGTCTGCTCGAAAACGGTGGACTGGATCCCGCGCGATGCCAGGTGAAAGGCGACGCTGGCGCCGTGTATCCCTGCGCCGATGATGCCCACCTCGTGACCGCCGTCCATGGCGGGTCACGATAATCAATCGCGGGGCCAACTGTGAGGAGGCCAGGAGTTCGAAGCCCTGAGAGATCAGGCTCCGGAGTAGTCGAAGTCGGTCGCGAATCCGCACCGACCGTGAAATTCGAACGCTAGCGACGGGTCCGCGACGCGCATCACGTCGTGGACGAGCTCCTCGCCGGGCCGGTCCAGGCCGGGAACGCCGCATGCCACAGTCTCCGACGATG
The DNA here is from genome assembly GCA_030946685.1 of Candidatus Dormiibacterota bacterium. GTDB lineage: Bacteria > Chloroflexota > Dormibacteria > Dormibacterales > Dormibacteraceae > Palsa-872. Next base: position 1,627 of record JALYYG010000069.1, on the reverse strand, counting down.
GGAATGGAGCGCGGGCTCGGACCTCGATCGCGTCGCCGACGCGAATCTTCTGGCTTCCTCTTGCGTGGTTGATTTCGATGTGTGAGTGCCTGATACCGAGCACGTCTCGGATCGCACCTGCGTAGTTGCTCGCGGGCGTCCCACCAGCCCGGCCCAGGAAGATGTCCGCCAACGCCTGTGACTGGACTTCGTCCGCTTTGGAGTCGACGAAGAGAACCACACGCCAGGGGATTCCGACCTCATCCTCGTCCCAGTAGCCGGCCATCACCACGGCGAGGCCGGAGAGGTCGACGCTGGAGAAGTGCCCCTCGCTGATCGTCCAGGCAATCGCGAACTGGCACAGCTGGTAGGTCGCCCGATGGCCACCCCGGCCGCCGACGCTGCGGCACGGACAAATCGCCTCGCAGTTGCACGCCTCGACGTAAGGACCGGCAACTCGCCAGCCAGTCATCAGGTAAGCCTAGGCCGCGCGTGCGCCCCTGAATGCGGAACGACCGCGATCGTGTTCACGAGCCGCCCGATGCCCTCGATCTCGATCGCCACCACGTCCTCCGCCTCCGCCGTGTACGGCAGCGGAGGGACGAGCGAGGTGCCGGTCATCAGCCACGCCCCATCGGGCAGAGGGTAGGCGGAGTGAAGGACCGCCGAGAGCTCGGCCGGATCGCGCACCATCTCCGACAGGCTGGCGGCTCCGTCGAAAACGAGCATGCCGCCACGCGTGATCTGCATCGTTATTCGGGCGCCCGACGGATCCGCCTCCCACGCCAGTACCGCCGCGGGGCCTATCGAACAGCTCCTGTCATACACCTTGGCCTGCGGGAGGTAGAGCGGATTCTCGCCCTCGATGCTGCGCGAGCTCATGTCATTTCCGCACGCGTATGCAACTGGCTCGCCTCGGCTGTTCGAGAGCACCGCCAGCTCCGGCTCCGGCACGTTCCAGCTGGAGTCTGGCCTTACGCCCGCCACGCCGCCGTGGCCGACGACACGCCAACCGGCCGCCTTGAAAAACATCTCGGGCCGCTCCGCCTCGTACACCTTTGCGTAAACGTCGGCCTCAAGCGATTCCTCCATGCGCGCGGCGCGGCTTCGCAGGTACGTCACACCGGCAGCCCACACCTCCTGAGACTCGGCTGGCGCGAGCAGCTCGCACTGGGCCGGGTCGATACCACCAGTCGTGTGCTCGAGCTCGCCACGCATATCGGCAAGCGACAACCGCAACAGACCGTCGAGGCCTAAGCGGACCTGCTCGAGCCGACCGTCCGACCACAGCGCGGTTGTCCTGCGGCCCGCGTGCTCCAATCTGACGAGGCAGGCCGCGGACGGCAGTTCGTCGGTCCGGATTGGCAATCGTCGCCCCGCTAGGGCTTTACCTGAAGGATCGGTGCCAGCAGTCCCCACTTCTCCAGCCGCTGGCGAAGGTGGCGCTCGGCGGTTTCGTCGAGCGGCGCCACCGGCGCGGCCGGCCATGGATCGCATATCCCCTGGAGATGCAATGCCGCCTTGATGGCCGCGGGGTATGCGCCGGTGCGGACCGCCGACACGAGCTCGATAAGCGAGTCCTGGTGCAAGCGCGCGGCCTTCCAATCTCCTCGCTGGAAGTCATCGTAGATTCGCACGACCCAGCTCG
>JALYYG010000062.1 GCA_030946685.1 Candidatus Dormiibacterota bacterium | reverse complement strand
CACGCGCGGAATCATTCGGTCGCCGGCTTGCGCTACCTCTGCCGCGTCGCCCGGCATGTCGTCGATCCGGACGGCTTCTTCAACGAAGCCGAGGAAGACTACTCGCGGCGCCGCCTGCACCTCAGCTTGATGGCGGATGGCATGCACGCGATCGATGGCATCCTCGACCCTGCCGGCGGCGCCGCGCTGCGGACGGCGCTGGACTCGCTGTCCAAGCGGAAGGGACCGGAAGACGACCGCGACCACAAGCAGCGGATGGCCGACTCTTTGGTCGAGCTGGTACATCACGCGATGGACGAGGGCACGCTGCCCAGGCGCAACGGCGTCAAGCCGCACGTCACGCTCACAACCACGATCGAGGGCCTGAAGAATGAGCTCGGCGCACCGCCCGCAGATCTAGAGCTCTCGCTGCCGATCTCGACTCGAACGCTCGAGCGCATCGCTTGCGACTCCACGATCTCGCGCGTGCTGCTTGCCGACTCGATGGTGATCGATGTCGGCCGGGCGACGCGGGTGGTCTCGGCGCCGACTCGCCGCGCTCTGCGGACCCGAGACCGTGGTTGCCGGTGGCCGGGTTGCGACCGGCCGGTCAACTGGTCGACGCCTCATCACATCGAGTTCTGGGCGAGAGGTGGCGCGAACAACCTACCCAACCTGGTCCTGCTCTGCTTCTTCCACCATCGGCTCGTGCACGAGGGCGGATGGCAGGTGATCAAGGCGGGCCGAGAGTTTCGATTCTTGCCACCCGAACGGGTGGTGATGAGACGCGCCCGAGGACCAGGGGTGCGATGGGCCGCTTAGGCCGGATCCCCCCGCCGCGCCTCTTGAGGATGGGGAAGTCCGCTCTCACCTCGATTGGCCGCAACTACCTCAGCGAGTTGGCGAGTTGCCAGAACTCTTGCTCGGTCAGCCCATCGCTCGTCAAGAAATAGGGAATGCCGGGCGCCTTGATGCCTGAGTCGGCCATGGTGCCCCGCTCGTTCCACATGAGCCACCGGCCGCTGAGGGGCGAGCCTGGGTCGTTGACCTGATACGTCGCGGTCACTCCTCGGAACGTCAGAGTCCGCATCACGGCGTGCTCCACAGGTGGAGGTTGCGGGACCACGATGCCGAATGTGATCGTCCTGTCGCGCTGGTCGCTCTGGTACTGGATGCTGTATCCGTCCGCACCCGCACCCACCTGCGCCTCGAGCCCGCTCGGCAGCCGGCCCGGCACGAGCACCGGATGCACCGACGTGACGGTCTTTCTGATGAGCGCCTCGGCGTCGGCAGGGCTCATCGTCCCCTGGACCGAATAACCGTTGCCCAACGGTGTCGGGACCGGAGGCCCGCCGGAGATAAGGGTCCAGTTGGATCCATCCCAGGCCCACAGGTCGCCGTTGTGGTTGTCGTATCGATCCCCCCAGGCAATGACTTTTCGGAGGGGCGGGAGATATACCACGTACGCCCCGCCCGCCGGCTCCGCGCTTGGGTGCTGGCGCGACCACGTGGATCCATTCCACGTCCACGTGTCGGCGTTGACGGCGACCACCTTGCCATTGACCTCGTCAAACGCGGTCTGGAACAGGCCGGTGGCGGGCAGATTGATGTGAGGGTTCAAGCGCTTCCAGTCGCTCCCATCCCATGCCCATGTTTGCGAGAAGTAGCGCCCGCCTTCAGGTCCAAATGGCAGCGCGATCAGGAGCAGCCGGCTGCCATCCGAGACCAGGCTTCCCGCAGCCGCCGGAGGCTTGGTGGTCGTATGCAGTTCCATCCAGTCGCTGCCATTCCAGGCCCACGTGTGCGACGCGCCTGGGGGCTGAGAGTCGTCGTAGACGGCGATCACCAGGCGTGATATTGGGTCGTAGCCAAGCGTGAAGAAGTCTGCAAATGCGGGGGCGCTCGTCGTATGTTCCTGTCTCCACGAGCGCCCGTCCCATGTCCAGGTGTCGCGCAGCTCCCCTTGAGCATTTCCAATCTGAGGCTGACCGATGCCACCAAACAACACGACACGATGTCGGGCGGCGTCGTACGCCATTGCTGCCTGCTGACGGCCGGGCGGACTGATCGCCGGATGCTGGTGGGTCCAGCTCTTCCCATTCCAGGTCCACGTCTCGTTAGCGGGACCTGCCCAGCCTCCGCCGAAGAGCACCATCTGACCTCGCGCTTCGTCATAGGCGATGCTCGCCTCGGCACGGGGTTGCGGGGCCGGTCCCGGCCTGGCCGGAACCGAGTGCAGCACGCGGGCACCCAGGACGATGGTGGCCACTATCGCGACCGCCAACAGCACCGCCACGACTGCCAGCGCCCACGGCTGGCGCTCGGGCACGGGCTCGTTGCGGCTGCCGAGGGTCGCGTGCACGGCCTGAGCCCGCAGTCCAGGCGGCACTGGTGAACGTTCCAGCTCGCGGTCGAACGCCGCGGCGATGCGGTCGCGCTCGTTCTGTCTCACCGTGCCTCCTCCACCATGTTCAACCGCAGCTTCACCACCGCGCGATGCACAAGAGACTTGGCCGCTTGCGGCGAGATGTTGAGGATCCGTGCCACGTCCGCAAGGGGGAGGTCCAGATAAAAGAAAAGGAAGAGTGCTTCGCGCTGGCGTCTCGGGAGCCTGCGCAGCTCCCGGTCCAGGTCAAGCTCCGACTCGACATCACCGCGGATCACCTCCTGCTCTCCTCGAACCGCGGGTAGTCTCACCATCGACCACCACCTGGCTCGGCGGACGGTGCGGCACCGGTTGGCGACGATGGAAAGGAACCAGGACCGCAGCTGGGCTTCGTCCCTTAGTTGGGACAGCTTCCTCCATGCTGTCAGGCAGGCCTCCTGCACAGCGTCCTGCGCTTCCTCGCTGTCTCGGAGCATGACCGCGGCCAGCTTGAAGCCGGTCTCGACAAGCGGGCCGACCAGGGCGTCAAATGCAGCTTCATCCCCAGCAATCGCAGCTGAGACGAGGTCGGTATCCGGGGCGCTTGGGGCCGTGCCCACCATCTCTAGTAAGACGCAGCGGCCTGGCGGTTGGTTCCGCCGGCTACCCCCGCCTTTCTCGTCGGCGCTTCGCCGCCGGGGCCCACAGGCTCTCCAGGTCGTAGTACGACCGCTCGCCGGGCAGGAACACGTGCGCGAGGACCGAGTCGAAGTCGAGCAGGATCCACGTGGCATCCGCGTATCCATCGACCGCCAGCGCCCTCACGTTTCTTTCCTTGGCCGCACCGACCATTGCGTCGGCGATGGCCTTGACCTGGCGGTCGGTCTCGCCCTCACAGATCACGAAGTAATCCGCGATTGAGGTCTTCTCGCGAACGTCCAGGACGACTGTGTCCCAGGCCTTCTTCTCGACGGCCGCACCCCGCAGCAGCCTGGCCAGCTGCAGAGGTGTCGTGCGGGCGGCCTTCAACTTCGAAATTATCCTGCGTACAGGCGATGGGCCGCGATGTACTTCGCCACCGCAGCAGGGACTTTGCCGGCGATTGATTCTCCGGCCGCGATGGCGCGCCGGATCTCGCTGGCTGAAACATCAGGCGTGGGCTCGAGGCACAGAGTCACACCCTCCCCTCCAAGGCCGACCTGCTTCAGGTCGGACTCGCCAGGCGCCTTCGACCCGGGCCGGCCGACGACCACTATCGACGCCAGCGCGCGCACCTCGTCAGGCCGGCGCCACGTTGGGAACAAGCGAGCCGCATCCCAACCAAGGATGAGGAAGAGCTCGTCGCTCGGATGCAGCCGCCTCAACTCGACCAGCGTGTCCACCGTGTATGAAGGCCCGCCTCGATCGAGCTCCACGTCGGAAACTGCAAACCGAGGGTCGCCGGCAGTTGCCAACCTGCACATCTCCATGCGCTGCTCCGCCGGGGCGACGGCCGGCGGCCGGTGAGGTGGCTGCGCGGCCGGGACGAATATCGCGATATCGAGTCGCGCACAACCCATCGCCGCCTCTGCCGCGGCGAGGTGGCCGTTGTGAAATGGGTCGAACGTTCCGCCGAGAATGCCCGACCTCACGGCTGGTACTCGAACTCCACCTCGGCGATGCGGACAGTGTCACCTGGCTGAACGCCTCCCGCCTCGAGCGCCGAGTTGACTCCCAGCCGGTCGAGCTCGGTCTGGAAGCGGGCGAGTCCGCCCGCCGACTCCATGTCGGTGCGCTCAACCAGGCGCTCAACCCTGTCGCCGCTGACGACAAAGCCCCAGGGCAAGCGCTCGACAATCAGCTCGGAACGCGTGCCTGCAGCCGGAAGCTTGATGGTTCGGGCCGGCCCTTGTGGCCGCGGTTCGGGCGCGCCGGCCAGGGTCGTGACTATTGCGTCCACCAGCTCGGGCAATCCTTCGCCTGACAGCGCGGACACGAAGTGGATTGGACCCTTGCGGCGCGATCGAGCTCGCAACCTGCGCACCGGCTCGAGGTCGAGCTTGTTGATCGCGATCAGAAATGGACGGAGCGCCAGGTCGGCGGAAAACTGCGCGACCTCGCCCTGGACGATCGCCAGATCCTTCCACGGGTCCGGCGACGCGCCGTCGATGACGTACACGAGGATCTTCGTTCGCTCCACGTGGCGCAGGAACCGAAGGCCCAACCCGACGCCGTGCGAAGCGCCTTCGATGAGGCCGGGTATGTCCGCCATCACAATGCGGCCGCCGCGCGACTCGGCCACACCCAGCTGGGGATCGAGGGTGGTGAACGGGTATGCGGCGACCTTCGGTCGCGCGGCGGTGAGCGCGCTCAGCAGCGACGACTTGCCGGCGTTTGGTGGCCCGACCAAGCCGACCTCTGCAATCAGCTTCAGGTCCAACGTGATCGCCAGCTCTTCGCCCTTGAGACCCGGTTCGGCGTAATCGGGAGCGTGTCGGGTCGAGCTCTTGAAGTGCACGTTGCCCCGCCCGCCGCTGCCCCCCCGCGCTATCACCGCGCTGGCGCCGGGATGATCCAGGTCCGCGATCACAGCGCTATCGGGGTCAAGGGCAAGCGTGCCCACGGGCACGTCGAGGGTCAGGTGGGCCCCGTTCCGTCCTGTCTTGCGACCCCCGGCCCCGTTTGCCCCCGGCTCTGCCTGCCAGCGCAGCTTCCGCTTGTAGAGGGAAAGATCCGAGACACCTGTGGTCGCCTTCATCAGGATCGACCCGCCTCGGCCGCCGTCGCCTCCGTCAGGTCCACCTCGGGGGACGAACGGCTCGCGGCGGAACGAAGCCGAGCCGCGGCCCCCGTGTCCGGCGCGCACGCTTATGCGCGCGGAATCGACAAAGGTGCGGGAGCGGCCCCTATTCGCCGACGATGCTGACCCGGCGTCCGTCCTTGCCGACTCGCTCGTAGTGAACCAGGCCGGCGGCCGTCGCAAAGAGCGTGTGGTCGCGCCCGAGCCCGACGCCGTCGCCCGGGGTGATCCGGGTCCCGCGCTGGCGGACGAGGATAGTGCCTGCGTTCACCGTCTGGCCGGCATAAATCTTCACGCCAAGCATCTTCGGTTTCGAGTCGCGCCCGTTGCGGGACGACCCTCCGCCTTTCTTGTGCGCCATTACTTGGTCTCCTTGGCTGTCTTCGCTTTCTGGGGCGCTCGCTTGGCAGGCGCTTCGGCCTTCTCTTCAGCGACTGCCTCCGCCTGTACGGTCTTGGTCCTGGTTCTCTTTTCGGACTTTGCCTTCGCTGCCGGTTTGGTCTCGGTCTTGGTCTCGGTCCCCGTCGCCTCGGTCAGGCCACCGACGGCCAGGATCTCGATCGCCGTGAGGTCCGCACGGCCGCCGCGGTGAACCCGGACCCTCTTCTTCGACTTGTAGCGCAGGCTTTCGATCCGCGGACCACGCCGGTGGGCGAGGATCTTGGCCTCGACGTCGATCCCATCGATCCCAGGCACGCCCAGCTTGATCTCGGAGCCGTCACGGAGCAGCAGGACGCGCCCGAGCTTGACCGACGAGCCAGGCTCGGCGGCAAGCCTGTCGACCAGGATCTGGTCGCCTGGGGCCACTCTGTACTGTTTTCCGCCGCTGACGACGACAGCCGACAGCGAACCATCCGATTTGGGCACGAACGCGATTCTACCAATACGCTCAGGTGCGCCGAAGGATTACCTCATCAGGAACGTTGTGATCACGACCACCGCGAGGACGAGCACCGCATACGGTGCCACGGCTCGTCGGTACAGACCGCGAGCCGCCTCGGCTCCGCGCCGGAGCATCAGGGCGCCGGCGAATATCCACAGCGCGGCCACCGCCACGGTGATGGCGAAAAACCGCAGAACGCCCAGGCCGTCGTCCGGAGACGGCGGAAAGAAGAGCGTTGTGAACAGGCCGCAGTATGGGAGCCAGCACAGCGCACGCGCGGTGTCGAAGCGAGCGCGCGAACGCCTCTCGCCCGGGGGGGTGAGCGGCCACAACCTCATGAGGGCGGGCACGCAAAGCAGGTAAAGGAATCCGCTCGCAACTTTGACTGGAAGCAACGATGGCACCAACACGTTGCCGAGCACCTGGGGTCGAAGGCTCTCCGGCTGCACCGCCGGTCCCAACACTGCGAGCAGCCAGCAGAACTGGATGATGAGCATCAAACCGGGGGCGGGCATGAACTCCTGCGTGAGGGCCAGCTCTGCCCAGACCGCGAAACCGAGCACGCTTGCCGCCACGATGACATTGCGCTCCGCGGACGGAACGGGGTTGAAGGGAGCAGCAAGCTGCACCGCGACGAGGATCGTGAAGAACGCAACGGTGGCCACCACCGGCGACGGCCGCTCGCGCCCCGGCAGAACCCAGCGGCCTTGCGTGACGCGCGTCCATGCGAACTCCGCTGCGAACCCGAAAACCACGATCGTTAGCAAGCCCGGGTAGACGACCATCGCCAGCGAATGTGTTGCCAGCGCGGAGAGGATCTGTGTCACAGCCCGGCCAGCGAAAGAAACGGTTGCGGATACAGTCCGATCACGACATTGATCGCGATGGCGCCACCGACTCCCCAGGCCTGCCGCCCACGCGGCAGGCCGAGACTGCGGCCGAGGCGGAGCGATGGGGGCAACCACAGGAGGAGCCCCAGCCCGATGACGAGCGCCAGCGGCGAGTAGAGCTGGGTGGCGCCGCGCAGAAGAAGAACGCGGGCGGCAAACCCGGCAAACGGCGCCGAGCCTGCGAGCATGGCCGCGGCGAGCAGGTTGATCGGTCGATCGTTGGGGCGCTTCTCGCGCAGCGACTGGCGCGACCAGAGGTAGAGGGGCAAGCGGCTCAGCAGGATCGTGTAGAGCACCAACAGCGCGGCGCGCTCCCCGTCGGCGACGGCCAGCCCGAGCCCGCACAAGGCCAGGCCCCAGTCGGCCATGAACGAGTAGTGCCAGGCCGCCGCTCCGCCTTCGGTGGTCCAGGAAGCGAGGCTGCCCCAAAGCATGTTGAGGAGCCCAAGACCAATCATCATCGCCCCGAACGCAGCGCCTTCCGACGGGACCAGGTCGCGCGCACGCGTGAGCACCGCAATCGCGAGCACGGGTCCGATGAAGGCTATCCACGGGATTGGTGAGGTCGATGTTCTCTCTGCCGGGTCGAACTGGTGGATGTAAGGCAGCGTCCCGAGCGCCGCTGACAACCCGGCCACGAGACCGACTGCGGCAAGACGGGCGAGAATCGGCGGCCCGTCATTGCGTGCGAACGCCGCGGCGAGAGCAAGCACGGCGGCGGCGAGCACCGGGCCCCGCATGCGTGTCGTAAAAGGCCGGCTGCCAACCGATGCTGCTTGCAGCACCGCAAGCACGAGCACGGTGAGGATGACGGTGTCGAGGCTGGTGGCGGCGCCGATCGCCGCCATGCCGGCCAGTCCCGCCAGTCCCCACCGCAGAAGGAGCGTCCGTTCCACGCTCATCGGCGCCAGGGCCACAACGAGGGCGAGCCCGGCAGCTGCCGCGATCAGGAGCGAGCGGCTTTCGGAAGACAGCGAGAAGGTGATACCCAGCTGCTCGGACGAACGACCTGGAGTGGAGAGGACGACCACCGCCAGGCCGCACAATCCCAGGGCGGCCGCGCCGGCGAAGGCCGCCCGCGGCCTTGCTTGCAGCACCGCGGCGCAAACCGAGCCCGCGGCAGGGAGCCCTATGGCGAGCTCAGGCTCCAAGCTCAGCCTCCATTTGTCTCTTGCACTCTGATCAACGAGATTCCAAGCGCGATCACCGCCGCTGCGATGTAGGGCGATGGCCCGAGCCCGGTGTCGGCCATGCCGGATGCGACAGCCACTGAGAGCGCGAGCGCTGCAAGTGACGTCAGCACGGCTGCGGGCTTGATGTCGGCCATCAGCACCCGAGCTCCCATCAAGCCAACCACACCAAGGGCCGCGAAGCGCAGCGGCGCGCCGGCTCCTGTCATCACTGAGGTGGCGATCCATAGGGCCAGCAGGCCTCCGCCGATAGCGAGGACCAACCTCGGCGTCGAGCCAGGTGGCATCACCCGCCAAACGTCAGGGCCCGTCCGCAAGCGCTGGACGACCGCAACCGCGCCTCCAAGCAAGAGGGCCACCGCCGCAATTCGCTCGCCCCCCATCCAGGCCAGCAGCGTGAAGGCAACCGTGATCAGCGCCAGCCCGAGCGCGAGCCCCCTGCGACCATCCGAAAGGACGATCACGGCTGCCCCGAGCCAGGCGGCAAACGCTGCCACTTCGGTCACCTGTTGACAGCGAAGGCCAGGGCTGCGAGCCCGGCGAGCCAGAGCAGCGGCCTACCCCCGGCGGCCGCCATCTCGAGGGCGCGAGGATTCACGATGGAGCGGTACTGCTCCGGCACAGCCGCGCTGCGAACCGCGTCGCGCAGGCGCCCGAATGCAACAGCGCCTGGTATCGGAAACACTGGTGGGCGTGCCTGCCCGCGCGCTCGAAATACTCCCGTAATGCCGTAGGCGATGGCGCCGAGCAGGAGCAGCGGAGCAAAAAGGCTCAGCGCCGGCAGTGCCGTCTGGACGGTGTTCACTGAGACGAGGCCACCCCCCAACGAGCCGGCTGCGTCCAGCATGACGCCGGCCTGCGCTGGGATGGCGAACACCGACAGAATCACCGGCAGGGCGGGGCCGGCGACCAGGATCAGGGCGGCCAGAGCCATCGCGATGCGTGGGAAGGTCTCGTTCGCCGCGTGTCCGCGGCCCGCCGGCAGTCCGATCGCACGGGCCGCGGCGACCATCGAAATCACCCACGTCGCCGCTCCCGCGATGCCGATGAGCCCCAGGAAGTCGCCGGCTTCGAACGTGGCCTCGAGGCCGAGCACCCGTGCGCCAAACGCCAGTCCCGGCGGCAGGCCGACCGCCGCGGCGATCGCAAGCAGCGAAGCGGGACCAGCCCGGTCGGGGAGCAGTGGCAGGCAGGCGGCCAGCAGACCCACCGTGGCCAGCATGACCAGGCCGGCCACGAGGCCCACCGGCGTCCCCAGGGCGATGGCCATGAGAGCGAAACCGCCAAACCCTGGAATCACCTCACCCAGGTACTCGCGGCGGGTCGAGGCGGCCTGGGCGCGGACGGCGACGCCGAGGGCGACCAGCACTCCGAGCCAGGCCAGGGCGACGCCCAGGATCGGCTGGGGGTAGCGACCGTCGCCCAGCTCGTAGGCGCGAACGAGCAGGTAGAAGCCCAGCGGGTACAGGGTCGCTACCGCCATCCCCGCAGCTCGCAGCGATGGTCGCGACCAGAGCCGGGCGGCCCATCCTCGCCACGGGAAGAGGCCTGAGGCCATGAGGGCGGCGGCGGCGAGGAGGGAGAAGACAGGAACCGTCAGCGCAGACACCGGGACGGCCGCATATACCGCCGTCCCACTCACCACCTGCAGGATTGCGCCGGCCCAGCTGAGAGCCAGCCACGCCGCGAGCAATGCACCCCAGGGCGGGCGAGGGGCTCGAATGTCTTCGATGTCCAGCTGGATCACGGCAAGGGTCGCGGCAGTGCCGCCGGCCAGCGCGGTCAGCAGCACTCCTCCGGCTTCCACGGCCAGGACGGCGGCCCCAACCCCCAGCGCGGCTACGGTTCCTTCCTGCCAGCTGCGCGGCTGGAGCGTCAGAAGCACGGCTGCCGGGACGAGGATGACAAGTCCGAACGCGAAGGCGGCGCCGTCGAGTCGCAGATCGAGCGAGGCGCCGAAGCCAAGTTGCCCGAGGTTCAGCTCCTGCGTCGAGCGGACCGGGAGCCACAGCAGGAACAACGCGAGCACCGCGCCCCAAGCGCCTGCGCCGACGATCGTCCTGCCGGGCTTCAACCCCGCGAGGCCCAGTGCCGCCGTCACTCCACCGGCCGCGAGAGGAAGGGCGACCGGTGCTAGAAGCGCGAGTGGCGGCATGCGCGCGCTATGTGCTCAATCGATCGATGGCCGCGCGCAGCTCCGCGGCGCGTTCCTCCAGCTTTCTGACGATGTCGAAAGGCGCCTTCGCGCGAAACTCCGGGTTGGCCAGCTTGGCTTCCGTCTTTTCGAGGTCGGAGCTCAGCCGGCGCAGCTCCGCCTGCCGGCGGCTGTCGCCCGATGCCTCCGGGAAGCTGACCCGCCCCGCCGCAGCGCCCAGCGGAATGCCCTCACCCTCCGGGAGATCCTCCACCAGCTCGACCCATGCCAGCCTCGCCGCCAGGCCCGCGACAGTCCGATCCGTGGAGTCCTCGAGGAGCAGTTTGCCTCCGCGAGGCGGGGCGCCGGCCGCCTGACGGTGCCCGCGCACCTCCTCGACGATTCGCATGACGCGTCCAAAGGTTTCCTCGGCCCCGGGGTCGATGAATTTGAGGTCCGGCCATGGCGCGCGCATCAGGAATTCGCGATGACCCGGTGTCCGCGACCAGAGCTCCTCGGTCACGAACGGCATGAATGGATGAAGCAGACGCAAGAGATTGTCCAGGCAGAAGTAAGCGACGTCCTGGGCGGCTGCGTCGCCGTCGCGCAATCGCTCCTTCGCAGCCTCGAGGTACCAGTCGCAGAACTCGTTCCACGCAAAGCCATACGCCGCAGCCATGGAGTCCTGGAAGCTGAAGCCCTCGATTCCCGCCGTCACCTCAGAGCACGCGTGGCTCAGCCGCGACATCACCCATCTGTCCTCCAGGTGTTCGTGAACCTCGAGCGTCCCCGGTCTTTCGGCCGGGACCGTTCCCGGTGAGCTGAGCACCAGGCGCGTGGCGTTCCAGAGCTTGTTGCAGAAGCGCCGGTAGCCCTCGACGCGACTCTCGTCGAAGCGCACATCCTGGCTTGACATCGCAACCGAAGCCGCCCACGCGCGGACGGCGTCCGTGCCGTATTTCTCGATGAGGCCTCGCGGGTCGACCCCGGTGCCCAGCGACTTCGACATTCGGCGGCCGTCGGTCGCCTGCACCTGGCAGTGAATGGCGACGTCCGCGAATGGGACCTCGCCCATGAACTCGAGGCCGGTCATGATCATGCGGCTCACCCAGAGATTGATGATCTCGCGGGCCGTGCTGTTCATGCTGGTGGGATAGAAGGCCTCGAGGTCCTCCGTCTGATCGGGCCATCCCAGCGTCGCGAAGGGCCAGAGGGCTGATGAGAACCATGTGTCGAGCACGTCGGGATCCTGCGTCAGCGCCGTGCTGCCGCATTCGGTGCATTCGCTGGGGCGCGTCACCGCCACCACCTGGTGCCCGTTGTCGCAGTGATAGACGGGCACGCGATGGCCGAGCCAGAGCTGGCGCCCGATGTTCCAGTCTCGCAATCCACGAAGCCAATCGAGGTAGGTCCGCTCGTAGCGGTCCGGATGCCATCGCACCTTGCGAGCGGCCGACGCCTCCAGGGCCTTGTCCCGCATGACCTCCATGCGCAGCCACCATTGTTCGCTGATCAGCGGCTCGATCACAGCATCGCAGCGGTCGCAATGGCCGACCTCGTGCGTGTACGGCTCCTCCTTGACGAGCAGCCCTTGTGCACGCAGGTCTGCGACCACTCTGCGGCGAGCCTCGAGCGCGGGCAGCCCGTCATAGGGGAGGCCCGGCACGTTCATGCTGCCATCCAGGTGCATTCCGTTGACGACCTCTAGCGAGTGGCGCTGGCCGATGTCGTAGTCCATCGGGTCGTGGCCCGGCGTGACCTTGAGCGCGCCTGTGCCGAAATCCTTCTGGACCGCATCGTCGCCGACGATGGGCAGCCTGCGACCCACGAGCGGTAGGATCGCAGTCTTTCCGATCAGGCCTTTGTAGCGCTCATCGGCAGGGTTGACGGCGACACCGGTGTCGGCGAGCATCGTTTCCGGCCGCACCGTCGCGATCACTACGTACCCGCCGCCATCGACGGGGGGGGCGCCGGGGGAAGGGCTTTGCCCGGCCGCCGCTCGGGGGGTACTCCCCCCACTTTCAATTGGGTATCGGATGAAGTACAGAGTGTCGTGATGCTCCTGCCATTTGACCTCGAGGTCTGAGATGGCGGAGCGGTCGCGCGGACACCAGTTGACGATCCGCGGCGCACGATAGATCCAGCCCCGTTCGTAGAACGCGACGAAGGCGGTCATGACGGCGCGGACATACCGCTCGTCCATGGTGAAGCGGAGTCGAGACCAGTCGAGCGAGGCCCCGAGGATGCGGTCCTGGCTGACGATGGTATCGCCGACCTCGGCATACCACTCGTTGACACGAGACTCGAATGCTTCGCGACCCAGCTGCTCCTTGGTCATGCCCTCGGCGGCGAGCTGCTTCTCGATCACGTTCTGCGTGGCGATCGCAGCGTGGTCCATCCCAGGCAGGAATAGGACCTCGTAGCCGGCCATGCGCCGGTAGCGCGCACAGATGTCCTGGAGCGTGTGGTTGAGCGCATGTCCCATGTGCAGCTCGCCGGTGATGTTGGGCGGCGGAAGGCAGATCGTGTACTTCTGCTTCCTGCTCGTGGCATCGGCGATGAACAGGCCGTCTTTTTCCCAGCGTGCGTACCAGCCGGCCTCGACGGCCTGAGGATCGAACGCTTTCGGCATCGAAATCTCGGTCTTGCTCATGGGCGTGTTCCGACGAACCAGAGTGGGATCGGGAGTCGCCGGCGGAGGATCGCTAGCGCGAACGTGCCGGCGAGGGTACGGATACGTTGCGCGCCAGGCGCGTGCGGGAGGGCCATATCGATCGCTCTACCCGGCTCATGATGCCGAGAATGTTAGCGTGGCTCGCGCCGGAGAGGTTATTGAGCATCCCGTCCTGGGCCATCGCGCCACCTTCATCCGAACGGCAGCAATAAGCTCTGCGGAGGGGGCTTAGGCACTCTCCGCGACGAGCCGCGACGTCATCGTTTGTGCTTTTGCCGCTCGCCCAGCTCGTCGTTGGGCCTGGTCCCGCCGGTGGAGCGGGCAACAGCGGCGAACAGCCCAGGGGCGACCGCCATGATCTTCAGGCTGGCCCGCAGCTGAATCGGCATCACGTCGATGTCGGCTCGATTCTTGACTATCGCCTTCCACACAGCCTGCGCCACTTGGGCCGGAGTCACTTCGCCCGCAATCGGATCGGCTTTGAGCCCCGTCTCCGCCCACATGCCGGCCTCGCTGACGAAGGTCGGAGACACCACCGACACCCCGACGCCAGTTCCCCAGAGCTCCTCGCGGATTGCAAGCGCAAAACCCCGAATGCCGAACTTGGTCGCGTTGTATACGCTGACGCCGGCCGACGGGATCTTGCCGGCGATAGACGACATGAAGACCATGTGTCCCTCCTTTCGCTTGACCATCACCGGCGCCAGGGCGTGGGCGAGGATAATCCCCGCTCGCAGGTTGACCGCGATGGCCCTATCTATCTCTTCGATAGACAGGCGCGCGAGCCGTCTGCTCACTGGAACGCCCGCGTTCGAGACAAGAACATCGACCTCGCCAGCCTCTCTTGCCAGCCGCTCCGGCTCACCGGTCTTGGAAAGGTCGGCGACGATCACCCTCGACTCGCCGAGCTCTTTGGCAAGGCTCAGGAGCGCCTCCTCGTTGCGCGCCGACAGTACGAAACGGGCTCCGGCCTGATTCAAGCGTCTCGCGATGTGCGGCCCAAGTCCCGTCGATGCGCCGGTGAGCAAGACAGTCTTGCCACGGATGTCCTGCACCGCC
>JALYYG010000028.1 GCA_030946685.1 Candidatus Dormiibacterota bacterium | reverse complement strand
GCGAAACCTGAAGGCGGCCTGAGCTTCCAGGATGGCTTCTTCACCGAGTTCGAGCAGCGGACCCACCAGATCCACCTCGAAGGCGGAGACGCCTCGTCCGACTCGTACTGCTACCCGTGAACGGCGGCTGGTGGCCCTGGGCAGCTCTCGCGCTGCTCGGGGCCTATCACGGCGTGAATCCCGGGATGGGATGGCTGTTTGCTGTGGCGCGCGGCCTGCAGGAGCGACAACGAGCGGCCGTCGTCAGCTCGCTGCTGCCGATCGCCATCGGCCACGAAGCATCGATCGTCATCGTCGTGATCGCCGTATCGCTGACCGAACAGCTCGTGCCGCCTTACCTCGTGCGGCTCCTGGCTGCACTCGTTCTCGTCACCTTCGGCGTGTACAAGCTCGCCAGACCACGCTCACACCCAAAGGGCTTCGGCATGCGAGTCGGTTTCATCGGCCTGGCCGGGTGGTCGTTCCTGATGGCGTCGGCGCATGGCGCTGGTTTGATGCTGGCCCCCGTGCTGCTGGGGATCCCGATCGCCGGGGCGTACCACAGCCTCAACGAGATCACGATGCAGGCCGTTCTCGCGGCGTCGGTCCACGTGACGGCCATGCTGATCGTGATGGGATTGGTGGCCATGGTCGTTTATGAAAGGGTCGGCCTTCGCATCCTCCGGCGCGGCTGGTTCAACATGGACCTGGCCTGGAGCCTGGTCCTGATCGCCAGCGGCGCCATCACCCTCTTCACCGCGTTATAGGGATCCCGGCTCAGCTCGCGATCGCGAAGGCCACCTCGACGGTGACCTGCACATCGAGCTGTCCGACTGGAATCTGGGTCGGGGCTGGGAGCGAAGCCTTGTCGTAGCCGACACTCCCGGAGAGTGGAAAACCCCCATACGAGGAGAGGTCGCTAACGCGAATCACCTGACCGAGCTTAATTCCCGCCGCGTCCGCCATGCCCTGTGCCCGCGTCCGTGCGTCCACGATCGCCAGGGCACGCGCCTCGGCTTGTGCCGCCTTGGGGTTGGCCAGGCCGAACCCGACTCCAACCTGAGTCGCTCCGCCCTGCTGGACGAGCGAGTCCAGCGCCCCTCCGACCGTGTCGACGTTGTGCCACTTGAGCTGGATCTGCTCAGACGCCCGATAACCGTCAATGGCCGCGTTCGAATTCCCATAGTTCGGACCCACCGAGTACCCCGAGGTGATGATGTCCTTGTCGACGATGCCCAGCGCCTTGGCGCGGGCAATCAGCTTGGCCGCCTTACTCGCGAGGTCGTTCTGTGCCGCCGACGCTGTGGGCTTCAGCGACTCGACCCCGACGGATAGGAAGGCTATATCCGGCTTCTTGGACACAGTCGCATCGCCGCTGGCGAACACGCCAGGGGTGAACGAGCTCGACTGCGGAACTGGGGCGGGCGCTCCGACCACGACCTGTGTCCGAGTTGCAGCCACCACGGCTAACGTGGCCGCCGCCGCACAGACCATAGCGATCGCGACGGAAAACAGGCCGGGACGCAACGATGGCCGCATATCTTTTAGGTTCATGAAGCGCAAACGACCGGCCGCATCCGCGGGTAACAAGAGTCGGGCGGGCGTCCGCGTGATCCGCTTGACGCGTGAGCGCGCACGTCAGGTTTCGGTAATGAGCCAGATGCTCGACGCGCACAGTCCGCGCAGCATCTTGCAAGCGGTGCGTGGACTTGGTTATCTGCAGCTCGATCCCACGGCGGCGGTGGCCCGAACGGAGCACCTGGTTCTCTGGAGCCGCCTGGGCAACGGCTTCCGGCCCGCAGAGCTGGCGCGCCTTATCTATTTGAAGCGGTCGCTGTTCGAGCACCGTGCGTACGTCTACCCTGCGGCGGACTACCCACTCTACCGCCCGGCGATGGCGCGATGGCCGAAGGGCGATACTGCGTGGCCGAACCGCATCCGGGAGTGGATGAAGGCAAATGAACCCTTCCGCGCTTACCTACTCGCCGAGCTGGAGGCTCGGGGGCCGCGGCGGTCACGCGAGCTCGAGGACCGCGCGCTGTCCTCGTGGCCACCGACAGGTGTTGGGGTCCATGGACCCGCAGGGCGCTCGGGTGGCTGGAACGACGGCCGCAACCTCGGCCAGATGCTCGAGTTCATGGCCGCGCGGGGAGAGATCGCGATCTCCCGTCGCGAAGGCAACGAAAGAATCTGGGATCTCGCGCAACGCGTTCTGCCTACAGGTCAACCCGAGATCACTGCCGATGACGCGGAACGCGTGCGCGCCGAGCGTCGCCTCCGCTCCCTCGGCATCGTCCGGCCGAAGGTGGTCGGTGGCATCGGCGTTCCAGTAGTGGTGGAAGGCGTCCCGGGCAACTGGGTCGCGGACCCGAAGGTGCTGCGACGGGCGTTCGATGGACGCACCGCGATCCTGTCGCCGTTTGACCGGCTGGTCTACGACCGGCAGCGCCTGCTCGATCTGTTCGGCTTCGACTACCGGCTCGAGATCTACGTTCCGCCGGCGAAGCGACGGTGGGGCTATTACGTGCTCCCGGTGCTCCGCGACGACCGGCTGATCGCGCGGGTCGACGCAAAAGCCGACAGAGACAAGTCGGTGCTGCGCGTGCCGGCGCTGCAGATGGAAGCGAACACCGGCGCCCGGGACGTCGACGCGGTCTACGGCGAGCTCCACGAGCTCGCAACCTGGCTTGGGCTTGACCGGGTGTTGGTCGACAGGCTGGTTGAGAGCCGGACCTAAAGCCCGGCTCGAGTCCGCAGCCTCCGGACCCATGCCTTCTGCGGGGTGTAGGACCCGGAAGTTGAGGTCGACATGAAACACGGCTCGGCGTATACCTCTGACCATTACACCGACCAGCGACACTGACCAGGTCGAGCCTTGCCCGTCGAGAGGCTGGATCAACGCTCATCGACACTGCAAAGCTCGAGTGAGCCGCTGATGGTCGAAGCCGTCCGCGAGAGCGATGTGCTCCGGGCCGAGACCGTCTACTTCATTCGCCCTGGGGTAGGAGTCGTGACGTGGAGCCCCTCGTGCGAGGCCGTCCACCTTGAATGGCAGGGCTGGGCGGACACGGCCGAACGCAAGGAGCTGCTCGAGGCGGGGCTCAATATGCTCACCGAGCACCGCGGTACGCGCTGGTTGGCCGACTGTCGCGACATGAGACCAGTCAAGCAGGCGGATCAGGATTGGATTGATCGAAGTTGGTTCCCCCGCATTCTGGCGGCAGGTCTCATGCGCATGGCCATAGTCATCCCGAAGAGCGGACTGGCCAGGATGAACATCGAAGACATCCTGAGCAGGGTGCCAGGCACCAAGCTGGATACGGAGTGCTTCGCGACCGTCGAAAATGCCACAGAATGGCTCACGCGACCGCACGTCAATCCAAGGGCCGCCAGAGGGTTACCGGCTGATTCTCGACTGTATTGAATTCGCGGCTCGGTTGTCGCCGAGACTTGAAGCCCGCTCGGAATCGATCGTCTTCATCCCCATCACTCCTTTGGGGAAAGTCGCAGCGTCGCGCCGACCAGCACCGTGGCGATCGCCATGACCCCGGCCGTCAACGCGACCTCGATGTGTCCCAGGGATCGACTCAAGAACCCGATGGCCAGGGCTCCGATGAACGTGATCACGGCCACGAGGCCTGGCGCGTTGACGATCAGCGAACGCCGAGGTTCGCGCGTGGACGCCGCGACGGTCCCGGCCACCACAAGCAAGACGCCGAGGCCGGCTGCGATCGCCGGGGTCTCGTGGAGCCATCGCTCGCCAACGACGAACGGCGAGGCGAAAAGAATCATGCCGAACACCATGGTGGCGTAGTCCTGCCACCGCCTCCAAGCCTTCATGACCGCCTACCTCTCCGGGAGAATAGTAGTGGTGGCGGGATCGCGCCAGCACTACTGTGGCAGGAAGTTCATCGCGAAGATCGGCGGCTGGCCGCTGGTGCCCGCCTATCACCACCCGGGCTGCGCCGGGCACGGTGTCGTCTACAGTTTCGCGACTGGTGAGGCTAGCCAATCCGACGGATGGAATCCTAGCGGCCTGTCAGTTAAGCGGTCGAGTCGTCCCGGTCTCGATCGCGCCCACGTCTCGCGTTTCCATTACGAGGACTTCTTTTCGCGCCTGGCCGAACCGGAGGACGGCCCCGGAGCAGAAGTTGCCAATAGGCTGAGGGGCGGAGGGGCAGGGATTTGAACCCTGGATGGGCTTGCACCCATAACGGTTTTCAAGACCGTCGCCATCAACCGGACTCGGCCACCCCTCCAAGGGCACCAAGGATTCTAGAAAGTCAGCGCGCTCCGATTACCTCCAGCCCGCCCATATAGGGCTGGAGCGGCTCCGGCACCGCGATCGTTCCGTCGGCGCGCTGGTAGGTCTCGAGAAGTGCGTCGATGGTCCGTGTGAGGGCGAGGCCGCTGCCGTTGATCGTGTGCGCGAATCGCGGCGGTGATCCTCGGGCGGCCCTGTATCGGATGTTTGCCCGCATGGCCTGGAAGTCATTGAACAGCGAGCAGGACGACACCTCCAGAAATCGATCGAGTCCCGGACACCAAGCATTCAGGTCGTACTTCTTGTACTGCGCGAACCCCATGTCGCCAGTGCACATGACGAGCACCTGGTAGTGCAGGCCCAACCGCTTGAGGATGTCCTCGGCGTCCGCGGTCAGCTTCTCGAACTCCTCCATCGATGTGTCTGCGGTGGTCACCTTGACCAGCTCCACCTTTGAGAACTGGTGGAGCCGGATGAAGCCGCGCGTGTCCTTCCCCGCCGCGCCGGCCTCCGAGCGGAAGCAAGGCGTATAGGCGACGTACTTCATAGGCAGCCGCTCGCCGTCGAGGATCTCGTCGCGGTGATAGTTGGTCAGCGGAACCTCGGCCGTGGGCACTAGCCACAGATCGTGGCCCTCGACCCTGAAGGCGTCGGCGCCAAATTTGGGCAGGTTGGCGGTCCCCGTCATCGAATCGCTGTTGACAAGGATGGGCGGCTGGACTTCGGTGTAGCCGTGTTCGCGTGTGTGTACGTCGAGCATGAACTGCACCAAAGCACGCTCTAAGAGAGCGCCCTCCCCTAGAAGAAAGGCGAAACGCGAGCCGGCGACCCGCGCCGCCCTTTCGAAGTCCATGATCCCAAGTGCCTCGCCAAGGTCATAGTGGGTACGCGCGGCGAACCCGAGGTCTGGCCGAGAGCCCCATTCGCGCGCGACCACGTTGTCGGCCTCGCTCTCCCCCACCGGCACCGAATCATCGAAGACGTTGGGCACACGGAGGAGCAGGTCGTCGAGCGCTGCCTTGATCGCCTCCGCCTGCGCGAGCTCTGCCTTGGCGCGTTCCGCCATCTCGCGCAGCTTGTCCTTGAGCTGCTCATCGCGCGACTTCGCGAAGTCCTTGGAGAGGCGGTTCTGCTCCGCCTTGATCGTCTCCGCAGCGTTTTGATGCGCGCGCCATTCTCGATCCAGCTCGAGGATTTCATCGATGGGGGCGACCTCGCCCTTCATGTCTGCGGCGCGACGCACGCGATCAGGGTCCTTCCGAATCAACTCCAGCGGCAGCACGGCTACGATTCCGCTTTCATGACCGGGAACAGGATTACGTCGCGCACCGACGGCTGGTCGGTGAGGAGCATCACCAAACGGTCGATTCCCACGCCGAGACCGCCGCACGGCGGCAGTCCGTACTCGACCGCCCGCAGGAAATCCTCGTCCATGGGATGCGCCTCCACATCACCGGCCGCTCGCTTGGCCGCCTGCAGTTCGAAACGCTCGCGCTGATCGACCGGGTCTGTCAGCTCCGTGAACGCGTTCGCGTATTCGCGGCCGAGGATGATGAGCTCGAACCGCTCCACGAATCGCGGATCATCTTCTCGCCGGCGAGCAAGAGGCGAGATCTCGATCGGGTAGTCGGTCACGAACGTCGGTTGGCGGAGCAACGACTGCACGTGCTCTTCGAACAGGTTGTTCAGCTCCTCACCCACGGCGTGGCGGCCGGTGTGCTCGAGCACCAGGTCTGCCATGCGCTCGCGCTTGTATGGCGGCGAGAGGTCCACATGCTCGTCCTGGTAGGTGGTGGCCAACGAACGGCCTGCCGCTGACGAGGTATCAACCATCAGGTCTTCGACCAACCGCATCACATCGTCGTAATCCGCGTAAGCCTGGTAGGACTCCAGCAGAGTGAACTCGGGGTTGTTTCGCGGTGACAAGCCCTCGTTTCGAAACACACGCCCAATCTCGTAGACCTTCTCAAACCCGCCCACCAGAAGCCGCTTCAGGTGGAGCTCGAGCGCGATGCGCAGGTACAGATCCCGGTCGAGGGAGTTGTGATGGGTCAGGAACGGCCGCGCCAGGCCTCCACCCGGCACCTCCTGCAGCACGGGCGTCTCGACCTCCAGGAAGCCTCGGGAATCGAACAGCCGGCGGATCGCGGCGATGATCCTCGTCCGCGCTCGGAATACCTCGCGCACCTCGGGGTTCGCGATGAGGTCGACGTATCGCCGGCGATAACGGATCTCTATGTCTTTTAGCCCGTGCCACTTCTCCGGCAGAGGGCGCAGCGCCTTGGTCAGCAGCTGTGCTGAGTGCACTTCGACGGTCGGCTCCCCGCGCCGGGTGCGAAACATAGGCCCCTTTACTCCGATCACATCACCCGGATCGAGGTCGGCAAACAGGTCGAATGCCTCCGCGCCAAGAATCTCGCGACTGGCAAAGAGCTGGATGCGCCCTGCGCCGTCCTGCAGGTCCGCGAACGCCGACCCGCCGTGGAGGCGCTTGACCATCATCCGGCCCGCAAGCGCCACCGGGTCGGTTCGGTCGCCATCGGCAAGAAGCGCCCTCGCCTCTGCAGTTGTTTGGGTGGGCTTGAAACCACGCGAATAGGGATCGATTCCCGCCGCGCGAAGCCGCTCCAGCTTTTTGCGGCGGTCGCGCATCTCCTCCGGGAGATCAGTCTCTGTCTCTTGCGTCACTGGCAAAGACTAATTGACACAACACCGGTCCAGCCGCACCGCCGTCGGCTAGCGGCGCAGGGTTGGCCGGGGTCCCCCGGCCATGACTTTGTCTCCTCGCACATCGAATCGTGGTGGGGATCCTCGATGAATCCAATCGATTTCGGAAGGAGAGCATGCAATCAGGAAGTCCGATCCTGCACGCGCCTGGCGCGCAGAGGGAACCCTCGGGTTCCCTTTCATTCTTAGAGAGCTAACTCTTGGTCCTCGGCCGCCGGGAAGGCTTCGATGTTCTGGCCCCCCGCGTCGCGGTGGTTACCGAGCGCCTCCTCGATCAGGGCGTCGACATCGCTGTCCGAGTGGATGGGATCGTGATGGAAGAAGGCGAGCTGCTTGGCGCCTGCCTGCTCGGCCAGAGCCAGGGCTTCCTCGTATGTTGAGTGCCCGAAGCCTGCGTGCGTTTTGTACTCCTCGCGGCTGTACTGGGCGTCGTGGACGAGCAGGTCTGCGTCCCGGCACCATTCCGCCATGTCCTGCAGCGTGCCGTCCTCGTTGTTTGCGAAGAGCGAGATCTCATTGTCCGTCGCGAACGCGAAGCGCGTGGATCCCTCATCGATCCGGTAACCGAACGTGGGGATGGGGTGCATCAGCAGGTGTGGTGTGATTCGCAGCCCACCGACCTCGAAGGTCTCGCCCGGGTTGCGCTCGATGAACTCCATCTCAGCCGGCATGTGGTCGAGCCGGACAGGGAAGTAGGCCGGGTCCATCTGGTCGGCAAACGCCGCCTGCAGCGACTTGGCCGAGCCGGCCGGCCCGACGATCGTCAGGTGGGTGCCGGGCACGAACGCCGGCAGGAAAAACGGGAAGCCCTGGATGTGGTCCAGGTGCGTGTGAGTGATCAGAAGGTGCGCCTGCAGAGGCTCGGACTGGCTGAGACCACTGCCGAGCTCGGCGATGCCTGAGCCTGAGTCAACGATGATCAGGTTGTTTTCCTTGTCCCTGACTTCGAGGCACGTCGTGTTGCCGCCGTACCTGAGCGTTCGGCGACCCGGCGTCGGCCTGGTTCCGCGGGTGCCCCAGAACTTGACCCTCATCTCGGCGCCGTCGCCTCGAAGACGCGTTTGGCGATGAAGATGTCCAGGAGGTCGGTGTCGAGCTTGCCCTCGCCGGCTTCCTTCTTCAGGATGTCGAGCGCCGCGACCGAAGGTATAGCGCGCTTGTAGGGGCGGTCCTGTGCCGTGAGCGCGTCGTAGATGTCCGAGATGGTCATCATGCGAGCCTGGACGGGGATCTGTTCGGCGGTCAGCCCGCGGGGGTAGCCGGTGCCGTCCAGCTTCTCGTGATGCCCGTACGCGATCTCGGGCACGCCGCGCATCAGCGGAGTCCACGGGATCTTGCTCAAGAAATGGAAGCTGTGGGTGACGTGCGCCTCCATCTCGAGTCGCTCCTGCGGATCGAGGGTTCCCTTCCTGATGCTGAGGAAGCGAAACTCCTGCGGATCGAGCATCGGGTGCGCTTTGCCGGCCATGTCGTAGTAGGTCTGCTGAGAGAGGAACTCGAGCATCGAGGCCTTGTCCTCGGGCAGTACGCTCGGCTCATTGGCGGCGACGATCCCCTGGATCCACTTGTTGAGCTGAACCAGGTCCGCTTCGAGGCGTCGATCGATCTCGGCCAGGACGGGGGCGCCGGCGTTGCCGCTTCGCATAGCGTCCAATTTCTCGGTCGCGTACTTGACCTGCACGGAGCGCTCAACGAATTCGAAGCGGGCCTGGATCACTTCCAGCTGCCCGGGTATGAGCTTTTTGGCCTTGATCAGGATGTGCTCACGCACCCCGACCTTTCCAAAGTCGTGCAGTAGGCACGCGTAACGCAGCTCCTTCAACTGGTCGTCTGTGAGATAGACGTCGCGATACTTGCCCACGTCTATCTTGGTCACGGTCCTGGCAAAGTTCGCAGTAAGGGCTTCCACCCGGCCCGAGTGACCCGCGGTGCTGGGGTCTCTCTGCTCTATGGCGGTCACGCTTGCCTCGACGAAGCCGTCGAACAGTGCCTGGATGGAGTCGAGCAGGTTCTTGTTGTCGAGGGCGACCGCGGCCTGGCTGGCGATCGACTCGATCATCTCGAGATCCTCCGGTCGGAAGCTCACCACCTCATCCGGGACGTTGGCCACGGTCAGCCGGGTTTCGTAGCTTCGCTTCGCGTTGATCAGCTGGATGGCGCCGACCACCTCGTTGTTGTAGTTGCGCATGGGAACGGTCAGCATCGATTTGGTTCGATAGCCGTACTGCTGGTCGAATCCCTTTCCGCCCTGTGGTTTGCCCGGCGGAGGGTTGTAGGCGTCGTCGTAGATCTGACTCGAGCCGACGGTCACCGTATAGCCAACCACGCTCTTCTCGTCCACCGGCACCTTGAAGGCCTGGTACGTGTTGTCGATGGAAGTGTTCTGGCTCGAGGCGAGGAACAGCTTCGGCTGCCCGTCATCGCCCACGGTCTTGAGCCACAGGCTGGCGCCGTCCGCGTTCGTCAGCTGGCGCATCGTCGTGAGGATGAACTCCTGGAGCTTGCCGATGTCCCGTTCGGCGGACAGGGCGATACCGATTCGGTTGAGCTCCTCGAACTGGCGGTGCTGCTTCCTAGCCTGCTCCTCCAACTGCCTTACTTCCTGCTTCAAGGCAACGTTCTCCATCGCCAGGTGCAGGAGGTGGCCGAGGGCGGTGGGAGAAGCGTCCACGGGGAGGGCGACCGAGATGTCGGCGAGCCCTTGGGGAGCGCTCTCGCCGGTACCGAGCAGGATCAGCGCCGGGGAGACGATGGTGGTCGTGCTTTCGAGGCGCTGGCCCTCGAGACCGAGGTCCGTCAGTACCTCCTCGAGCCCAACGTGGTTGAGACTGCCCAAGAGATAGATGTGAAAAGCGGGCGCGGTCTTCATCTCTTGTCTATCTAGCACTCCCGTCCGAGTTTTGGAGGTAGATAAGGCGCAGGCCCTCGAGAGTAAGGAGCGGCTCGGTGCTCTCTATGACGTGGGTAAGCCCAGCCACGAGCGCGGCCTGCCCGCCGGTCGCGATCACCTTGGCCGAGCCGCCAAGCTCGGTCACCATGCGCTCGACCATCCCCTCGACCTGGGCCACAAACCCCCACACAAGCCCCGATTGGATCGAAGTCACCGTGTTGCGGCCGATCACCGAGTCCGGGGCGACGGCCTCGACCCGCCGAAGCATTGCGGTGTGAGAGACGAGGGCGTCTAGCGAGATCTCCACACCGGGCGCGATGGCGCCGCCGAGGTAGTCGCCCTGCGCATTGATCGCGTCGTAGGTGACTGCAGTGCCGAAATCGATGACCACGATCGGCCCGCCATATTTCGTGAAGGCGGCCAGCGCGTTCGCGATCCGGTCCGCTCCCACGTCCTTCGGGTTGTCGTACCTGACCCGAACGCTCGTTTTCGTGCCCGGGCCGACCATCACGGGTTCGCATTTCAAGTAGCGTCTCGACGCCTCGATCAGGGCCGGGTTGAGATTGGGGACAACGCTGGCGATGACGACTCCGTCGACCACACTCAGCTCGTAGTCGCGGAGGCTGAACAGCTGGCGCAGCTCGACCGCCATCTCGTCGGCGGTACGTTCCCTGTGAGAGGTGACCCGCCAGTCGGCGGCCAGCCGCTCGCCGTCAAAGAGGGCGAGCGTTACGTTGGTATTGCCGACGTCCACGGCGAGCAGCATCAGGAACCCGAACTCTAGGTCACTTACACCGGAAGGGGGGGTGGGTGCCCGTCGCTCCATTGCAGCAGGCTGGCGGCCTGCCGCCGAACTGCGCTCGCCCGCGCGGCCACCCGGCGGGGATGCGGTGCCCCGGCCAGGTCGCGTCTCAGCAGCGATGCCTCGGCGCCCCAGGGCGCCTTCATGGTGCCCGCCCGCACCTGCCGGCCAACCTCCTGGTGCGCCTCGCGGAAGGGCTTGCCCTGCCGGACCATGGCCTCGGCGGCGTCCGTGGCCAACAGGCCGGGGTCGGCGCAAGCGGCCGCCAGCCGGTATCTGTCGAACTCCAGGTGCTTGACGAGAAGGGCGGTCGCCTGCAGCGAATCCAGGGCGTTGTCGACAGCGGCGAACACCGCTGGCTTGTCCTCCTGAAGGTCCCGATCGTAGGCCAGGGGCAGGCCCTTGAGCACCATTGCCAGCGCGACCAGGCTGCCTACGGCACGGCCGGACCGGCCGCGGAGGAGCTCGGCGATGTCAGGATTCTTCTTCTGGGGCATCAGGCTCGACCCGGTGGCGATCTCGTCGGCCAGCCGGATGAAGCCGAACTCCGAGCTCGCCCAAATTGCCACATCCTCGCCGAGCCGGCTGAGATGGATGGCGGCGCACATGCATGCGTACACCAGGTCGAGCGCAAAGTCCCGGTCGGCTACCGCATCCATGCTGTTGACCGTGAGTCGCTGGAAACCCAGCTCCCTGGCGACGACGTCGCGCAGCAGAGGCAGGGTCGTGCCCGCGAGCGCACCTGAGCCGAGGGGCATCTCGTCAGCCGCCGCATATGCGTGCCGGAAACGCTCGGCGTCGCGCAGAAGCGGCTCCGCGTGGGCGAGCAGGTGGTGTCCGACGGTGACCGGTTGCGCCCGCTGCAGGTGCGTGTAGCCGGGCATCGCCCAGCCGGAGTGTGCGTTCGCATGGGCGCCAAGAGCGTCGACCACCGCGGCGACCGCGGCCACCAGCTCGCTTGCCGCCGCCCTGCAGTAGAGCCGGAGATCGAGCACGACCTGGTCGTTGCGTGAGCGACCCGCATGCAGCGCCGCACCCGCAGGCGTGATCTCGGTTACTCGCCGCTCGACCGCCGTGTGGATGTCCTCATCCGTGTCGAGGAAGGTGAGCTTGCTCGCGTCCAGCTCGCGCTTGACCCGTCGAAGCGCCCGCTCGGTGGCGGTCAGCTGCGCTTTCGACAGGAGTCCTGCCGCCGCGAGGCCACGGCCGTGCGCGATGCTCCCGGCGATGTCGAAAGGGTAAAGCTCGAAATCCACCTCGAGCGACGATGAGAAGCGCTCCAGCTCGGGAAGAAGCCGACGCCGGAAGCGAGCTCCCCACAGCTTGCCGGTCTTTTTACCTATGGCGTAAGCCTCTTGACTTCTCCCAACAGGTTCCCCAGCTCCCGCGCATGCAGGTGGCCCTGGACTTCAGCTGACGTTCGCACACCCATCCCCCAGAGCTTGATGAAGCCGGCCGCCGCCGATTGGTCGAAGGCATCGCCCTTTCCATACGTTGCGAGCGACAGCTGATACAGCTGCTGCGGACCCTTGCGTCCTACCACGTGCGAGGAGCCCTTGAAGAGCTTGACGCGTACTTCGCCGGTCACGTGGCGTTGGGTCTCGACGACGAACGCGTACAGAGCGTCCCGCAGGGGGCTGAACCACATGCCGTCGTAGACCATCTGGGCCCACTGCTGGGCCACCAGGTCCTTGAATCTCGCCACCTCTTTGGGCAGCGTGATGTCCTCCAGTGCCTGGTGAGCCTGCAGCAGCAGAATCGCTGCCGGCGCCTCGTAGATCTCGCGCGACTTGATCCCGATGAGGCGGTTCTCGAGATGATCGATGCGACCGACGCCGTTCTCGCCCCCGATAAGGTTCAGCTTGGTGACCAGCTCCAGCGGGCCGGTCGCCTTGCCGTCGAGTGAAACAGGCAGGCCGTGCTTGAAACCGATCTCGACGTACACGGGCTCGTCGGGACACTGCCGCGGGTCGCGCGTCCACGCATAAACGTCCGCCGGTGGCTCGGCCCACGGGTCCTCGAGCACGCCCGCTTCGATCGAACGGCCCCACAGGTTCTCGTCTGTCGAGTACGGCGAGCCGAGTGTGGCCGGCACCTCGATGCCGTGTTTGGTCGCGTACTCGATTTCATCGTCGCGGTTCATGTGCCACTCGCGCACCGGGGCGACCACCTGCAGCTCCGGGGCGAGCGCCGCCGTGGTGACATCGAATCGCACCTGGTCGTTGCCCTTCCCGGTGCATCCGTGGGCGATCGCGCTTGCGCCTTCACGCCGCGCCACCTCGACCATCATCGCCGCGATGAGAGGCCTACCGAGCGCTGTCGCCAGCGGGTACTCCTTCTCGTAGACGGCCCCCGCCTGAAGCGACGGCCACACGAACAGCTCGAGGAACGGCATGCGGCCATCGGCGACGTAAGCCGCCGATGCGCCGGTCTTGAGCGCCCGTGCCTGTATAGCGTCGAGATCCTTCTTCTCGCCCAGGTCCACCGTGAACGCGATCACGTCCCAGCCCTTGTCTTTGAGCCAGCGGATCGCCACCGAGGTGTCCAGGCCACCGGAGTAGGCGAGAACCAGCTTCTTGGCCATTACCAGGGGAATCCCGTTGATGCGACGAGCGTGCAAAGCCCGTCCGCCGCCCCCCTACTCGACACGCGCCAGGAGGTCCTTCAACGATCGTGCGGCCCCCGGCTTCCGCAGCACGGCAATGATCGTGTCGTCGCCTGCAACGGTGCCGGCGACGCCCGGCAGCGCCGCCTCGTCGATCCGCCGCGCGACCAGGTTCGCCGTGCCTGGAGGGGTCTTGATCACAGCCATCGGCTCTACGAGCTCGACCGACAGGACCAGCTCTCGGACCAGGTCCGCCGAGGTTCGATAACCGCGGACCGAACGGACCAGCCCGAGCTCCTGGATGTCCCGCGAGATCGTCGCCTGCGTGGCACGCAACCCGCGCCGCGCGAGCGCTTCGGCCAGCTCCTGCTGCGTGTGCACTCCGCCCCGGTTCACCAGCGCGAGGATGGCCTGGTGCCGCTGCCCCTTGGTCGCGGTCACTTGATAGCCAGCTGCATCGTCGCCTGCGCCCGATCGACCTCGGCTCCGGTGATGATCAGCGGCGGGACCAACCGGACCGTGTTCTCGTCGACTGCGTTTACGATCAGCCCTGACTCAAGGCATGCTTGCTGGAAGGCCTTGGCGCGGGGCTCGGCAAACTCGAACGCCTGCATGAGCCCGATGCCTCGCACGTCCTTGGCGCCAAGACCGAGCAGGGCGCCGTGCAGCAGCTCACCCATCTCCGCGGCATGACCAACCAGACCGTCGCGCTCGATAACGCTGAGGACTGTGAGTGCCGCCATGCACGCGAGCGGGTTGCCGCCGAACGTCGATCCGTGATCGCCCGGCTCGAAAACGTCTGCGCGCGGGGACGCCAGGCATGCGCCGATGGGGACACCGCCGCCGAGGCCCTTGGCCAGGGTCATGACGTCAGGGGTTATGCCATGGTGCTGGTACGCGAACCACCGGCCGGTGCGGCCGAGGCCCGTCTGGACCTCGTCAAGGATCAGCAGCAGGTCCTTTTCGTCGCACCAGCTGCGCACTTTCGCGAGGTAGCCAGGCGCCGAGGGGATGATGCCGATCTCACCCATCACCGGCTCGAGCATGACCGCGACAGTTCGCTCTGTCGTCGCCGCCTTGATGGCGTCGAGGTCGTTGTACGGCACGTGGACGAAACCATCCGGAAGAGGTTTGAAGGGATCCGAGTACTTCTGCTGCCCGCCGGCGGTCACCGTCGCGAGCGTGCGACCGTGGAACGAGCCGACTGACGTGATGATCTCGAAGGCGCCATCGCGGTTGCGCGCGCCCCATTTGCGCGCGATCTTGATCGCCGCCTCGTTGGCCTCCGCCCCGGAGTTGCATAGGAACACTCGTGACGAGAACGACAGGTCGACCAGGCGACGCGCAAGCTCGACCTGGGGCCGCGTGAAGTAGAGGTTGGAGGTGTGGACCAGCGTCCGGGCCTGGCCGATCAGCGCCGCGGCGACCTCTGGATGAGCGTGGCCGAGGAGGTTGACGGCGATCCCGGCCACGAGGTCGAGGTACTCCTTGCCCTCCTCGTCGTAGAGCAGGCAGCCTTCGCCCCGGACGAATGTAACAGGCAACCGCCGGCCGGTCTGCATCAGGTATTTGTCGGCGAGCTCCGGGGTATTCAACACCCCAACCGCCATCTCACACCACAAACGGATCGCGCGCGCGGGGCCCGCCCACGAACCCCCCACCCACCCTCTAGGGGATTCCTTTTGTGTTGGCGGGCAGAATACTGTCCGGCTTGAGGGGTCCCAACCCCGGTCCTTAAGACGTTCAAGGCGTGACCATCGTCCCGATACCCGCCTCAGTGAAGAGCTCCAGTAGCAGAGCGTGGGGTGTCCGGCCGTCGACGATATGCGCCAGCGGAATGGCGTCGAGCGCCCTGAGGCAAGCCTCAAGCTTGGGGATCATCCCGCCGGTTACCTCTCCGGTGTCGATCCTCTGACGCGCATCGTCCTTTGAGATCACCGCGACAACGCCGCCATCGACGCCAAGCACGCCAGGGACATCGGTCAGGAGAATCAGCTTGGCGGCGTTCAGGGCTACCGCGATCTCCGCCGCGACGGTGTCGGCGTTGATGTTGTACGCGTGCCCGTCGTAGCCAAGCCCGATTGAGGCGATGACCGGGATGTAGCCGCGCCCCAACAGCGCCGTAATCGGTTCCTTGTTGACCTGGGTGACCCGGCCGACGAAGCCCAGCGCCTCGTTTAGTGGCTCGGCGATGATTGACGGCCCGTCCTCGCCGCTCATTCCGACAGCCTGGCCGCCCAGCCGGTTGATCATTGCCACGAGGTCCGGATTGACCTTCCCCGTAAGCACCATCTTCACGACCTCCATGGTCTTTTCGTCGGTGACACGGAGTCCCTTCGTGAAAGTCGCTTTGATCCCGAGCCGCTCGCTCATCGCGGTGATCTCGGGCCCGCCGCCATGTACCAGTACCGGCTGCATGCCTACGTAACGCAGCAGAACCACGTCGAGCAGCGTCTCGTCTCGCGCCTGCTCGATGGCGTTGCCGCCAACCTTGATCACGACGACCTGGCCGTGAAACCGCTTGATATACGGCAGCGCCTCGACAAGGACCTTTGCTCGTTCCTCGACGGTCAACGTCATGTCGTGTAGTCCGCGTTTATTCGCACGTACTCCTCCGAAAGGTCACAGCCCCAGGCCTCGGCGCGGCCGTCCGCCAGCCCAAGGGTGGCCACTATCTCGATCTCCGGCTGCTCGAACGCGCGCCGTACGGCCGAGAGGTCGACGTGCACCCCCGCGCCGCGTTCGAACACGACCAGCCCGCCCACGCTGAGATGGAGCTTGTCGAGCGCCAGCTCCGCGCCACTGTACCCGAGCGCGCATACGATGCGGCCCCAGTTGGGATCTCCGCCGTGGACGGCGGTCTTGACCAGGTTCGACGAGGCCACCGCGCGCGCGGCGGTCCGCGCGTCGGCGTCTGAAGCTGCGTCCAGGACGCGGACGGTGATCAGCCTGGTCGCGCCCTCGCCGTCGCGCGCGATCGCGCGAGCCAGTTGGCGGGCGACCTCAAGCAGCGCCATCTCGAGATTCGCGGCCTCGACACTTCCCGCCTGGATCGAGGCGTTGTCGGCCGCTCCATTTGCAAGCAGGAGGAAGGTGTCGTTCGTCGAGCTGTCGCCGTCGACGGTGACCTGATTGAAGCTCCGGTCCGCGATCGGCTTCACAAGCTTGGCCATCAAACCCGACTCCACCGCCGCATCCGTCGTGATGTAGGCGAGCAGGGTGCCCATGCTCGGGTGGATCATCCCTGAGCCTTTGCACATCCCCCCAACGCGGATGGTGGCGCCCCCGATGTCGACCTCGAGCTGCGCGGTCTTGGGAACCGTGTCGGTGGTCATGATGGCGCGCGCCGCGAGGTCGCCGCCTTCTTCGCTGAGCCGCCCACATGCCTCGGCGATGCCGGACTTGATGGCGCTCATTGGCAGGTAGCGGCCTATGACTCCGGTTGAGCTCACCAGCACCTGGTGCGGGTCGAGGTCCAGCCGGTCGGCGGTGAGCTTGGCCATGAGCAGAGCGTCTTTGAACCCCTGGGCGCCGGTGCAGGCGTTCGCGTTGCCCGAGTTGATCGCCAGCGCACGGACTCGGTTGTGCTGGAGGTGGAGCTGATCGATCACGACCGAAGCGGACTTCACCTTGTTGGTCGTGAACACCCCACCCGTATCGCATCCGTGCTCGGACTCGACGACGCAGAGGTCGTCTCCCTGCCCGGTCGGGATCGCGGATGCGCCGGTCGTGAAGGCCTTGATGCCGCACGCTGCCGTGCCGGCGCGAAAACCACGCGCGAAGGTCACGGCCATTGAACGAGCGCCTCGAGGGCCGTCCGGCGATCGAATCCGAACGCGATGTTGAAGCACTCCACACCCTGGCCCGAGGCGCCCTTGACAAGATTGTCGAGCGCCGCCGTCACCACGGCCTTCTCTCCCTGAGCGGCGACATTCACCAGGCACAGGTTCGAATGGCTGGCGAGCTTGGTGGTCGGGCTCTGGCCGAGCACCCTTGTGAAGGGCTGGCCGGCGTAAAACTCCGAGTAGGTGTCTCGCAACTGGTCGAGGGAGCCTTTGAGGTCGAAGTAGCAGGTCACCAGAATCCCTCGCGTCATCGGAACCAGGTGCGGGACAAATGTGACCCGCAGGCCGTTGCGGCTCAGCAATTGGAGCTCCTGGGTCAGCTCTGGCAGGTGGCGATGACCCGCGATCGCGTATGCCCCGATCGACTCGTTCACCTCGCTGAAGTGAGTCCCGATGCTTGGTGACCGGCCCGCTCCGCTCACACCGGACTTGGCGTCGACGACGATGTCGGAACCGACCGCGCCCGCGGCCGCGGCCGGGGCGAGCGCGAGGATGGAGGCAGTCGCATAGCAGCCGGGGACGGCGATCAGCTCGGCATCCCCGAGCTCAGGTTCGTGCAGCTCGGGCAGTCCGAACACAGCTTTTTCGAGCAGAGCGGGGGCCGGGTGCTCCTGCTTGTACCAGATGGGGTATTGGGCCGCATCCTTGAGGCGGAAGTCGGCGCTCATGTCGACCACTCGGGCGCCGCCGGACAGCCAACTCTCGGCAACGGTCGCCCCGACGTTGTGAGGCAGGCAGCTGAACACCGCGTCGATGCCGTCCGGCTCTAGTTCAGATTGGAAGGTGCCGTCGATGTCGAGCAGAGGAAAGACCGCTGTGTAAGGCTGACCGGCGAACGAGCGGGACGTGAGCTGAATCAGCTCCACGCCCGGATGCCGGGCCAGGAGATGGACGAGCGTCATCCCCGCATAGCCGTTGGCACCCGCCACGGCGACCCTAGCCTTCATGAACGCATGAGTATACAAGTCTCTGCATAAACATCCGAATACAGACTCCCCTCCCGCCGGGGAGGGTGGGGCGCGAACGCGTCCGCCAGGGACGCGGGTGAGACCGCGCTCAAGAGCCTCTGGCTATTCAGGCTCGTTGAAGAAGCAGGATTCCGCTCCCGTGTGGCACGCGGGGCCGGCAGGCTTCACGCGCAAAAGCACGCTGTCGAGGTCACAGTCGAGGCGGATCTCAACGACCTCCATGAAGTTGCCCGATGTGGCGCCCTTCTCCCAAAGTCCGCGCTCGCGGGATTGGAACCAGGCGCGTCCGGTTTCGCGGGTCTTTGACCACGACGCTTCGTCCATATAAGCGAGCATCAGCACCTTTCCGGTCTCGGCGTTCTGGACTACAGCCGGTACGAGGCCTTTCGAAAAGTCCGGTTTCATCGCCTTATCTCCAACCCGCGTGCGGCCAGCTCTTGTTTCAAGGCGTCGATGGACAGCTCCGCAAAATGAAAGATGGATGCTGCGAGGGCGGCCTCCGCCCCGCCCTCGGTTAGTGCCTCATAGATGTGGCCGGCGGTGCCCGCCCCACCCGACGCGATCACTGGCAGCCGAACCGCGGAGCTGACCGCCTTCAACAGCTTGACGTCGTACCCGCCGTGCGTGCCGTCGCTGTCCATCGAAGTGAGCAGTACCTCCCCGGCCCCCAGTGTTTCCCCCAGCGCTGCCCAC
Source organism: Candidatus Dormiibacterota bacterium (assembly GCA_030946685.1). Taxonomy (GTDB): domain Bacteria; phylum Chloroflexota; class Dormibacteria; order Dormibacterales; family Dormibacteraceae; genus Palsa-872. Next base: position 268 of record JALYYG010000028.1, on the reverse strand, counting down.
TCAATCGCGTCCTTACCAGCTGGCCGGCGCCCACCGTGGCTGAACACCTCCCACCCCCCACCTTCGGTGCGTCGGCGCGCATCGATTGCCAGGACCACGCACTGCGACCCAAAGACCTCCGCGCAGCGGGTGATCAGCTCCGGTTCGGCCAGTGCCCCGGTGTTGATCGAGACCTTGTCCGCTCCGTGCGTCAGCAGCTCGGCCATGTCGTCCACGCTGCGGACCCCACCGCCGACCGTCAGCGGGATGAAGACCTGGTCAGCGGTCC
>JALYYG010000126.1 GCA_030946685.1 Candidatus Dormiibacterota bacterium | reverse complement strand
TGCTGAGGTGCCGAAGGGCACCCAGGAGGACGTCGACCGCGCCGTGACGGCCGCCCGCAAAGCCTACGTGGACTGGTTCGAAACCGTCCCCAAGGAGCGCAGCGAGATGCTGCTCAAACTGGCCGACGCGATTCTGGCCGACGCCAACCAGATGGCTGACATCGAGTCGGCCAACGTTGGCAAGCCGCGTGCCATGTTCCTCTCGGAAGAGATCCCGCCCTGCGTCGACAACCTGCGCTTCTTCGCCGGAGCCGCTCGCACGCTCGAGGGTCGGGCGGCCGGCGAGTACATGCGAGGCTACACCAGCATGATCCGGAGGGAGCCGATCGGCGTGGTGGGCTCGATCGCCCCCTGGAACTATCCCCTGATGATGGCGATCTGGAAAGTCGCCCCGGCCCTCGCGGCCGGGAACTGCGTGATACTCAAGCCGTCGGAGTGGACGCCGCTGACGGCGCTGCGGCTCGCCGAGCTAACGGCCGATATCTTTCCAGCGGGCGTCTTCAACGTCATTACCGGTGACGGGGAGCCGGTGGGCGCCGGCATCGTCCGGCATCCCGGCGTCGACATGGTGTCGTTGACGGGCGACGTCGCAACCGGCAAAGAGGTGGCGAAAGCCGCCTCGCAGACCTTGAAGCGTGTGCACCTCGAGCTAGGCGGAAAGGCTCCGGTCATCGTCTTCGACGACGCCAACCTGGACGCGGTCAACGAGTGGGTGAAGATCGCCGGCTTCTTCAACTCCGGCCAGGATTGCACGGCAGCCACCCGCGTCATCGCCGGTCCGAAAATCTATGACAACCTGCTGGCCTCGCTGACCAAGAGCGTGCAGTCCGTCAAGGTCGGCAACCCACTCGAGGAAGGCATCGAGATGGGACCGATGGTCGCCAAGGAGCAACTCGAGCGGGTCGTGGGATTCGTCGACCGCGCGCGCGAACGCGGGGCCAGGGTGCTGGCCGGCGGGGCGCCCATTCCGGGCCGCGGTTACTTCTACCAGCCGAGCCTAATCACCGACGTCAAGCAGGACTCCGAGATCGTCAAAAAAGAGGTCTTCGGTCCGGTTGTCACGGTGCAGCGCTTCAAGGACGACGACGAGGCGATCGCCTGGGCCAACGACGTCGACTACGGGCTGGCCGCGTCAGTCTGGACGCGCGACGTCGGCCGCGCCATGAACGCCGCCCGCCGCCTGCAATTCGGCACGGTGTGGATCAACACCCATATCCCCCTGGTCAGCGAGATGCCGCACGGGGGCTACAAGCAGAGCGGTTACGGCAAGGACCTGTCGATCTACTCGCTCGAGGAGTACACCAACATCAAGCACGTTATGACCGCTATCGACTAAGCTCGGGACTCGCTCGCAGCTGGCGCGCCGTTGATCGTCACTTCGATCAGTGGGCTGTACTCGACCATGGTGTCGACGTCGGGACGCTTCCAATTGCGTGCCACGTGCTCAAGGATCTGCCGACGCTCCTTCGGATCGGTGATCTCGCGGGCGGCGGCCGGGAGATCCGCGTGCGCGCCGCGTTTGACATGGAGCGTTAATTTCGGATCCGCCCCCAGGTTGGCGAGCCAGCTTCGGCGCGTTCGGGACGGTTGGCCGCTGATGTAGAGTCGGCCGTCGATGTTGTGCATCACGATCTCGATCCGGCGCTCCTGCCCGCTCTTCCGGCCGGTGGTCGAGATGTCGACGACCGTCATCGGTCGGGAGAGGGCGCCGCGGACTTTGTCGTCGGCCGGTTGAGTAGCTGCCATCCATCTCTTTATACGGCGGCGCCACCTTCGCCCGCTCGGCTGAATCTCCAGTCGGGTCGAGACACCCGGCGAATTCGGGAGTCGTAGGCTTGCTGGTGGGGGCTTCACGAACGAGAAGGAGGGATTCATGCAACGGAACTTCAGGCTGGGTTTGGCGATCGTTGCGGTGGCGTGTTTGGCACTCGCGCTGTCGGGGACCGCGTCCGCATCGGGGTCACCTCGCGCGACGGTACATGTGATCGAGCACGCCGATACCGACGCCGTCTTTGACGGCAGCGACCATCCGGGCAGCATTCTCACG
>JALYYG010000281.1 GCA_030946685.1 Candidatus Dormiibacterota bacterium | reverse complement strand
ACGAGCTGGGAGCGTCCCCGCTCGCGATAGTGCGGGAGCGCCGCACGAAGAGTGCGCTCGAGGTTGTCCAGCAGCTCCCCCGCCGCCGGCTGGCTCACGACGAACTCACGCACCCGCGGATCGCGACCGTCGAGAGGTCTAAGGTCGTCCACCCAGTAGGGATTGTCGAGAAGCCTCACGTCCACGACCCAGGCCGCGCCGTCGGGTATGCCCTTCTTATACCCGAAGGCCAGGCATGTGATGAGCATCTTCTCGCGAGATCGAAGCTGCTGGGCCAGTTCGCGCAGCCGGGCAACGTCCACGCGGTGGTGCGCTCGATCGTGGCTGCCGCCGGATTTGCCGTCGTCGCTCCCGACGTGGACGAGCACGTAGCGAATGCCGCGAGCGTCCGCGTCCTTAAGCACGACGGCGCCATCGCCTCGCAACGGCAGGACGCCGTCTGAGTCGTCAAACGGCGACAGCCAGCGCGCGAGATGGAAGCCGGCGTCGACAAAGACGCCGACTGCCTCATCGAGCTCGGGTTCCGTGGTTCCGCCGACGATAACGAGCGTCACGGCTGGAAACCTCGACGAGATCTGTCGACGGCTTCCGGCTGCGACTCTGCAGTCACAGGGTTTCCTTCAGTCTCTTCGCGAGGCGTTCGGGGACGCCCACCGCCACGATGTCCTCGACCGCCGCGTCGCGTATCGCTTGCACGGAGCCGAAGTGTCGCAGGAGGGCCCGCTTGCGCGCGGGACCGATGCCCTCGACCGAGTCGAGCGGTGACGTGAGCGCCTTGCGGGAGCGCACTTTGCGGTGATGCGTGATGGCAAAGCGATGTGCCTCGTCCCGAATCCGCTGGACAAGGAACATCCCTGGCGAGTTTTTCTCCTGCACGATCGGGTCGGCGCGTCCCGGCGCGAAGATCTCCTCGCGCTCCTTGGCCAGTGAGAACGTTGGTATGTCCGCATAGCCCGCCGACTCCAGGACCTCGAGCGCAGCGCTCAGCTGTCCCTTGCCGCCATCGATGAGGATCAAGTCTGGCCGGCTGGTGAACGAGCGGTCGCCGACGACGTCGGCCTCCTCGCGACGCTGCGCCGACTCCAGTCGCTCGAGCCTGCGCCGCAGGACCTCCTGCAGCATCGCGAAGTCGTTGGGGCCAGGCACGAACTTGATCTTGAAGTGGCGGTAGTGATCGTTGCGAGGGCGGCCATCCTCGAACACGACCATCGCCCCGACGGCCGAGTCGCCCTGGATGTTGGAGATGTCGTAGCACTCGATTCGTTTGGGTGGGATCTCCAGGTCCAGTGCCTCCGCAAGCGCCGCGAGCATTGGCTCGGTGCGACTCCTGTCATAGTCGGCCTGAATTCGCAGCTGCTCGAGCTCCTGCGCCGCCGTCTCCGCGAGCTGTGTCACAAGGGCGCGCTTCCGACCGCGCTGCGGCACCTCGATGGCCACCGGCCCACCGCGACGCTGGCTCAACCACCCGGCCATAAGCTCGGGCTCGTCCAGAGGGCCCGGAATGATCACCGCCCGAGGGACGTGCGTGGCGCTCGCGTAGTACTGCAGCACGAAGCCGCGGAGCAGCTCCGCCTCGGTGGCCTCGCCTGCGCCGTCAAGAGGGTGACCGTCGTGGCCGACCATCTTGCCCTGCCGCACATACGCGACCTCGACAAAGACCTCCGCACCCCGCCGCGCATACGCGATCAGGTCCTGATCGTCGCGACCGCGTGTCAGCACCTTCTGCCTGTCCGCGATCCGCTCGATGGATTGCAGCTGGTCGCGGTAGCGGGCAGCGTTTTCGAAGTCGAGCCGGTCAGCGGCTCCCTCCATGCGCCCGTGCAGCTCACGGACGAGGACGTCCGAGCGCCCCTCCATGAAAAGCGCCACCTCATGGATGCGCGCCTTGTAATCGTCGGCACCGATGCGCCTCTCACAGGGCCCGGGACACCGCTTGATGTGGAAGTCCAGGCAGACCTTGCCCTGCTTGAAGATCTCGTCGGAGCAGGTCCTGAACGGCAGCAGCTGCCGGATCGACTTCACAGTGCCGCGCAGCGACTGCGCCGAGGTGTACGGACCGAAATACAGCGCGCCGTCGTTCTGGACGCGCCTCGAATAGTGGACGCGCGGGTACTCCTCCGTGACCGGGAGCTTCAGGTACAGGTAGTTCTTGTCGTCCTTGAGGCGGATGTTGAAGCGCGGGCGATAGTTCTTGATGAGGTTGCACTCGAGCACCAGCGCCTCGACCTCGTTGGCAGTTGTGACGAACTCGAAGTCGTAGACCTTGCGTACAAGCTCAGAGACCCTCGCCGTCTGCGCGTAGGCCGCTGTGAAGTACGAACGCAGCCGATCGCGAAGCCTCAGCGCTTTGCCGACGTAGATGACCTGGCCACGCGTGTCTCGGAACAGATACACGCCAGGCCCGTCTGGAACCGCTCGCAGCCGGCGCTTTATCGCATCTTCTTGGGATACCGCCACTCGATCGATTGTAGGTAGCCCTCAGGGGGTGGGTAGACTGATCGCCGTGAGCGACCTGCCGCCTCCGCCACCCGCGCAGGCGCCGCCGACGCAGGTTGTCGGGCAGGAGTCCGGCCCCTCTACCGCGGTGCCTATGGGTGGCACTCAACAGTCGACCTCGATTGCCATTGCGGGCCGCAAGATGAACTCGCTGGCGATGGTGAGCCTGGTGACCGCCGTAGTGGCACCGTTCGGCCACGTAATCGGAGTGGGCGGCATCACGCTGATCATCGTTTCGTTGGTGACCGGCCACATGGCGCGCTCGCAGATCAAGAGGACGGGAGAGGATGGCGCGACCCTCGCGCTGATCGGCCTGATCATCTCCTACGTCCACCTGGCGATCAGCGCCCTGCTCGTGATTTTTCTCTTCGGACTGATCGTCGCGTTCTTGACGGCCATCTTCCACGCTGTCACGTCCGGCGGTTAGCGACCTCCCCGGGAGGGGAGAGGGCGTTAGCCGGGTTAACCGCTCAGCGCGCGAACATCACCCCTTCAAAAAAGCGGCAACCAGCCGCGAGAACGCCATTGGCGCTTCCAGGTGCACTCCGTGGCCGGCGCCGTCGACCACCTCCAGCCTCGCCCCCGGCACGGCGCCGGCCACCAGTCGAGCCTGGCCGACTCCCGTCAGAGCGTCCTCGGACCCAACGATCACAAGAGTCTCGGCGTCGACACTCTTCATCACCGGGCCGAGGTCGAGCTGGCGGTCGCACTCGACGTAACGGCGGATTGTGGCACGGGCGAGTGGGTGCCGGTCCATCTCATCCACCATCGCCCGCACCGTCCCGTTCTCGAATGCGCCACGGCCGAACGCGTTGATCATCAGGCCCAGGTGAACCGCGTGCTGAGGCAGATTGGATGCGGCAAGCGCATCCCAGAGGTCGAAAATTGTCGCCTGGTACGCGTCAGGAGATGCGGAGGGTGAGCACGCCACCAGCCGGCGCACGCGGTCCGGATGCCGGGCCGCCAGGATGACACCCACGCAAGCACCGAGCGAGTGTCCGACCAGGTTGGCCCGGTCGACACCGGCCGCATTCATCGCGGCAATGACGTCGCTAGCGAGGTCGTCGGAAGTGAAAGGCATACCTGGGTCTGGCGTTTTGTGGGTGCCCCGGGGATCGAAGAGCAGGCACCGGAAGCGGGAGGACAGCCGACCAACCACGCGGGACCACGTCCGGCGGTCCGCGAACGTGCCCGGGATCAGGACGAGGTCTGGCCCGCTCCCGACCAACTCGAAATCGGGGGTCACGAGACTGATTCTGACCGGCTAGGATTCCCTGACCATGTCAGATCAGCCTCCAGGCTTCCCACCGCCGCCTCCGGGCTTCCCGCCGCCGCCTCCGCCGCCGTTCCAGCCGCCCTCGCCGCCCCCGCAGCCTCCCTCGCCCTCGTCACTCCAGACGCCTCCGTCCATGTATCCGCCGCCGGGCACACAAGGTCAGGTGGTCCCTCCTCCCTACCTCCCCACTGCTGCGGCCGGAGCCGGAATAAACGTCATGTCCCAATTCGGCGGCGACGCCGCTTGGGCGTGCGGATTGGGGCTCGTGTCCGTCCTCGTGCCATTCTTTTTGAACCGGATCTTCTACTTCATGCCGCTGCTGGGCATCTTCTACGGTGTCCGAGCGATCACCCGCGGCCGGATGATCGGCGGCATCGTCGGCGTCGTCTTGAGCGTGATCGGCGGACTCATAACCCTCCTCGCACTCCTCGGGGGAGGGTAGGAACCGACTTCAGGCAGGCCTTAGGCTGAGGTCGTGAAAGCCGACGGTCAGCGCGACTGCGAGCACGGCTCGCCAGCGCGAGCTCATCGCAGCACCTTAAGTTGTCCTCTCTCCGAGTAGACGCGACACCTGGAGTCTTTTCCAGGTAAGACGCGGCGGCGCCATTCTGTGGGTATCTCACCACCCCAGAGGAGGCGCCACCTATGACCAATGATGACGTCATCTACCGCAGTCGACTTCGTCTTTTCGCCCTCGCCAAAGAGA
>JALYYG010000280.1 GCA_030946685.1 Candidatus Dormiibacterota bacterium | reverse complement strand
CGAGGAAGCAGACCGCCATTTCAGGGCCGTTCGGCAGCACCACCGCGACCCGATCCTCCCGCCCAATGCCGCACGCTTGCAGGACGGCAGCCGCACGCTCGACTTGAACGAGAAAGCCCGAGTAGGTCAGTGGTGCGCGTTGCGGCGCAAGCACGGCCGGTGCCAGCGGCGTCGCGGACGCGTACTCGCTCAACAAACCATGAAGACTTGTATGGCGGAGGGCGGCCATTTCCATCCCTTAATTGTACGATCCCAATCATTGACGCTGTCGCCGACCCGTTTCAATGCTAGTTAATGCTAGTTAATGCTAGTTAGCGTCCGTGCTGGTGGTGGAAATTCCCGGATGGGCTGAGGTGGCCATCGGATCGGCTGGCTAAGGTGGAGTTGCGAGACTTCAACCTGGCGCCGAGAGGACCCGATGACCGAGGACAGACTACCGTTGGCCGAGCTGCTGGCGAAGGCCGGAGATGGCGACTTCCTGCGCAGCGTGGCCGAGGCCGTGGTGCAGCTGCTGATGGAGACCGATGTGGAAGGCCTGATCGGTGCCGGACGGCACGAGCGGTCCGGCGACCGCACGACCTACCGGAACGGCTATCGCGATCGGACGCTCGACACGCGGCTGGGCAGCTTGCAGCTGCGCATCCCGAAGCTGCGGCAGGGCAGCTACTTCCCTCCTTTCCTCGAGCCCAGGAAAACGTCGGAAAAGGCGCTCGTGGCGGTGATCCAGGAGGCCTGGGTCGGTGGCGTCTCGACCCGGCGCGTCGACGACCTGGTGCAGGCGATGGGGCTGGCCGGAATCAGCAAGAGCACGGTCAGCAAGCTGTGCAAGGACATCGACGACCGCGTCAACGCGTTCCTCGACCGCCCGCTTGCCGGTGAGTGGCCGTATCTCTGGCTGGACGCGACCTACCTCAAGCAGCGCGAGGGCGGTCGCATCGTGTCCGTCGCCGCGATAATCGCCGTGGCCGCCAACACCGAAGGCAAACGGGAGATCGTCGGGCTGCATATCGGCCCGTCGGAGGCCGAGACGTTCTGGGCGACTTTCCTCAAGAGCATGCTTCGCCGCGGCCTGCGCGGGGTGAAGCTCGTGATCTCGGATGCGCACGAGGGGCTGAAGGCCGCGATCCGCCGCGTGGTCGGTGCGTCGTGGCAGCGCTGCCGGGTGCATTGGATGCGCAATGCGCTGTCCTATGTGCCCAAGGCGCAGCAGAGCATGGTGTCGGCCGCGCTGCGCCAAGCGTTCATCCAGCCCGATCGCCCGACCGCCAGCCAGACCCTGCGACACGTCGCCGACCAGCTCCGGGCGAAGTGGCCGAAACTCGGCGCGTTCATCGACGAGAGCGAGGCCGACGTGCTGGCGCACATGGACTTCCCGGTCCAGCACCGGACCAAAATTCACTCCACGAACCCGCTCGAACGGCTCAACAAGGAGGTCAAGCGCCGGGCCGACGTCGTCGGGATCTTCCCCAACGAGGGCGCCATCGTCCGCCTGATCGGCGCCGTGCTCCTGGAAGCCAACGACGAATGGCAGCTCCAGCACCGCTACATGCAGACCGAGGCAATGGCCGAACTTACACCGCCGCTCATGGAGGCAATTGCCACCCAGATTTCCACCGTCGCCGCATGATTCGCGGCTACCTCAGCTCGCCCGAATTTCCACCACGTTGACGGACGTGATCTAGGCAAGGGCTTTCCCGCTCCTGTTAGATCATCTTACTGAGCATACCCACCACGCTGTTCCGGTCATCGCAGACCGGAGATGTTGTGATCGCTGAGCAGCTTCGTGACTCGGCGACCGACGCCCTGCGCCGGACGGTCACCACATTCCGGGTCATGATGCTTGGCTGCGTTCAGCGGCATCGGTTTCTCACTCGGGGGGATCTGCGGATTTTCTGAACTAGCGGTCGCGTCTGCAGCAGACCCCATGGTATCGTCGTTGCCGCGAGGACCGAACGATCCGGATGGTTGCTGTACGTTCCGCATTCATCAGCCTGACAGACAACTGGCGCCCTGCCGGTCGGCGAGTGGCACCGCTGGCCGCCCTGGCCGGTGTAC
>JALYYG010000277.1 GCA_030946685.1 Candidatus Dormiibacterota bacterium | reverse complement strand
GCCCACGTCGGGCGCCCCGTCCCGCAGCAGCTCCACCGCGTGGCGGAAGCTCACCCCTTCGGCGCGCATGACCCAGTCGATGACCGATCCCCCCGCTCCGCACGCCCCCATGCAGTGCCACAGGTTCGTGGCCGGGCTGATCACCAGCGACGGATCGTGGTCGTCATGGAAGGGGCACAAGCCCAACAGGTCTGCTCCGTGGCGGCGCAGGACGATCCCTCGGGCTTCCACCAAGCGCTGCAGCGACACCTCGTCCTTCAGCCGGGCGATCTCCTCATCGGGGATGCGAGCCATCGGCCTCCTCTCCAGAAAAAATCTTCTATGGTGAACTCTCCAAGGAGAACTTGTAGAACTCTACATCAGAGTAGCCTGGAAGATGAAGCACTATGCACGCAAGGAGGCCCCGGTGGTCGCACAATGGGTGGTGATGGCCGAACACGACGGACCTGCCCTGCCCCTCGGCGAGCGGCTCAAGCAGTTGCGCCGTGAGCGCAGCTGGTCCCAAGCCGACCTGGCCGCCAAGGTCGGGGCCGACGCCGGCCAGATCAGCCGCTATGAGAACGGACGCATGACCCCTTCCGCCGAAGCCGTCGTCAAGCTCGCCGAGGTCCTCGACGTCACCACCGACTACCTACTCGTCGACGACAGCCCCCGCCGTTCCCTCCACGCCCCCGAGAACATCCTCGGCGACCGCCTTGGCACCGTCGCTGAACTCACCGACGACGAGCTCGGCGTGCTCCGCAGCGTCATCGACGGTCTCGTCGCAAAGAGCCGCCTGCGCGCCCTCGCCGGTGGCGTCAGCTAACGGCCTTAGGGGAGAACTCACAAGAAGTGGAGGAACCTCCGCAGCGAGCTTGATTGGTCAACGGCATTCACGACCAGGACACAGATCACCGCTGCCTCGCGGTGACTCGCGTCGAGTGAGAGCAGCCCTCCTGAGGACGAGGTCCACAGCAGCCGACCCGGGTCGTCGTCTGATCGGATCGCCGACTGGCGGTACTCGTAACCAACCGACAGACCCACGGCTCCGGAGACGTCAACGGTGCGATCTCTCCTGAGGAGCCGTGGCCCACGAGTCCGGCGAACCACGAACGGCTCCCCATCAACGTTCCCAGCGATCCCGTGCATCAGCTCGAATCCAAGCGGCATGCCGACACGCTCGAATTCGCAGACGATGCTGGAACCGGAAGCTGGGTCGGTGACGTTCAGGCGACACTTGCCACCAGCGACACCTTGGCGAGGAAGACCCGTTCGGATCGTGACCTGACTGCTCACGCTGTAGGGCCCGAAGTCGAACTGCGTTTCGGGCGCAGACGCGTAGGATCGTCGCGCGGCCCGACCGGCCTTGACGAAGGTATCCACATCGCTCATCAGCACTTGTCGAAGAGCGAGAGCAGGCCCTGCTTCATGATGAAAAGGTCGGCGAGGAATAGCCCTGGGAGAGCCCGCGAGAGCCCGAGCATGCCGATCTGGCTGCCGAACATCCCTGTACCTGCCGGGAACGCCGCTGAGCCGAAGCAGCCCTGGGCGAACAGCACCGCACACCCAGCGCCGGAGGCCGTCGAGAATCCCGACCGGAAAAAAGCCTCGCCTACCGAGATCTGATTGTCGTCATTGAAGGCACGGTCCGATCCGATGTGCGCCGACACCCCAGTCAGCCCGACCGCGGCAAGTCCGACGCCGCCAGCAACGACTCCACACGCGACCGAGGCGATACACGCACCAGTGAGCGTCGCAGCCCCAAGAGTCGTCCCGACATCGATGATCGTGTGCCGGTTGCGAACGACGAAGTCGCCCACGTCGCTAGCCACATCGCCAACGTCATCAAAGATGTCCAGGCCTGTGGGATCCCTCCAGTTCAGAGGATTGCCATACGTGTACGCGTAAGGGCTGCGTGTTTGCGCCGTGATCGGGTCTCGCGAGAGGAACTGCCCGGTGGCCGGGTCGTAGTAACGGGCCCGCAGGTACTGGAACCCGGTCTCGGCGTCGGTGTACTGGCCGGCGAAGCCGAAAGGCGTGCGCACACCGGCGCTGGTGGGGCTCGGGTTGCCGTAGGCGTCGTAGCCGTAGCGGCCCACGAGGTTGCCGGAGCCGTCGGTGACGAGACGGGTGGAGCCCAGCTGGTCCTGGTGGTAGTAGAGCACCGCCCCGGCGGCGTCGACCTGCTCGAGGGGGGCGCCGTCGGGCCCGTAGACGTAGCGGGTGGTGGCCCCAGCGGTGGTCTCGGAGAGTAACTGGCCACTCTGGTCCCAGGCGAAGCCGGTGGCGACGCCCGATACGGTCTTGGCCATTCGCAGGCCGTCGCCGTTGTAGGAGTAGGAGGCCTGGGGGGCGGTGGCCAGGCGCCGGACCTGGTCGTAGGTGTAGGAGTTTGACTGGCCAGAAGCTGCGGCCGTCGCGCTGCGGGTGCCACGGCTGTCGAAGCTGAAGGTGGCGGTGGTGGAGGGTTGGAC
>JALYYG010000276.1 GCA_030946685.1 Candidatus Dormiibacterota bacterium | reverse complement strand
GGATTGAACGACACGACCTGGCCGTTGGGCATCGTGTAGTACGACTGGCCGGTGTTCGGGTCGTTCACCGTGAACTTCCCGCCAGCTTGGGTGATCGCGGCGATGGTCAGGTTGGACGACGGACGGGCCTTCGTCGCAGCGGTCTCCGCCCCGTTGACGAAGAAGTGGGTCGTTCCGTCGGGGTACTGCCAGGCCACGGTGTTCCCGGTGGCGTCCTCGCCGAAATACTGCGCCCCCGCGGGTGCACCGGCTGGACGGACCGGGACCCGGTTGGGTGCCCCACCGCCGCCCGCACCGGACTGCTGCGAGTTCGAGCCGAAGATGCTGTTCGCCTGGGTCGAACGCGGAGCCGACGCCCCGCCGAAGCGGTACGAGTAGAGCGACGACCCCGACGAGCGAAACCGGGTCCGAACCGCCATTAGACCCCCGACCCGCTACCGCTGGTGTTCGGCGGCTGACCGGGGAGCGCCCCACCCGGCTGATTGTTGTTCTCGAACGACGGCGGACCACCGCGCGCGGCGGCGGTGGCGGCCTGCTCCTTCGCGATGAGCCGGGCGACCTCCGAGGGGTCGGTGCCGTAGGCGGGCTTGCCGCCCTTCACCGCAGCCCGAGGCGGGGACGCCGGACGGCCGGGGGGAAGCTGGGGGATGCCGGGCTGGCCCTGAACCGGCGGCATCTGCGGACCAACCTGACCCTGCGGCTCGCCCGGAACGGGCGTGGCGTTGCCGATGCCGGCCTTGATTGCGCCTGGCTGGCGACCGGGCATCTGCGAACTGTTCTCCGTCGGGGCCGCGGCGACGCCCTGGATGCCGATGCCTTCGGCGGCGTGCTGGACCTCGTCGGGCGACAACTGGCCCGCGAGGGCGATGTTGTACCGGACGGTCGGGATGGGTGTCGGGGGCTGGCCCTCGGCCAGCTCGCGGCGACGCATCTCGGCCTGGGCCATCTGGATCATCGCCGAGGCGGTCTGGCTGACGTGCTCGGGGTGCAGGATTGGGTCTTGGCGCTCGGACTTGATCTTCCGGCGCTCATCGACCTTCGACCGGATGCCGAAGATGTCCATCGCGTAGTCGTCGCTCATCACCCCGGCGTTCCGCGCGGCGAGAGCCATCTGCTGGCGCTTGGTCTTCCCGATCTCGACCATGTCGGCCCAGTAGAGGATCGCGTCGCGCTTGCCCTCGATGATCTTGGACAACTCGTACTTGGTGCCGCGGAAGTCGAACGAGCCCCACTTCTCGCCCTGGGCCAGCCACTGGTGGTGCAGCCACAGCTCGGAGGCTTGGATCTCGTTGCGGGTCGGCTCGATCCGGGTGATCGCGGCATTCAGCGCGGCGTCGATCGCGTCGCTGCTCGCTTCGTTCGGCGGCTGGGACGAGCTGATGAAGAACTTGTTCAGCCCGCCGCCCATCACCAGGAAGTCTTCGAGCCGGGTGAGGATCTGCTCGACCGGGACGGTGTTCAGGGTCTCCTCGATCCGCTGGATGTCCTGGTGCTCGCGGGGCAGGGCGTACATCCCCGACTGGCGGATGAACCGCGGGGCGTTGCGGTACGAGAACCCTTTGGCTTTGAGGCGCGGGTAGATCGCCCGGTTGAGCATGTCCCGCGCGGCGCTGAACACTTCGTTGAACTCGGTCTGGGCGCCAGCGATCCGGCGAATGATCCCGGTCGCCTCGTCCGGGGGCTTGTCCATGATCTTGAACCGTGGGGTGCAGTAGAGCGGGATGTCCTCGAACCCGCCGTCGTTGTGCCGCTCGACCATCACCGAGTTGAGGCTGCCGTCCTTCTTCGCCCCGAGCAGGGTGGTCGCCGTGGCGACCTGGTCTCCCAGATGTCCGGCTCCGAGACGCGAGAACTGAGTGAGCAGGGTGACGTGGGCGTTGCGCTGGAGCGACCGCCGGCCGGTGTAGGTGTCGGAGGTGGTCCAGGTCTCGACCGCCCCCTCCATGTCCTGCTTCAAGATCGCCTGCTTCGGATCGGTGACCCAGTTCGGGGCGTACATCCCGATCGCCTCGCCCAGCGTGAGCTCGCGGGCGACGATGACCTGCTCCAACGTCCGCTGGTCGCCCTGCCAGAACGCCGCAACGTGTCCTGGCCACAGCAGCTCGGTGCGGATGTGCCGGGTGTCCGGGTCGGTGGTCACCATCTTCCAGTGGCGGCCCATCAGCAGGGTCCAGGCAACCCCGTCCATGTAGGTGAGGTCGTACTTCTGGCGGACCCGGTCGCGGTACAGCCACTGTTCGATCGCGTCGGCCTGGATGGTGTCGCCCTCGCTGTCGGGATCCTCGGGCGGGATGTCGATGACGTAGGCGAACGGCTTGTGCCCACTGAGCAGCCCTACTCCAGCCTCACCGATCGGCCCGACCCAGGGGAATATCTCGATCGCCCGGCCGCGGGCCTTCGACAGCTTCTTCAGGGGGATGCCGGTCCAGTAGTTCTGCCACTGGTCCTGGAGCTTTTCGGGGTCGAAGAACCGCAGGTCGCGCATGTCCATGATGATCCGGGGGAGCATCTGGGACCGCCGGAGCTCGTACTGCTCCTTGATGTTCTGGGCCAATTCGTCGTCGCCCATGTCGGCAACGAGGTACCGCGGGAGCGGCATCAGCCAGCCGTGGTCGTCCAGGAGTTCGCGGTATCGTTGTCCGTCCTGCTTGGCGATAGCCATCAGTCGGTATCCTCGATCGAGGTCAGCAGGACATCCTCATCCTCCACCGCATAGACCTCGTCGTCACCCATTCCGGCAAAGCGTACGTCCTCGCCCTCCGGATCACGGGTGTCGATGTCCGGTTCCTGCTCGAACACCCGGTCCGGAAGGTCGGGCATCGCCATCTGGGCGCAGAGCATCTTCACCATCACCCAGTCCTGAGGGATCTTCAGATCACGCCGGACGTAGCCCGAGAGCTGGGCCTTCGATGGGCCGTGGTACGGCGAGCGCCACGCAGACTTCGCCATGATCGTGCCGAAGAAGTGCAGCCACTTGGTCTTCTGTTCTTGGGTGTCGGTCTGGAGGCCGACGAACTCACTCGACACCGCGTACAGCTCGT
>JALYYG010000118.1 GCA_030946685.1 Candidatus Dormiibacterota bacterium | reverse complement strand
GTTGCGCGATCGCCGGCAGCGCATCGCGGCGTTGTCTCGCTGGTGACGGCCGAGGGACAAGCACCCCGACTGGCTTCAGCCCTCCGCGAGATGGGAATCAGCTTTACGACCTCAGCGGGACCGACGGCAGCGATCTTTGGCACCGAGCAGGCAAGCCACGTATTGCATTCCGGTGGCTGGAGCCGCACCTGGTACGTGGAACGCCTGCCGGGCGCAGAGCTCGAGGCAGGCTGGCTGCACCGGCTGATACCCCGCGGTCTCAGGGTGAGCCTTTCATGGCATGCGACTCCGCTGCCCGTGTCCTGGATCGTTGAATACCTGCAGCGTCAGCTCGTCGGCATGAGAGCAAGCCGCATGCTGGAGACGAGCGCCGGAACCGCTGACCCCGCACTTGCGGGCGCGCTACCCAACGCAGAGGACCTTCAGCGCCGCCTTGCCGGCAGTCAAGAGAAGGCATTCCACGTCTCGGTCTACCTGACGCTGACAGCGCTCACGCGGGAAAGTCTCGAGACCGGCGCGCAGGAGATCGAGGCTGCCGCTCGTGCGGTCCTCTGCCATGTGCAGCCGTGCACGTTCAGGATGTTCGACGCGTACCTTGCCACGCGGCCGGTTGTCATCGATCGCCTTCAACGCAAGCGTGTTCTCGACACGAGCACCTTGGCGACGTTCTTCCCATGGCTGGACGCCGACCTTCAACAGCCGGGCGGGTTGGTGATCGGTCGCAACCGGGCGACCGGAGCGCCGGTCATGGTCGACCCGTTTGATCAGCAGCGCTACGCAAACGCAAACATCGGAGTGTTCGGCCATTCTGGCGCGGGCAAGACCTACCTCCTTTCGGCGATCGCGATGGGCGCGCTTGGACTTGGCGTCCAGGTGTACGTGATCGATCCGGAACACGAGTACGGTGACCTCGCCAAGCGGCTCGGTGGCGTCGACGTGCCCCTCGCCCTGGGCTCAGGCCACGCGCTCAACGTCCTCGAGCTGCCGCCCGCGGATCGCCGCGACGAAGCCTGGATTGGACCCGCGACGGCCGACGCCGTGGACCTCTGCGCGACGATCTGCGGAGGCCTCGACGAGCGCGATAGGGCTCTGGTCGAAGCGGCAGTCCGCAGCACGTATCGCGATGTGGAGGCTCCGTTGCTGCGCGACGTGGCGGCGAGACTCCCCGTGGACTCGCGCGTGGCCGCGATCCTGAAGCGCTGGGTAAGCGGCAGCCTCGGCCAGATGTTCAGCGCTCCGACCAACATCGACCTCGAGGCTCCGATCGTGGTTTTCGGCATGCGCGAGCTGCGCGACGAGATGGTGGCGCCGGTTCACGTCCTCCTCGCCGAAGCCCTGTGGACGCGGATCAAGAGAAAGGACCGTCGCCGAATGCTGGTCGTGGACGAGCTCGGACTCCTGTTCGAAGACCCGACAATCCGCCGATTCGTGGTCAGCCTGGCGCGACGAATCCGCAAGTACAACGGATCGCTGGTCTTCGCGACTCAGAATCCAGGCGATCTCCTCAACTCCGATCAGGGAGCGGTCGTCGCTACAAACCCTGCAGTGCTGTTCTTCGGTGTCCAGAGACCAGGCGAGGCCGCCAAGCTGCAGCGCACCTTTCACTTGAGCCGGCACCAGCGCGGCTTTCTCGAGACCGCTCGCAGGGGAGACTTCCTGCTTGCGGCCGGAGCGGAGCGCCTGGCGGTCGAGATCCAGGCCCCGCCGTGGCAGGAAGAGGCTATGCGGCTGGCTCGTGATACAGCCCGACCTCCGCCGTGAACCGGTAGGCTAGGTGCGGAAGTGCAAAGAGTCCTCCATTACCAATTGAGCGGACTTCCCGCGCAGCGCCTCGAGCGTCTCCATTTGCAGTTCGAAGCGCTTGCAGCGGCCAGGACGTGGCGGTGCGACACGCCCTGGATTGCCAGTGCCCGCTCAACCGGCCTGTTCGAGATGGAGTTCTTTCGGCACCTACGGATCGAGAGCAAAGGAGATCTGAGCGCGGCCGGCTTCGTGAAGATGGCCGGTGACGAAACCGATGCTTTGATCATCACCATCTTTATGCGCGACCTGAGCGCCGAGTATGGAATCAGGGTGGCGACGAGAGACGAAAGCCACCCGCTGGCCAAGCTGCGCCGGCTGGAGTTCCAGAATGGTCGCCTTCCAACCGGGCAATCGCTGGAGGACGTGCTCGCAAAGCGACCAGTGATCAAGAAGGTTGAAGGAGAACGTATCTTCTTCTACCCGCCGACTTTCCGCCTTCACTCGCAGGGCCCCCCGAGTCCGGAATGGGCATACGCGCTTTGCGGCATCCGGGCCTACGCGCCATCGCTGCTGGAGGCCGAACAAGAGGCGCTGAAGATCCTGAGGGGCTTCGGACACCTTGGTTCGTGAGACGACCATCGCCACCGACGCTTTCGTGGAGTCGGCGGACGGCGCCAAGATTTCATTTCGCGGCTGGCCGCACGCCGGCGCGGAGATCACTTTCGCGGTCGTGCACGGTCTCGGCGAGCACGGGGGACGGTATCAAGGCTTCGCCAAGGGAATGGCGAAGCACGGCATGGGCACGTATGCGGTCGACCTGAGGGGTCACGGCAAGAGCCCCGGCCAGCGTGGGCACGTCGACTCTTGGTCGCAATGGATCGACGACGTGTCCGCATTCGTGAAGCACATCTCCGAGTTCGCCGAAGGCGAGGTGGTGCCGGTGGGCCATTCCTTTGGCGGCGCTGCCCTATTGAGCACGGTGCTTGCAGGGAAGCTGCCCAGCACCAGACGCTTCATTGTTTCGAGCCCGGCGCTCAAGGTGAAGGTTGCGGTACCAGCCTGGAAGATCAGGCTTGGGACGGCGGCATCCAGGGTGCTGCCGCGACTTGCCCTGGACAATGAGGTCGATCCGAGGCTGATTTCACGAGTCCCCGGCGTCGTCGAGGCCTACCGAACCGACCCGCTGGTCCACGCCAAGATCTCGAGCCGCATGTACACCGAATGGCTGGCGGCGACCAAAGACATCCTGGATCGCGCCGGCGAGATCAAGATCCCATTCTTGATCCTGGCAGGAACCGACGATGGGTTGATCGACCCAGACGGGAGCAAGGAGCTGCACGACAGGGCGGCTTCCATGAGCGAGCTGAGGCTGCTGGAAGGCCGCTACCATGAGCCGTTCAACGACCGCGACAAAGAGGAGGTCTTCAAATTGATCAGCAACTGGCTGGGGAAGACGTGATGAGCGCCCTTGGCGGGCTGATGCTGGCCGCGAGCCTCAACCTGCAGCCGGGATCGTGGCTGCTGTGGATCCTGGTCGGTCTCATCTCGGGCGCGGTCGCCGCGCGCGTGGTGGCCGGCCGCGGATTCGGCTGCGTCGCGGACATCTTGGTTGGCGTTGCCGGCGCCTTTATCGGCGGCTACCTGCTCGGCTTTTTCTTCAACGTCAACACGACCGTGGGATTCTGGGGCAGCTTGATCGTCGCTTTCATCGGCGCCGCCGTGTTGTTGGCGGCGCTGAAGCTAGTGTCCGGCGGCCGCCTCTGACGTAGGGCTGCTGGTAGCCAGGGAAGCGACGTGCTCCACAGCTGACGCCACCTCCGCGGGCAGGAAGAGCGGGATGTCGTGGGGCGAGGCAAACCAGCGGACCTCTATGTTGGGCGCCAGCGTCGCCAGGCGCTGTGCGCCGAGCTCTCTCGACCTTGAGATCCTCGCGGGGCCGTGCTTGGCGAGCAGCGCGACCGCCGGCACCTCGACCCGAGGCCACAACACATCAGGTTGGGATTCGTACAGACCGCGCAGCAACTCCAACCGGACGGGCGCCGTGAGTGTCAGGACCAGCGCTTCGCCATCAGGAATGATCCTCGCTTTCACGAATGACTCGAGGTCTTCATCCCACGCGCCCTCGAAGTCGCGCCGCGAGTCGGCGAGCGCATCCGCGAAGGATGCGAACCGTGGCAGTGGGGGCTGCATCAAGGTCTGGGCCTCTTCCCAGCTGAACAGGTTGGCAGCGCTTTGCACCGGCCCATCAATGAACACCAGGCCGCCCGCGGTACCAGGGCGCGTGCCAACCAGCTCGAGTGCGACTGTGGCCCCCCAAGAGTGCCCGACCACCACCGGCTTGCGGAGGCCCAGCTCGGACATGACGAAAACCACGTCCTGCAGCAATTGCTCCATCGTGTAGCCCTGCGGAAACGCAGGTGCGTCCGGAGCTTGACCGGTGAGGCCGTGGCCGCGCTGGTCTAGAGCGACAAGCCTGAGGTTGGGTAGGTGCTGAGTGAGCCGCTCCCAGTAATGGGCGTTCGAGCTGAGACCGTGAAGCAAGACGACCGGTGGCTTGCGGTCGGAGACTGATTCCGGCATCCACTCGAGGTAGTGGAGGCGGACTCCGTCACGTTCGAGCCAACCTTCCGCCAATGCGCCCACGGAACCTTAAGACTAGCTCGCGGCGGCCGCGACTTCCTCCGACGCACGCTCGACTTGGGCGGCCACGGGTCTCTGGTAGCGCTTGATGAGCAAAGCCGAGAATGCAGTCAAGGCCAGGACCGCGATCGGTACCACCAACGTCTGCTTGAGCGCGTCGATGTAGCCGCTGACGAAGACATCGTGGGCGAGCGCCGTCAGCTGCTGTTGCACCACGGGTGGCAGGCCGGCGGGCAGCTTGGCTCCGTTCTGGCCGGCGCCGATCTGGAACCCATTGGCGGCTACCGAGCTGAACGCGGTTACAAACGGGTCTCGGTAGGCTAGCGGTAGGGCTGCCGCGTGACTGATTGCCTGGGCGTGCAGAGTGATCGCGAGCCGGTTCTGAAGCAGGGCGCCCACCACTGCGCTGCCCACTGCCGCACCGACCTGGCGGGTCGTGTTGAGGACGCCCGATGCTGCTCCAGCCATGCGCGGAGAGATGTCGCGCATGGCAACAGTGGTCATGGGGGCGAAGGTCATGCCCATGCCGAGGCCGGAGACTATAGCGGGCACCAGGAAGTTGATCCAGGTCGAATCTGGCCCTGCGACAAACGTGAGCGTTCCGAATCCGATGGCGAAGACGAGTACGCCAGTTAGCAGTATGTACTTCCCACCGATGCGGTCTGCCATCCGTCCCGCGAAAGGAGCCACGACCATCGAGGTCAGGGACATCGGCGCCAGGGTGAGGCCGGCGGTCAATGCGGAAAAACCACGAACTGACTGCAGGTAGATGACGATGGGAAGGAACAGGCTCATCATGCCGAAGGCGATCGATGCGGCGATCCAGTTGGCGACCGCAAAGTTCCGCTCCTCGAAGAGTGAAAGAGGAACCAGCGGCTCGGCCTGATAGCGTTCCCAGATCACGAACAGCACCAACAACACGGCTCCGAGGCCGATCACCTCGGGAATCGTGACCACGTACGGGCCGATCTCGCCCCAGTTGAAGCGTTCGCCCTCGATCAAGCCGAAGACCATGCCGAACAGGCCTGCTGTCGCCAGGAAGATCCCAACGACATCCCAGCCGTGGCGGCGGCCGGGGCGAAGGTCGGGGACGATGACGAATGTCGCTACCAGGGCGGCGATTCCGATCGGAACGTTGACAAAAAAGATCCAGCGCCAATCCACGTAGGTGACGATGGCGCCGCCGACTGTAGGGCCGGCCAGCGTGGCCAGGCCGGCGACGCCTGCCCAGATGCCGAAGGCTGCGCCTCGACGATCAGGCGGGAAAAGGCTGGTGAGTATCGCCAGAGTCTGAGGCACGAGAACTGCGCCGCCTACCCCCTGAAGAACACGAGCTGCGATCAGCTGATTGGCATCCTGGGAGAAGCCGCAAAGCGTGGAGGCGACGGTAAAGACGGCGAGGCCGGCCGCGAACAGGTTGCGCTGCCCATACAAGTCTCCAAGGCGCCCCGCCGTGATGAGGAGCACTGCGTATGTCAGAACGTATGCGTTCAGAACCCACAAGATCTGATCGAGGGTGGTGTTGAGCCCCGCGCTCATGGCCGGTATGGCCACGTTGACGATGGTGGTGTCCAGCATGATCATGAAAAAGCCGGTGACCAGCACCACCAGCACGACCCACGGATTAGCGCGCGCTTCAGCCATACCCAATTCCCAACCTCTTGTCTGCCAAATCGATTCCCACGCCACAGGATCTGCTATCGATCAATCTTTCGGTTCACCGCCAATGGGCTTTTCATACCAGGCGACGTCCCAGTAGCGGCCGAACTTGCGGCCTTGCTCGGTGAAATGGGCGGCTCTCTTGAAGCCGAAACGCTCGTGCAGCGCAACGGATGCCGGGTTTGGCAAAGCGATCCCTGCGTAGGCGCGATGAACGTCCTCAGCCTCCAGCGCTTCGAATAGCTCGCCGTATAGCGACGAGCCCGCCCCTCGACCTACAGCGTCCGGAACCAGGTAGATTGTGGTCTCCACAGACGTCACGTAGGCGGGCTTGGGCCGAAAGCGGCTGCTGCACGCGAACCCGACGACGGCATGGTCCGAGACGGCGACAAGCAGCCGGTACCGCCCTGTTGTCCCATAGTGCGAGAACCAGTCGCGGCGTGCATCCATAGTCATGGGTTCGACATCGAAGGTGAAGTGGGTCTCCTTCACGTACTGGTTGTAGGTGTCGTTGAGCTGTTCGAGGTCGCTCTCGGCACCCGGCCGTACCGTCAAGTTGCTGTGCGTCACCGACGGAAGCAACTCTGAGAGGGATCCATGGTTCCAGTCTATTTGGCCATGCATTCCCGGGGAGATGCCCGGGCGTCTGCGGGGCGACAATTGCGAGGTGGACCAGATCGTGCTGGAAGGAATGGTGTTCAAAGGGCGGCATGGCGTGCGCCCAGCCGAGCGAGAGCAAGCCCAGGAATTCACAGTGGATGTCGAGTTGGAAGCCGACCTGGTCCAGCCAGGGCGCAGCGACCGGGTCGAAGACACGGTCGACTACCGCCGTGTGTACGCCATCGCGAAGGAGATCGTTGAAGGCGAATCGGTCCAGCTCATCGAAACCATCGCGGACAGGATCGCCGAGCGCGTGCTGGACCTCGACAGGGTGATTTCGGTATCGGTCCGCATCTCCAAGCGGCCGGCGAGCATGAGACCGATCGAAGCGGCGGCTGTCCAGATCAGAAGGAAACGCGTGTGACCGTCGCCTACTTCGACTGTTTTGCAGGCATCTCGGGCGACATGACTCTGGGGGCCCTGATCGATTCGGGCGCCGACCGCGCTCTTGTCGATGCCGCTGTCGAGGCGATGCGGCTTGGCGATGAGGTCAAGATCGAGGTGAGGCGCGAAACGCGAGGCCATGTGGGAGGAACCCGAGTGCTGGTCGACGTGCGTGACCGCACTGAGCGCACTGTTCCGATCCTGCGCGGCGTCGTTGAGGGCGCGGACCTGCCAGCCGGCGTCAAGCGGCCGGCGCTTGATGCCATCAGCAGGCTGGCACAAGCCGAGGCGCGAATCCATGACGTCCCCGAAGAGCAGCTTCACCTGCACGAACTTGGTGGCGCAGACACACTCGTTGACCTCGTCGGCGCGTTCTGGCTTCTCCACGACCTGGACGTTGCCCAGGTATATGCGTCACCCCTCCCCGCACCCCGTGGTTGGAGTGAAGGGATGCCTCTGCCGGCGCCCGCCAGCGTCCGGGTCCTCGAAGGCACCGGCGCGATCTTCGAACATGCCGAGGGCGATCGGGAGCTCGTGACGCCGACAGGGGCCGCAATCCTTGCGGCTGTCGCGAAGTTCGAGCGCCCGGCGATGTCACTCAAGTCGGTGGGATACGGCATGGGGGCTCGTGAGACTCCCGGCAACGCCCTGGCGGTCTGGATTGGCGATGAAGTTCGCAGCGCGACCGGGGTTACCGTCATCGAGACCAACCTCGACGACATGGCGCCAACCATGCTCGCGGCCCTCTGCGAAGACTTGATGGAGGCGGGAGCGCTCGATGTGAGTGTTACGGCGGCTTTGATGAAGAAGGGTCGCTCAGGTCACGTCCTGACTGTGATGTCAGCGCCCGACCTGGTCGCGCGTCTGACTGATCACCTTCTGCGCCACAGCACGACGCTCGGCGTGCGGCTGACGACAGTGCAACGCGTCCTGGCGCAGAGGAGGATCGTTGAGGTCCGGACGCCTCTGGGTACAGCTCGTGTCAAGGTCAAGGAGCTCGGCGGCAAACCAATTGATGTCGCTCCCGAGTATGAGGACTGCCGTCGTATCGCCCGGGAGTCGGGCCAAGACGTGCGGGAAGTCGTGAGGTTGGTGGCCGAGACCGCCAGAAGAGAGCTCGGACTGGTCTGACGGCGCGCCGGGCACCGCGCATTGACAAAATTAGCTGTATGACGGCTCGAGTCCTCGACGGCAAAGAGGCTGCGCGGCAGATCTATGACGAGATCGCCGATCGCCTGGCGGCGCGCTTGGCGCGGGGCGGCTCGCGGCCCAAGCTGGCGACCGTCGTCGTCGGGGACGATCCTGCGTCGGCGCAATACGTGCGCATGAAGCAGAAGAACGCAAAGCAGGTCGGCATCGATTCCGACGACCATCGCCTTCCCAGCACGACGACCACCGCGCAAGTGTTGGAACTGATCGAAAGGTTGAATCAGGACGAGGCGGTAAGCGGCATCCTGGTCCAGCAGCCGCCTCCGCGGCACATAGATATGACGCGCGTGATCTCAGCCCTCGATCCTATGAAAGACGTGGACGGCTCCCATCCTTTCAATGCGGGCCTGGTTGCCCTGGGGTTGACAGGAGGAATCGAGCCGTGCACGCCCGCCGGAATCGTCGTGCTGCTGGAGCGAGCGGGAATCCCGATCGAGGGCGCGAACGCTGTGGTGGTCGGCAGGAGCAACCTGGTGGGAAAGCCGACAGCGCTTTTACTCCTGAGGCGGAACGCGACTGTGACTCTTTGCCACACGCGAACCAGGGACCTGGCGACTCATTCGAGGAGCGCGGACATTCTGGTTGCGGCCGCCGGCAAGGCAAACCTCATCACAGAGGAAATGGTGAAACCAGGCGCGGCCGTGATCGACGTCGGCACGAATTGGGTGGGCGGCAAACAGGTTGGCGACGTAGGACCTGGCGTGGCCGAGGTGGCCGGATGGCTCACTCCCAACCCGGGCGGGGTCGGCCCGATGACGCGAGCCATGCTGATCAAGAACACGTTCGAAGCTGAGGTCCGCCGGCGCCCCTGACGAGCGGCGCCAACGGCCTGCAAGGTGGCCGGTTCTGTCTTAACAGGCTGGGTTGCACCCCCGACAGCCGAGTGTTTAAGTCAAGCCCAGGTGTGCTGGGCTCTGGGGGAGGGAGAGCCGAGCGGGAGGTGGGGAGGGCCCCCGGTGCGGGCGTGCTGACTGCGATCGTCCCCCTCGGTGGAGGGCACGACAATGACTCCGTGACATACGAGGAGTCCCTCGCCTACATTTCCAGGCTCGGCCGTTTCGGCATGAAGCTTGGGACCGAGCGGACGCGCGCGATCCTCGATCAGCTCGGCAATCCGGAGCGAGGCCTCAAAGGCGCCCTGGTCGCCGGTACTAACGGTAAGGGCTCGACGGCTGTCTGCCTGGCTTCGATCCTGCAGGCATCGGGCCAAAATGTCGGTTTCATGCCCAAGCCGCACCTCGTCTCCTATACGGAGCGAATTCAACTCAACGGTGTTCCAATCAGCAAGCGGGACTTCGTACGGACCCTTGAAGAGTTGATGCCGGCACTCGATGCCATCACAGTCGAGATGGGCCAGGCGACCGAATTCGAGATGTTGACCGCCATGGCGCTCGCCTACCTTGCGCCACTCATCGATCGGCTCGTCTGTGAGGTCGGCCTAGGCGGCCGGCTCGATGCCACCAATGCCCTCGACTTAGGGGTGGCTGTGATCACAAACGTCGACTACGACCACCAGAAGTATCTGGGTAACACGATTGAGCAGATCGCTCACGAGAAAGCAGCGATCATCAAGCCGGGCAACCACGTCATCACAGGCTGCGAGGGAGTAGCCCTCGAGATCGTCGAGGGCCAGGCCAAGAAAGCAGGTTCAACGATCTGGCGTCTGGGCCGAGAGATCGGGCTCGAATCGACGTCCAAAGGATGGGATGGGCACATCCTCACAGTGACCGGCCCTGGCTTCGAGCACGTGGACCTCAGCTTCCCCCTCGTTGGCGATTACCAACCGGCCAACGCCGCGCTGGCCGTCGCCGCTTCTGAAGTCCTCGGCGGCGCCGCAGGCGACTCCGTCCGCCGCGGTTTGGCCTCCACGATCTGGCCTGGAAGACTGCATCTGATCGCGAGTCGACCGCGCATCATCCTGGACGGCGGACACAACCCTGCGGCCATGACCAAGTCGGGAGCAGCGTTGCGCCGGCTCATCGGGGACGAGCGCTTGGTCACCGTGTTCGCGATGCTCAGCGAACGCGACCCGGTCGACCTGCTGGCGGCTCTGCGCACGCTGGATCCGGAAGCGGCTGTCTTCACAGAGCCAAGCAGCGCTACGGGACACGCGATCCCTGCAGACCTGCTTGCGGCCACCTACGGCCCCGGCGGAGAAGCGGTGAAACCGGCGCGAGCCGCTCTCGAACGGGCCAAGGAGCTTGCCGGCTCTGACGGCAATGTATTGGTCTGCGGCTCGCTCTACCTGGTCGGCGAGATCCTGGCACAGACAGGGTAGCCGGAGAGACTGCCAAGCGCTGAACACCGCATTCTGGTAGTAATTTGGAGGGAGGATGCAGCCACCTGGCAACCAGAGCTTTCACCGCGGCACTGACCGAATCATCGGCGGTGTCTGCTCGGGGTTGGCTGAAGGCTTTCATGTCGACGTCCTCTGGGTGCGAGTGGCCTTTGTCTTGCTCTCCTTTGTGCAGGGCGTCGGATTCATCCTCTACGTAGTGCTGTGGTTTCTCATGCCTGAGCGAACCGGGCACCGGCCAGCCGGCCAAACCGTATTTGAATCGATGAAATACGACACGAAACGCGCGTGGGCCGATCTGCAGGCTCAATTCCGCGGCCTTAGGCCAACGACGTCATCGGCCGCGCCGGGTGCCGGTCCAACTCCGACGGGGGCAATCCACGAAGCATCTCCTTCGGGCGAGGCTTCGCCCGCAATTCCATCGGCGCCTCACACGACCACGCGCAACCCCTCATTCGTCCTGGGCGCGATCTTCATCGCGATCGGCATCGCATTCCTGGCCGTGAACACCCACCTCGTGGACTGGTCGGTCATCTGGCCCGTTGCCTTGGTCGCGCTCGGGATCGCCCTGTTGGTCCGAAACCTCGAGACGAGGTCCTAGGCCAGTTACCGGTTAGTCAATCTTCGAAGGTCGATCTTCCACTCGCGCTGTGGCGCGAGGAGAAAACGCAAGCACAGGTATGCGCAGCCGATGACCATCGGGAGCAGCAATATCAACCCCATCAGGGCCCACAACCAGCCTGCGCTGAGACCGATGCCGGTGACCAGGACAACCGCGACCACCAGGCCGCCCACGCCGATCAGAAGCTCGTTTGCTGAGCGGATGTGCACCCGCGGCGTTAAGGCGACCGGCGATTTCGGACTTCCGGCATGGGCTCGGGCGGCGGCCGCGACCCAGCCGTAAAGGACCAGGCTGACGCCGGCGAGCCCTGCCAGGAGTGCGATCACTTCGAAGACCAAGCCTTCCCGGGTGTCCGCGACACGGCTACCGGCCAGGAAAGCGATGGTCACCAAAGCGGCGCCTGTTGCCAGAGCCAGCCAGCGCACCTTACTTTGAGGCAGCGACGATATTGGCACGCAGGCGTCGCATCCCCTTGAGCCACCGGTCGTAGTCGCCCGCTTTACGGCTGAAATATTCCGCGACCTCGGGATGCGGGAGGATGAGGAACTTCTCGTCACGGATACCCTGGAGCGTGATCTCTGCAACCTGCTCAGGCTCGAGAGCGGTCGCGGTCAAGAAATCGAGGCCCTGCCTTCGCTCCGCGGCCAGCATGTCGGTCTTCACGCCCTGAGGGCACAGGCAGGAGACTCGGATGCCCTCGTCCGCGTGCGCGATCGAGAGCCATTCGAAGAAGGACAGTGCCGCCGCTTTGGTCACCCCGTAGGGGGCCGCGAACACGTGGTTGAGAAGGCCTGCGGCCGACACGGTGCCAAGGATGTAGCCGTCCTTGCGAGCGAGCATCCCCGGCAGGGCGTGCCGCGCCACGTAGACGTGGGCCATAACGTTCACGTCCCAGATGCGCTGCCACTCAGTGTTGGCGGTCTCAGGTCCGCCGCCGACACCTATCCCGGCGTTCGAACAGAAGATGTCGATTCGTCCCTTTGCGATGTGGACCTTGTCGATCAGCTGAGCCACCTCTGTCTCGCTTGATACGTCGCAGCGGATGGCCATGCCTCCGATTTCACGTGCCACCGCCCAGGCACCGTCCGGGTCGACGTCGGCTACCACAATGGTCTCCGCGCCCGCGGAGGCAAACCTTCGGGCGAGGGCCCGTCCGATGCCACGAGCTCCGCCCGTCACCACGACGACCCGGTCAGCTACTTCCATTCCGACCTCTGGAACGGAACGGCTATGCCGTTCGAGATGTCGGTTGGCTCGACCGGACCGCGATGGCCGCCATACCGATCATGGCACCCATCACTCCCCCGAACCACGCCCACGGCGGCACGAGGCCGACTTCGCCCGCGAGTGCCGCACATCCGAAAAGTGCCCCGGCCGAAGCGGCTGCGAATACGAGAAACCGGCCGCGAGGGAGCCGGCGGCGCAGGGCGACCAGCGCCCATGCCCCGATGCCGAGGCCGGTCGCAATCACCACGAGGTGCATGAGATCGACCGCCAGGCTCACGGCTGGAGTCTACTGCGCAGCCGTCGTGTTGACGACGTGCGAACCGGTGCAGGTCGCGCGTTTCTGGCCTGTCCGCATCGCGATGGCTTGCAAGCATCACGCGATCGATGAGCGATTTGCAGCATCATCGTCGCAACGATGATGCATAGGCACGGGAGTCGGTGACCCCGGTCGCAAACGCTGTGAGTCGTGAGCTGGCCCAATGAAAAAGCGGGCAGACAGTCGCCTGGATAGCCGACCTGGTCTGCGATTTCTCGAGACTTGCAGCGGCGCCGAGCAGCCACGTCGCGCCTCGATGCAGCCTTCGAGCGGGCTCTGCCGAGCGGTCCCGCCTCAATGCCGGCTCCTTCGGGTAGAGACGGTTAGGTGTGCATTCCAGGTAATCGAAGAAATAAAAAAGACCGAGTGGTTTCCGAGACCACCGATAGCGCATAGAATCACTCCCCATGGTCGGTGGGGGCCTCGACTACAGCGCGTCCTTTCAGCGCGCCATCGAGCTGATAGGTAAGCGCTGGACCGGGGCGGTCGTTAAGGCATTGATTCCAGCGCCTGCTCGTTTCAATCAGCTTCTTGCCGGCATCCCCGGCATCAGTGACCGCGTCCTCACCGAGCGACTGCGCGAGCTGGAGACCGAGGGGCTTGTCGAACGTCTTGTGGATCCGGGGCCGCCGGTCCGTGTTAGCTACAGGCTCACTGCGCGTGGCCGGGCCCTCCAGCCCGTGCTCGCCGCAGTTGCGGACTGGGCTGAGAGCTGGCTGACAACCGTCGCGGCCGCCGTCGGCTGACCTGCGACCAGGCGCACCTGGCGCGGGCCCTCCCTCCTCCCGGTGCAGGCTCCCTCCCCCGGCCCATCGCACCATGCGATCGGCAGGTTACCGGATGTTGTCAGAGCCGCCAACCCAGCCTGTTAAGGCAACGGACTGATGCCCCGGCCGCCTTACCCTAGCTCCCCGTACCCGGCTGATAGGCTTTAGCGCAATGCCGATTGGCGACTTCCTACGCCGCCGGCCTGAAGCTCAGATATGCCTGGCTTGCGGGTCCTCCTTGCCCCAGGGCGCGGTCTTCTGCCCATCGTGCGGAGTCCGGGCTGATGACCCCCAGGCTGAGCCCCTCCACATCGTCGATCGGTCGACAGGACTTTTTAACGATCGTTTCGTGCGGCCTGTCCTCGAAGACGAGCTGGCGCGCGCACATCGCTACCAGCGAAACCTGGGCGTCCTGCTTATCGAGGCCGACGGCGCCGGCCCGCCTGAAGAAGCACTCAAGACGATGGCCGCAGCCCTCGCCGGTACGGTGCGCGACGTTGACACGCCTGGAGTCTTGGGCCGGACCCCGCCACAACTCCTCGCCATCCTTCCTGACACCGACGTGGCCGGGACCGCCCACGCCGCCAACCGGGTCCTGTCAGCGGTCAATGAGGCCCTGAAGCTGCAGGGAGGCCACGCCACAGTCGGGCTGGTGTGCATCCGTCCAGGCCAGCGGGTTCGTGCTGGTGCTGTGATCGAAAGCGCCAGTCGTTCCCTGCGCTCGGGCAGGCCCGAGATGATGGGCAAGCCGGCCTGAGCCCGCAAGGCCGCGTTCAGGATGGGCCTTACTGATCGCTCTCGAAATCTACCTCGCCCGCCACGGCGAGACCGAATGGAGCCTCAACGGCCGCCATACAGGCAGCACAGACCTTCCGCTGACAGCTCATGGCGAAGAGCAGGCAATGACTCTGCGCGATCGCCTCAAGGCAATTCACTTCGACGCGGTGTACTCAAGCCCGCTTAAGCGCGCCAGCCTCACCGCCGCGATCGCAGGCTTCCCCAACCCTCAGCTGACGCCGCTGCTTCGCGAGGTCGAGTACGGCGAATATGAGGGCATAACCACGAAAGCGATCCACGAATCGCGACCAGGCTGGGAGCTCTTCAAGGACGGAAGCCCAAGCGGCGAAACACCCGCGCAGATCTATACGCGGGCCGCGGAGTTCATCGACCTCGCAGCGGCCGTCAACGGCCGGGTTCTTGCGTTCTCGCACGGCCACTTCCTCCGTGCCGTTGCCGTCGCCTGGATGGACCTGGACATCAAGGCGGCAGTAGCGCTTTACCTAGACGTCGCCACCCTCAGCATCCTGCGGCACGACGAACATGGTCGCGTCCTCGCGGTCTGGAACGCGCCCTAAGCGGCGCTCCAGTCAGGCGAAGCTCAGCGCTTCCGCCGCAGGCTCCACGTCCGGCTTCGAACGCCCGGCAATCCCGCGAAGACCAGGTACGCCGACGTCTCGACCTCAGCTCGATACGTGTGGCGCTCGCCAGGATTGATGAGCAGCATCTCGCCCGCGCCGACCTCGCCATGGTTCGTCCCATCGTCGAAATGCAAATGGCCGACAGTGACAATCAGCGCCACGGGGATTGCGTTGCGGTGGTCCGGAACATTCTGACCCGGCTCCAATCGCAAGCCGACGACCCGCATCGATCCGCAGTCGGCGATCTGCTCGAAGCCGAAGGGGCGCCGCTGTCCTTCCGGGCTCTGCGTTGACACTCTTGCCGAATATCATGCCCGCCCAGGCCCGGTAGGCCTCACCATCGGGAACCGTGGAGATCATCCGCCTCACCGGCATCGACGGCGCCAGGCACGCGCGGGGCATGGTCGTGGTGATCGATGTGCTCCGATCCTTCACTGTCAGCGCATACGCTCTCGCCGGGGGAGCGCTGGAGTGCCTGCTGGTAGCGACAGTCGCGGAGGCGCGCGCTCTCCACGCCAAGATACCCGGTTCGGTTCTCTGTGTTGAGGAGGAGGCGCTCCCGGTGCCGGGCATTCCGATCAGCAACTCCCCCACGCAGGTCATCGCCGCCGAGCTCAAGGATCGAGTTCTAATCCAGCGCTCGAGCGCAGGCACGACGGTAATGGCCGCGGTCGAGTCCGCCGAAGTGATGTACGCCGCAAGCCTCGTTGTGGCTCAGGCGACAGTGGAAGCTTGTTTATCACGAAGCCCGCGGGTGCTGACCCTGATCGCCTCCGCCGATCACCCCGAGGATCACGCATGCGCGCACTACATGGAGGGCCGGCTGCGCGGCAAACGCCCGGACCTCGAGCGCCTCCTCCAGCCGTTGCGCGACAGCGAGCGCTACAGGCGAGCGGTCAGCGGAGACTGGCCCGGCTTCCCGCCAAGCGATCTGGATCTTTCGCTTGCGGCTGACCGCTTCGACTTTGCCATGCCGGTCACGAGGCATGCGACTTACCTGCGACTCGCCGCTGCCGGCGGAGCACCGCCAAACAGATAAGATTCCGGCAGGGCACCAAGGGAATCCGGTGCGAAACCGGAGCTGTCGCGCAACTGTGAGCGGGGAGCCTCCGTCCGACAAACGCCACTGAGGTGAACGCCTCGGGAAGGCGGGCGGGGGCGGCGATCCGCAAGCCAGGAGACCTGAACGCCCACAACGGCGACCCGTCCGCGCGCAACGGCACGGAAGCTCCTGGCGGTCGGCTTTCAGCAGCGCGTTCGGGAAAGGCTGACCGCCTGGAGGAACGGAACCGTGCGCAACCACCTCATACGGGCCGGCGCGACACTGGCCCTCGTCATCGCCGCCTGCGGCGGCTCGTCTCCGGCGAGCCAAGCGAGCCCCAAGAGCTCCTGCGTCAACGCAGGCGCTCCACACCACG
Organism: Candidatus Dormiibacterota bacterium; assembly: GCA_030946685.1. GTDB lineage: Bacteria > Chloroflexota > Dormibacteria > Dormibacterales > Dormibacteraceae > Palsa-872. The sequence goes on along the minus strand of JALYYG010000118.1, from coordinate 17,007 downwards.
CATATGTCGTGGTTGAGCACCTATCGGGTTCATCGGTCCAGAGGTGCGTTGGTTTCGCCGGCCAGACCATCGATGGCCAGGCGCTCATGGACCAATCAGGCATCGAATACCAGGCGCAGACCTACAGCTTCGGGAAAGGAGTCTGTCAGATCGACAACGAACCAGCGCAGTACACAGTGTGCTTTCCGCCGAACCAGCCCTCCTGGGCCTTGTTCGTAGAGACAGCCGGCGCCTGGGCGCTCGCTTCGGGCGCTTATAACAAAGCCAGTCTCCACGACAAGGAGGCGCTCGGCTGGCACTACGTCCAGTCAACGGATGCGAATCCCGCGCCACCTCCTCTGGCCAAACCCTAGCCAGGAATGAACGCACGCGCAGTGGCGGCCTGGTCCGCCACCTGTATCTTCATCGTCCTCTCGACGACCAACCCGGTCTACAAAGCCACAGTGCTGGCGGCGGCGCTCACCGCGCTCGCCGCCGGGGTCGGGCTCCGTCGAGTTCGGGGGCTGCTCGCCGGCGTCCTATTGATCTCAAGCTTCGCCGTGCTCCTCAACTTCGTCTCGGCTCATCTCGGAACCACTGTCCTGTTCAAGCTCCCGGACCAGATCCCCGCCCTCGGTGGTCCGTATACGCTCGAGGCGCTCGCTTTCGGCTCGACCGGCGGACTGACCGTCGGCGCGGCCATCCTTGCCGCCGCCCCCTTCTCGCTGCTACTGGCCTCGCACGAGGTCATGGATGCCCTTCCATCACCGCTTTCGCGAACCGGCGCGGCCATCGCGGCATCACTCAATCTGGTTCCGGCGGTGGCGGCATCGTTCGTACAGGTCACCGAGGCGCAGCGCTTGCGCGGGTGGCGACCCCGCGGCCCGCGATCGTGGTCAGAGATCATCGTGCCTGTCGTGCTCACCAGCGTCGAAGGCTCGATACAGCTGGCCGAGTCGATGGAGGCCCGCGGCTTTGGCTCAGGCCCGCGCACCGCGGTGAAACCAGGACGCCTGCAGCGTTCCGACTGGCTGTTGGTTGGTGCGTCGGCGGCAGCGCTCGCCACTTTCGTCATCTCGCAAGTCGCCGGGTGGGCGACCCAGTGGTACGCGTACCCGACCCTGACCCTGCCTTCCATCGACCCCCTGCCGCTCGCGGCTTGCATGCTCCTGTTCGCTCCGGTGCTTGTGTGGCGGTCGCGCAACTAAGCCACCTGACCTACACGTACCCGGGCGCGGCGGAGCCCGCGTTGCGCGACGTATGCCTGGAGGTCGAGGAGGGTTTGACGCTGGTCGCCGGTCCCTCCGGTGGCGGCAAATCGACTCTGCTGCGAGTCTTCAACGGCCTGGTTCCACACTTCCACGGAGGCCGAATCGCAGGCAGCGCGTGGGTCGACGGGCTCGACGTCGTCACCACTCCCACTCGACACCTTGCGCGGAACGTCGGCTTCGTCTTCCAGGATCCGGAGCTTCAGACGGTCTACAACGTCGTCGATCGCGAAGTCGCTTTCGGCCTGGAGAACATCGGGCTTCCATCGCACGAAATGGCAGCACGGGTCGACGAAGCTGTCCACGCCGCAGGCGTGGCCCACCTCTTGGGGCGCACGGTCCGGACGCTGAGCGGCGGCGAGCGGCAGCGCGTCGCGCTGGCCTCGGCCCTGGCGATGCGTCCGAGCCTCGTTCTTCTCGACGAGCCGACCTCGCAGCTGGATCCGGACGGCGCGACGATGGTGCTGGCCGCTGTGATGAGCATGGTCGGCCAGGGCAGGCATGCGATCGTCTCCGAGCATCGGCTCGACCGCCTGTTGCAGATGGCACGAGGATTGGTCCTTGTCGCGGGCGGAACTGTCAACGCGGCCGACCCCGGAACGTGGCGCAACCAACCCGCCCCCCCGCGGCCGTTGCCCCAGGCACCCGCCGGCTACGAGGCATGGTCCCTCCAGCGCGTCAGCGCCGGATTCGACGGCCGAATCGTCCTCGATACCATCGACCTGGCGGGTCGCTCCGGCGAGGTCGTCGCCCTGATCGGCCCCAACGGAGGCGGGAAGACGACCCTGCTTCGCTTGATCGCGGGCGGCCTGGCACCTCTGGCTGGAACTGTCGAGCGCCGCCCGGGCCGCATCGCCTATCTGCCGCAGAACCCCACGGCCCTGCTTCATCGGCCGACGGTGCGTGATGAGGTGAGGTTGACGCTCGATCGCGCCGGGGAGAGCGAGCGGCCGGAGGCGGTCCTTGAGGAGCTCGGCCTGCTCTCGGTGGCGGACCGCTATCCGCGAGACCTGTCGTGCGGAGAGCGCCAGCGGACGGCTTTGGCCGCGGTCCTGGGTGGGACGCCTCGCCTGGTGCTCCTCGACGAACCCACCCGCGGCATGGACGTGGCTGCACGTGACGCGCTGGTGGGACTCGTGGCTCGGCTGCGCGATCGCGGGGCGGCGATCGTCCTGGCGACCCACGATGCCGACCTGAGGAAAGCCCTTGCGGATCGTGTCGTCAGTGTGGGCGGCGGCAAAGCTCTCGAGACGGCAATGGAGGCCGTACGAGCGTGAGCAAGGCGCTGCCCGTAGGCGTGGTCTCGCTGGTGGGGGTGCTCCTGTTCTTCTGGCCATTCCTCGGAAGCGGCCTGCCGGCGAACACTCCCGCGTGGACGCTCACGCTCGCGTGCGTCGGTGGCTTGTTTCTCGTCGAGGCCGGGACGCGCCAGCTGGACTCGCGTGCGGTGGCGCTGCTGGCTGCGATCGCCGCCATCGACACTGCATTGCGACTTGCCGTTATCGAGGGCATCGGGGGATTCAGCCCGATCTTCTTCTTGGTGCTCTGCGCCGGCTTTGTCTTCGGTACGTCGTTCGGGTTCCTGGCCGGAGCGCTGTCGATGCTTGTGTCGGCGCTGGCCGGTGGCGGTGTGGGCCCTTGGGTCCCTTATCAGGTGTTTGCAGTCGGCTGGGTCGGGGTGGCGGCTGGGCTGGCGGGCCACTGGCGCATGAGGTCGGGGGTGCCGGGCTGGCGTGACGTGCTGATGCTCGCCGGCGTGGGCGCGGTGATGGGATACGTGGTCGGGGCTCAGCTGGACATCACCGATTGGGTCCCGGTCTATCGCGGCAACCCATCGCTGGGCTGGCTTCCGGGGATGGACCCGGTGACGTCACTGGTGCACTTCGGGCGTTTCTACGTGCTCACGTCCCTGGCGTATGACACGTTCCGCGCTTGCGGCAATGTGCTCATGGTCCTGGCCCTCGGAGCGCCTGTGATGGCTGCTCTCGGCCGTCTCCGCGCCCGCCTGACCTTTGAGGTCATACCCTTGGCGCCGTGACCTTCAAGCAGCTCCGGCACTTGTGTTTGTCGCTGCCGGAGGTGGAGGAGCGAGAGACGTGGGGCGAGGCGACCTTCAGAGTCAGGGACAAGATCTTCGCGATCTCATCGCCCGAAGGCGACACCGCCTCGATCAAGGCGTCACTCGACGACCAGTCGGGCCTGGTGGCCATGGATCCCGGCACCTTCTCCGTGGCGGCGTACACCGGCCGGTTCGGCTGGGTGCGGGTGCAGCTGCCGGGCGTATCGCCTCAGCTCGCCGAGCGACTGATCACAAGCGCTTGGAGGCGGACGGCCCCCAAGCGCCTCGTCAGGAAGCTCGAAGAAGCGCGCTAAGTCAGAAGGCCCGGCGCCGGGCTCCGCCGCCGAACATGCGAACGACCAGCAGCAGGAGTGCCGCCCCGATGAACGCGATGATCATCGTGCTGATGATCGGATGGCCGACCACGGCGATGCTGACATGAAGGACGGCGGCTAGAAATCCTCCGATTATCGCCCCAAGGATGCCCACGATTGTGTCGCCGAACAGACCGAGGCCACGACCGAGCGCCAGATGGCTGGCCAGGAAGCCGGCCACAAGGCCCACAAGGACCCAGATCAGGATCGTGTCGAAGTCGATGGTGATCGGTGAGCCGTTGATGGTAAGGATCATTCCTTGTAACCCCCTTGATCTGGAAAAACGCACAGGGGTCCCCAACATCCCCGATCGATCTAAGCCAGCTTGCCGGCCAGATCTCCCAGGGCAGCTCCCAATACGCGGTTGAAGGCCGGAAAGGGGTGGATGACATCGGCCAGCTGCCGGAGCGGGGTGCCAAGCTTGACCGCAAGAACCAGCTCACCCAGGATCTCGCCCGCCCGTGGGCTCACCAGGGTGGCGCCGACCAAGACACCGCGCCGGCGGTCGCCGACCAGCTTCATCATCCCGCCGTGAAAGTCGTGGATGTAGCCCCGCGCAGTCTCGGCCGGGTCGGTGGATGCCATCACCACCTCGATGCCCTTCTCGCGAGCCCCCGCCTCCGAGAGCCCGACCGACGCCACCTCCGGATCGGTGAACGTGACCCGCGGCACCGCCGTGTGATCGGCGCGCGCGTCCTCGCCCCGTAACCGACGCGCAACCACCTGGCCGTGGTAGTAGGCGAGATGAGTGAAGCCGCCGATTCCAGTCACGTCGCCCGCTCCGTAGACGCCCGGAGCCGACTCGAGGGTCGCTGGGTCCACCTTCAGCCAGCCGCGTTCTGTCCTGGGCAAGCCGGCGGCTTCCCAGGCCTCGAAGTTGGCGCGACGACCGGTTGCCACCAGCAGCCGTTCGGCTGACACCCGCGCGCCGGACTTCATCTTCAGGACGACACCGCCGTCGCCTTTCTCAACCGCCACGCAAGGGTCGCCGACATGAAGCCCGATACCATCAGCCTCCAGGTGTGGCTTCAGGGCGGCGCCCGCCTCCGGCTCCTCCAATCCGAGAAATCTCGGTCCCGCCTCGATGACGGTCACCTTGCAACCGAAGCGGGCGAACGCCTGACCCAGCTCGACTCCGATGGGACCGCCTCCCAGAACGGCCAGCGATATCGGCAGGTCACGCGGGATCGCCGCCTGCCGGTTGGTCCAGTAATCGACGCTGTCGAGACCGGGAATCGGAGGTATCGCCGCCGTGCTCCCGTTTGCTATCACCACGGACAGTCGAGCGACATACCGCTCGGCGCCGACTTCGACTGTGCGCTGATCCACGAGCTTGCCCTGGCCTCGCACCAGCGTTGCGCCGGTGGCTTCCAGCGCTGCGGCGGGACGGGTGTCGTCGAGGTCGCGGGCCATCCAGAGGGTCCGCTTCGAGATCTTCGGGAAGTCAACCTCCCACTCCACGCGTGAGGCGGCCAGATCGCGTGCGCGTTCGGACTCCGCCAAGGTTTCCCCCGAACGGAGGAGCGTCTTGGACGGGATGCAACCCCAGTATGGACACTCCCCTCCGACCAGCTCGCGTTCGATGACTGCCAACGTGAGTCCGCTGCCCTCGAGACCACCCGCGATCGCCTCGCCCGCAACCCCGCCGCCCAGGCATACGACGTCAAACTCCTGTGGCAACCTTCTCACCTCCAGCGCCGCTCGCGCGGCGCAGCGATTCCAACAACGATGTGGCGGTGAACGTGCCGACGTAACGCTCTCCATCGAAGACAGCGGCATGCTCGGTCGGGCTGGTCAGGGCAGCGGCGAAGGCCTCGCTCAAGGTACTCGACACTGGCACACGCGGCTCGCCCGCCGAGGGGCCTGACGCAGGGTGGTCGAGCGTCTGCGGGTCGATCTGCACGACCGACATCCTGCGCACCAGGCGTTCGCGACCGAGGAACTCTGCAACGTAGTCGCTCGCCGGCCGTGTGAGGATCGCCTCCGGCGTGTCGTACTGGGCGATCTGCGCTTGCATCTGGAGGAGACAGATTCGATCCCCGACCATGACCGCCTCGTCGATGTCGTGCGTCACAAAGACGACGGTCTTGCGCATCGAACGCTGGATGTGGATGAACTCCTGCTGCAGCCGTTCGCGGGTGATGCGATCCACGGCGCCGAAAGGCTCGTCCATGAGGAGGATGGGTGGATCCGCGCCAAGCGCGCGCGCGAAACCGACCCGCTGTCGCTGGCCTCCCGAGAGCTGGTGCGGATAACGGCCGCGATATTCAAGCGGCTCGAGCCCGACGAGCTCGAGGAGCTCGTCCACCCGCGCCTTGATCCGCGCGCGGTCCCAGTTCCACAGCCGCGGCACGGTGCCGACGTTGTCGCCCACAGTCATGTGGGGGAACAGCCCCGTGTGCTGGATGACATAGCCCATCTTCAACCGAAGCTTCGCGGGGTCCTCTCCGCTCGTGTCTTCTCCATCGATCAGAATTCGCCCTCTGTCGGGATCGATGAGCCGGTTGATCATGCGCAGCGTTGTCGTCTTGCCACAGCCGGACGGGCCGATGAGGACGCACGTCTGGCCGCTTGGGATGTCCAGGGTCAGCTCCCGCACGGCGTTGGACCCGCGGGCGAACTCCTTGCTCACGTTCTCCAACCGGATCACGGCGTCGTTTACCGTAATCGATAGCGATGGGCTTATTCCTCAGTGTCGACCCATGGGTTAACTGGACCTGGCTTTCCACCCACGTCCCGCTCTTCATGGCCGCCCTCCAGGAGCACGTAACCCTTACGGCGTTCGCGGTCCTTGGCGGCCTTGCGCTGTCTCTTCCGCTTGGCGTTGCGGCCCACCGCTGGGGTGCACTCCGCGCCCCGGTCTTCGCAGTGTCCGAAATCTTCTACACCATCCCGTCGATTGCCCTGTTCGCGCTTCTGATCCCCTACACAGGGCTGACAGTTGTCACAGCGGAGATCGGGCTTGTCGGCTATACGGTGCTCATCCTTGTCCGCAATGTGATGGTTGGCCTTGAAGGGGTGCCGCCTGACGTGGTCGACGCCGCGAACGGGATGGGCTACCGTCCGCTGGCCAGGCTGCTGCGCATCGAGCTTCCTCTGGCCCTGCCGGCCATCATCGCAGGCATACGCATCGCGACGGTCACAACAATCGGCCTCGTGACCATCACCGCCCTCATCGGCCTTGGCGGTCTCGGACAGCTCATCCTGCGAGGCTTTGTCGAGAACTTCCACACGCCGCTTGTGGTCGCAACGGTGCTCTCGATAGCCCTGGCTCTCGTCGCCGACCTGACGCTCGCCGGAGTGCAACGACTCGCCGTCCCATGGTCGCGCACGACGTAGCCATGGGTTTCCTGAGCAGCGTGTGGCAGTGGTTTACCGATCCCTCTCACCGGAGCGGCGCGGACGGGATCCCGCAGCGCCTTGCGGAACATGTCCAGCTCTCAGCCGAATCAGTCGCAATCGGCGCGCTCATCGCGCTCCCGATCGGGATTGCGCTAGGCCATTACGGCCGCTTCGGTAACCTCGCGATCAACATCTCGAACGTCGGCCGCGCGCTTCCGTCCTTTGGAATCCTCGTCATCGCCTTCCAGGTCTTCGGCCTTGGTGACTTTCCGATCGTGCTCTCGCTCACCGCACTGGCCATTCCGCCGATGCTCACCAACAGCTACGTGGCCCTGCGCGAGGTCGATCCCGACATCAAGGATGCGGCGCGCGGGATGGGCTACCGCGAGCTCGCGCAGCTGGTCAAGGTCGAGTTACCCCTCGCGGTACCCCTTGTGATGGCAGGAGTGCGGACATCCGCGGTCCAGGTGGTGGCCACCGCCACCCTGGCGGCCCTGATCTCGGGCGGAGGGTTCGGGCGGTATATCATCGACGGCCTCGCGCAGCAGAACTTCACCAAGTTGTTCGCAGGCGCCCTTCTCGTAGCGCTGCTGGCCATGGCGACCGAGCTCTCCTTCGCGGGCCTGGAGAGGGTCCTTGTGCCACGGGGAATACGGCTGCTGAAGGCACCCGTCATCCAGAGGGCTACCACATTCAAGACCGCATAAATGGAAGAATCAAGCCGCACCTGAGGTTGGATCGGCAAACCGGCCGGCTGCAAGGAGAGACTCCCATGAACCTGAAATGCAACTCGTGGCGCCTGGTCGGCGCACTGATAGCGCTCGTGGTGGCGGCTGCGTGCGGGAGCACCACGACCCCCAACACCTCTAAAGGCACCGTGACGGTTGCCGGCTTCAACTTCCCCGAGAGCAGCATCCTGGCCGATATAGACGGCCAGGCGCTTGCCCACGACGGGTACACCATCAATTACAAGCGCCTCCTCGGCACCCGCCCGATTGTCACGACAGCCATCAAGGCGGGTCAGGTCGACCTCTATCCCGGATATGCCGCCAGTGAGCTCGAGTTCTTCAACAAGAGTGCAGGCGAGGCTACAAGCGACCCAACCGCGACCACGGCGAAGCTCAACACCTACCTGCAACCCCTGGGGCTGGTGGCCCTCACTCCGGCGCCGGCCCAGGACGCGAACGCGTTCGCGGTGACACAGGCGACCGCTGACAAGTACCACCTGACCAAGCTGTCTGACCTGACCGCAGTCGCGGGCCAGCTCGTGTTTGGCGCAGGGCCCGAGTGTCCGACTTACCGGTTCTGCCTTCCGGGCCTGGCCTCCGTCTACGGCATCCACTTCAAATCGGTCAAGACCCTGGACACGGACGGATCGCTCACTCGCGCTGCATTCAAGAACGGCACCATCCAGATTGGCCTCGTGTTCACCACGGACGCCGATCTGAAGTCGTTGGGCCTGGTCGTCCTGGAGGATGACAAGCACATGACCGCCGCCGACAACGTGGTCCCGATCGTGCGACAGACAGTAGCCACCGACGAGGTCAAGAAAGTCTTGAACAGCATCGACGCAAAGCTGACGACCGCCGACCTGATCTCAATGGTCGACAAGGTCGCGAACCAGCACCAGGACGCGGACGCCGTCGCCACGGCCTGGCTCGTGCAGCACAACTACTCGAGCTAGTCGGCAGAACGCGGTTGGCCACGGAGGCCGACCGCGTTCACGGCCGCGCCCGCCACCAGCAGGCCGGCGGCGATCAGCATCGCAGTGCGGAACGCGTCCCCTGATGCATACCGGGCCTGGGCAGCCACGTTGGCGGGGGCCGAGACCGCGGGTCTGTTGAGCGGGCTCACCTCGGCTCTCAGCGAGGCCGAGTTAGGGTCTGTGCCGGGAATCCGCGATGCGAGCGATGAGTAGAAAACAGCCGTTACTGCCACGAAGATGACGGCGCCGGCCAGCTGCGGGCCGATTCTCGAGATCGCGTTGTTGATGGATGACGCCAGGCCGGCGTTGGCGACCGGGACGGAGGCCATCAGGGCGGCGGTCAGCGGCGCCACCAGGATGCCCAGCCCGATCCCGAACAGGATCGAGGCTGGCAGGAAGTCCACCAGGAATGCGGTGGGGGGAAAGAAGGTGCTGGGGGCACCAGGTCGCAGCTGCCAGGCCGCGCTGGTGGGAGGGATCCTGGCGTACAGCAAGACTCCAGCGGCCATGACCAGCGGTCCGACGATCAAGAAGAGCCGCGGGCCGTAGCGGCCAGCGAGGGTTCCGAATCGCGGTGAGAGGGCCGCCAGCAGCAGGGTGCCGGGGACGCCGACAAGACCTGCCGCTGTCGCGCTGTAACTCAAGGTGCCTTGAACAAAGAGAGCGAAGTTGTAGCCGAGCGCGTATAGCGCGCCATAAATCAGGAGCGTCGAGATGTTGATGGTCGAGAACGCTCGAGATTTGAACAGGCTCAATGGGATCAACGGGTTGCGCCTGCGAGCCATCAGGAAAGGCAGGCCGACTGTGGCGACCGCCCCGACCGCGAGCAAGATGTAGGCGACAGGGTCGCGCCACTCCCGCTGCTGTCCGTAGACCGTCCCGAAAGCCAGGCCGCCGACCGCGAGCCCGACCACGACTGCGCCCAACCAGTCGAAGCCTGCGGGCGGAGCATCGGACTGGCTCTCAGGCACGTGCCGCCACGTGGCGTACAGAGCGACGGCGATGATCGGGATGTTGATCAGAAAGGCGGCCCGCCACGAGATGGTGTCGACGAGGACCCCGCCCAATGCCGGGCCGAGCAGCGTGGTGCCTGACGATGCGCCGGACCAGATGCCGAACGCCCGGCCGCGCAGCGGTCCGCTAAACCCGGCCGTGATCAAGGCCAAAGAGCCGGGAACCAGGAACGCACCGGCCACGCCCTGGAGCACGCGCAGCACGACCAGGATCTCGAGGTTCGGCGCAAGGCCGCACAATGCGGACACGATGCCGAAGCCGGCGAGGCCCAGCATGAACATGCGGCGCCTGCCATAGGCGTCGGTCAGAGCGCCGGCCAGGATGAGCAACGTGCTGAGCGACAGCAGGTAGCCCGTGTAGACGTATGTCTGTCCCTCCAGGACGCCGACCAGTGAGTGGGGGAGGTCGTGTCCGATCCTCGGCAGGGCGACATTGACGATGGTCGAATCGAGGAACACGGTGGCTGACGCCAGCACAGTGGCGACGAGGGTCCACCGCTGTGTTCGGTTCATTTCGTCGCGCGGAGCGGCGTTAAGGATGGGCCCAACTGATGCTGTACGTTAGCGCGGTGATCAAGGACGAAGCCCTGAGGGACTTTGACACAGCGCACAGGGAGTGGGAGTCGGCCCTCGCCGGGGTCCCGGACGAGGCTCTGGCGTACCTGAAACCCGGAGACGACTACGCGTTGGGTGGGCTGCAGGTGCATGTCAACTGGGTGTTGGTGCATTACCGCCGCGTCCTCGACGGTCTGATCGCAGGCGGCTTCGCACCGCTAGCGCCCCTGGATCCGCCGGGAGAGAACGACCAGGTCAACCAGAGGGCCAAGGTCGGATTGACCGCGGACGGCCGGCGCAGGGAGCTCGACGAGATGGCCGCCTTGCACAGGTCGATTCTCGATGCCGCCAGGGGACTGCCCGACGAGAGCTGGTCGCGCAAAGCCCCAGTCGTCTACGGTGCGGGCCAGGACCCATATTCCACCAGTGCCGAGGACATCATCGGCTGGCTGAGCGACCACTATCGCGAGCACGTGCAGCAGTGCCCCGAGCTCGTCGCCTCCTGGCGCGAGGGAGGCTAGCGGCTCAGGGGATCCGGTTGACCCAGGCGGAGGTCGCGTACTTCCCCTCCACCAATTCGCCGGCCGCCTTGAGCTCGTCTGCGGACAGCTCGGTGGTGTCTGCCCTGAACTCGTCGCTGAAGAATCTCTCGAGGTGACGCGCCGTCTCGCCGCAGCTCAGAGACGTGAACCACGACAGAGGCGAGACGGCCTTGTTTGCGCTGCGCACTCCGCGCTCTGACACCCGCCCACGCCCCAGGCGTATCAACTGGGGAAGCAGCTCGACGTCCATCGCATGGGCGATCGTCGTATGGTGCAGGACGAAGCCTCTGCGCCGAGCCTGCGCCGCCCCGGCGATCTTTCCGCGTGGGGACACGATGTCGTTGATCTCACGGTAGCTCGCGGGCACTCCGAGCGCGTTGAACGCTCGCACCGCCCACGCGTCCAGCGCGGCGTAGGACTGGCGAAAGCTCATCCCCTCGACGGCGCTGACGGGCAGGTAGAGGGAATAGGTGATCGTGCGCGCCGGCTCGCAGAGCATGGTGCCGCCGCCACTCATCCGTCGAGTGATTGTGAACCCCAACCTGCTGGCTGCCGCCAAGTCCACCTCGTTCGCAACCGATTGATGCGAGCCGATGACCAGCGCTGGTTCGATCCACTCCCAGACTCGGGCAGTCGGACGGCGCGCGCCGGCGATGACGCGACCGAGCAGCACCTCGTCCAGCGCCATGTGCATGTGGGCTGGGTGCGGCGAGGCAGGAATGATGTCCCAGTCCAGTGCACTCAGACGGTCGGCGATCACGGCTCTGCCAGTATTCCCGATGCGCATGCATCGCCGAACACTGTGGACGCTGTATATCGGCACCCTGCTCACGTCGATTGGGTTGTGGTTCTTCCTTCCGCTGCTCCCAATTTTCATCGGCCGAAGGGGCGGCTCTGCTGCGCTTGTGGGCGCGGTGTTCGCGGCCGGACTGCTCGCGAGCGCTGCCATACGCTACCCCGCCGGCTGGGCCGCCGATCGGTTTGGGACCCGGCCTGTCATGGTCGCGGCGATGGCTGCCTATGCGGTGCTCTTCCTCGCCTATCTGCTCCCGCTGCCGCTGACCGCCTTCGTCGCCGTTCGCTTCGTGCACGGCGCGGCCGCCGGCGCTTTCTGGCCGGCCGCGAACGGTCTGATCGCCGAGGTCACGCCTCCCGACCAGCGGGGTCGCGCCTTCGGGACTATGCAGTCCACCAACATGGCGGGCATTCTGCTGGGCCCGGCCATCGGAGGTTTTGTCGCCCTTTACAACCTCAACGCAGTGTTCGCGGTCTCCGCGATCGCGTCCGGGCTCGCAACCGTGGCGATCGCAACGCTGCCAAACGTCCGCGTCGAGGTGCCGATCGCCGCGCCCGCCGGGGCGATGATGATCGCCCGCAGGCTCATGCCGTTTCTACTGCTCGCCGCCGGAACGGCGTACATGATCGGGACTCTCGACACAATCTGGTCTCTCTACTTGACGTCCCGTGGGGCGACCACGTTCGCGGTCGGAGTCTCCTTCATGGCCTTTGCCGTCCCCGCGACTTTACTGAGCACCAAGGCGGGCGCGCTCGGTGATCGGTTCGGATCCCGCAGGCTCATCATCGTCGCCCTGCTCGGCACGGCGGTCTTCGCCGCCATCTATCCGTTCGTGACGTCGGTCGCCTGGCTGATTGGGCTCGGGTTGGTCGAAGGCATCTTCACGGTCTCCGGCATGCCAAGCCTCAGTGCCGAGGTGAGCCGGATGGCCGAACCCGGACAGCAGGCTCGCACCCAGGGTGTCTTTCAGACTGTGCAGTTTGGGATTCAGATCGTGGGTGCGCTTGCCGGCGGCGCTTTGTTCACTGTGAGCCACACGCTGGCCTTCCTGGCCATCACGTTGGTTTGCTTCCTCGGAATTGGAACCGCGTTTCTGCCCCAGAAGTTGAACGTCCCACTCTCTAGTAGCGGACGCCTTCGAGGCGCGGCCAGCCGTACGACACCTCCTCCAGGGTCGCCGGACCGATCGTGATCGGCTGGGAACGGACGTAGACGCCCCCGAGCCGCTCGTAGAACAGCCGTGCAGGCTGGTTGTCTCGCAGAACCCAGACGATCATGTCCGCGAAGCCCATCTCTCGCAGGCCGAAAACGACCGCGCGGACCAGGTCCCGTCCGTGACCACGATGTTGGAAGCCGTCCAGGACATAGATGGCGTAGAGCTCACCTGTATAGCCGGTCTCCCCGGCCCGCTCAGGGCCGCCTGACGAGAACCCGACCAGCAGGCCCCCGTCCTCGACGACGTAGACACGGCTCGATCCTTCATGGAGGAGTCGCCTCCAACGCTCCGCATACTCCGGCTCTGTGAGGGAGTCCAGATAAACGTCGGGGAGCAGTCCGCGATACGTCGAGCGCCAGCTCGCGATGTGAACTCGCGCGATTGCCAGCGCGTCATCGATGATGGCCGCTCGAACCATGTGCGCCCACAATCTATCCCCGGTGGACCGCAGCCGGCCTAAGCTGGCGTTTGGCGGCGATGGAATCTGACGAGGAGCTCCAGTCGGTTTCGAGCACGTCCCACGTCCGGCAGGCCCTGACCCTTATCGCGGTATCGATCCTCACCATCACGGTCGCCGGCTTCGCCTACCTGCGCCCGAGCCTTGAGCTCGGCCCGGCCATGCGGCCTGGAGCACCACCGAAGGACAAGCCTTCCGCCTCCTATCAGCTGGCGGCCGTCGACTTCGTCACGCCCACGACCGGCTGGGTGGTTGCAGAGGGTGGACCGCACGATTTCGCCGTCCTGCGTACGACGGATGCGGGCAAGACTTGGACGCGACAGCTCCAGGGCTCGGCGGGCGTCATCGGCGAGTACGTGCGGTTCTTCGACCCGGCTCACGGAGTCCTCGTGCTGCTTGGACCGCAAGCCGCCATGTACAAAACGCGTGATGGGGGCAGGACCTGGAGCCGGCACGAGCTTCGTCAGGGCGGTGGGTACGTATGGTCCGCCGAGTTCGTCGACGCAGAGCACGGCTGGCTGCTGGCGCAGGTTTCCACGGAGAGCGCCTTGTCGCAGGAAGCGCTGTTGCGCACCCAGGATGGCGGCAGCACGTGGGTCTGGTTGGGGAGCCCGGTGCTGCAGCGAGACTGGGCATACCGCGTCGTGTTCGCCAATTCGAGCGACGGCTGGCTCTACAGCCAGTCGGCCGGCCCATATGCATATAAGACCCAGAACGGCGGCACCACGTGGCGCCGCGTCGCCCTGCCGGAGCCCCCGGGCGGCTGGCCAGCTGCGCTGGGAGGCTCGATCTCGACGGGAGAGTTCTTCGTGGCTGCTCACCCGACGAAGGGCGCGGGCGTGTTGACCACTGTGATCGGCATCGCACCACCCCATGGCCGTTCACCTGCTGGTGGATTATTGGTCGGCTATCCCCCGCTCAGGGTGGGCACCTTCGACGGAGGCCGCCCAGTCACCTACGTCTACCCCGGTGTGACTCCCTACAGGTACTCCACGATCGAGCACGTCAACGAAGGTATGTGGGTGGATTCACAGGCCGCCCCCCAGTTCCAGCTGAGCTCCATCGACGGGGGCGTGACCTGGAATGCGGCCCTGCCACCCTCGACCAACGGCGCCGTCGGCTATGTCGATGCGCTCAACTGGTGGTGGATCGGCTCTGGCGCGCGATCGACAACCTTGGACGGGGGCAGGACATGGACTCAGATATCGAGTGCTGGCGTGCCTGAGCCGCTGCCCGGATCGCTCCAATTCACCGACTCCAATCACGCCTGGTTCGGGGCGATGGCCGGTTCAAGGCCGCTGCTGGAGACCACCGACGATGGCGGTATCCACTGGACGATGATTCTCCTACCGCCGATCACGCCAATTTAGGCGGCCCGCTTCTACGAGCTATGCCTTGACGTATGCGATCAGGGCGCGAGCCTCGGCGACGACTTCACCGTCTTGTTCGACGCTCGCTTCGCAGAATGCGAGCCGCCGGCTGCGGTGGCGGACTGACGCGCGCGCGATCAGCCAGCCGAGCTTGCAGGGCCGGTAATAGTCGACTTTCAGATCTGCGGTCGTGGTCGTTTCCCCTTCTTCGGCAAGCGTGAACGCGACCGATGCGAGCGCCTCGTCCGCAAGGGTTGCGATCGCGCCGCCGTGAACGATCAGGCCGCGGCCGGTCGGGAACCCGTGAGCCTCCGCCGTCATGTCGGCTTCGAGGACCAGGCTGCCTGACTTGACCTCGACCAGCTGGGCGCCGATGTTTCCTACCATGCCGGTCGACGCCCACTCCTTGTACAAACCAGGGAGCACCCTCACGCCGTAGGGTTCGTTCAAGAACCGAGCTCGCGGTGTAGCTCGATCACCGGGTCGACAAGCTCGTAGCCCATCTCTGAATTGAGATGGAGAATTGGTGCGTTCTGACCGTCATTGTTGGTGCGCACCCGCTTCGCGCCCAGCGCGATCGCCTGCGCCAGCGTCTGGTACTTCAGCGCTCGCGCCATGCCGCGTCCGCGAACGCTTTGCGACGTAGCGGTGAAGAAGGTCCAGGGCAGGCCCCGCTCGGGCGAGTACCCGATCACGGACAGCCCGACCATGGCGGCCCCTTCCCTGGCGATCCAGAACCTGTCTTCCCGGACGCCAGGGTTCTCGAACCAGAAGCGGTGCCATTCGTCGTATGGCATCGTTCGCCAGGGCACTGTTGTGGGTATGTCGCGCTCGGCCGCGACAGTCAGCTCGTAGAGCTTGGTCATACGCTCGGGGTCATCGTCCTGGTCGAGGGTGATCAACCGCACGTCCTGTTTCTTCATCTGCTCGCGAGTGCGTTCTGCCCCCGCCAGAAGCTTCTCACGTCCGGCGACGAGGTCCAGCTCCGAGACGCGCGAGCGACGTGCCTCTCGGTAACCACGATTCTCGAGGATGCGAATCTCGTCCTTTAAGCGCTCTCGTGAATGTGCGACCGAGATCGCGGCGCCTTCTTCGCCGAGCCAGGACTCACCGACGTCGATCAGCTCACCGAATCCGGGCTCCGACCAGATCTTCGGGTGCAGCAGCAAACGGATCGAGCCGAACCTCTTGGGCATGGCCGCCCACGGTTCGTGGCTCGCTTCGATAAAGGCCACGGCCGAGCTGTCGGATTCGGCGACCTTGACCATGTGAGCTTCGTCTGGCGCTCGCGTCGCCCACCAGAAACGGAGCATGGTCGGGTCGCGTGGATCCTGGGGGTTCCGGGCGGCTTCCAGGTCGGCCACGATCCTGGCGTCGTCCATAGTCGCGGTTCGCAGCTGGAGTCGGGAACTGGTGTCGTGCATCGGCGGACGAGAGCCTACCACCCGAACAGAGAGGTAATCTCTGCCCGGTGATCGCACGCTCGCTTCCGGGTCTCTCACGCAAACGCCCCGGGCCTCGGATCGCCCTGTCGCCCTCATCCTGGGGAGTCAGCGACGTGCCCGGCTGGGGCCATCAGCTCGATGCCGAACGAGTCCTGTCGGAGGCTGCAGCCGTCGGCGAAGGCGCAATCGAGGCTGGACCGCCAGGCTTTCTGCCCGACCGGAGCGACGAGGCGAAACCCATCCTCAAGCGCCATCGGCTCCGAGTGGTGGCGGGCCCGGCGCACGCCATCCTGCACAACCACGACATCAGCGGCACGGAGCTTGCGCACATCGATGGCCACGCCAGCTGGCTGGCGGCACTTGGTGCCGAAGCATTGGTCCTGTCGGCGATGCCTCCGACAAGCGCCGGCCACCCGCACGGCATCGTCCTCTCGAGCACGGGTTGGGCGCACCTGCTGCACCTCATCGGCTCGGTCCAGCACGTCTGCTCGAGACACAGGCTGCGTCTTGCCGTCCAGCCGCGGCACGGCAGCATGATCCAGGGTCCGGGTGACATCGAACGGCTCCTGGTCGGCACCGAGGCGGCCCTGTGCGTCGACATCGGCCACCTCGTTTTGGTGGGCGCGGATCCGGTTGAGGTGCTCGAGCTGGCGGCGGGACGGATCCAACACGTGCACCTGAACGACATCGACGAAAGAATTGCGCTCCAGGTGCGCGAGCACGGCCTCGACTACGGCGAGGCGATCTCTCGGGACCTGTTCAAGCCGCTTGGGACTGGCCATGCCAGCGTGGATCGCGTCGTCGAGACGCTGCGCCGGACCGGCTATCGAGGGTGGTACACGCTCGATCAGGACACCAGGCTTCCGTCGGCCGAGGACCGCCCGCT
>JALYYG010000115.1 GCA_030946685.1 Candidatus Dormiibacterota bacterium | reverse complement strand
CGGCATGGCACTAGTCGGCTCCGTGGGTGGCGCCGGCGGGCCACTTTACGGCACCTTTTTCCTGCGAGCCGGCGCCGCGCTGGATGGGAAAACGGAGGTCTCAGGCCGGGACCTCGTGGGCGCGCTCGAGGCGGGCTTGAAGGGTGTGGTGGAACGGGGCAAGGCGAACCCCAACGACAAGACGATGGTCGACGCGCTCACCCCGGCGATCGAGCAGGCCAAGCAGTCTCTCGATAAGGGAGCGTCGGTGGAACAGGCGCTAGCCGCGGCGGCAGACGCGGCCGAAAAAGGGATGAAGGCGACGATTCCGCTCAAAGCGCTGAAGGGCCGCGCCAGCTACCTCGGCGACCGCAGCATCAACCACCAGGACCCGGGCGCGACCTCGTCCTACCTGATGCTTCGGGCGCTCAGCGACAGCCTGGCGACGTTACCCCAGCGAGCAACGTCAACGACTACGTAAGGAGGAAGGTATGGCGGACAAGAAGTACGCGGCGGCCGTCGACCAGGGCACCACGGGAACCCGTTTCATGGTGTTCAGCCACGATGGCAAGGTCGTGTCGACCGATTACCTCGAACACGAGCAGATCTATCCCAAGCCCGGATGGGTCGAGCACAACCCGATGGAGATCTGGGAGAAGACGCAGCGCGTGATCAAGGGCTCGATGGCCAAGAAAGGGATCAAGGCCGACGAGATCTCGGGCATCGGCGTCACCAACCAGCGCGAGACGGCTGTGGTCTGGGAAAAGAAGACCGGCAAGCCGGTCTACAACGCCATCGTCTGGCAGGACACCCGCACCACTGACATCTGTCAGAAGCTGAAAGACGACGGCGTCGAGCCGTTGGTCAAGAGTAAGACGGGTCTCGTCGTCGCCACCTATTTCTCGGGACCGAAGATCCAGTGGATCCTCGACAACGTCACGGGCGCCCGCGCGGCGGGCGAGCGCGGCGACCTGTTGTTTGGCAACATCGATACCTGGGTGATCTGGTGGCTGACCGGAGGGCCCGAGGGTGGGGCACACATCACCGACTACACCAACGCCTCGCGGACCATGCTGATGGACCTCAAGACGCTGGATTGGGATGCCGAGCTGCTCAGCAAGATCAAGGTCCCGCGGGCCATGCTGCCGCAGATCCGGCCCTCGAGCGACAAGAAGCTATACGGCCAGACCAAGGCCAATGGGCCGGTGGGTGGCGTCGTGCCGGTATGTGCCGACCTCGGCGATCAGCAAGCGGCCCTCTTCGGGCAGACCTGCTACTCAGTCGGTGAGGCGAAGAACACTTACGGCACCGGCAACTTCATGCTGCTCAACACCGGCACCTCGCCGGTTCCGTCGAAGAGCGGCCTGCTGACCACGGCGGCCTACGGCCTCGAGCAGGGAAAGTCCGTTTACGCGCTGGAGGGGTCGATCGCCATCACCGGGGCGGCGATCCAGTGGCTGCGTGACAACCTCGGGCTCATCAAGGACGCGTCGGAGACCGAGGCGATCGCGAAGTCGGTCGACGATTCCGGCGGCATCTACTTCGTGCCGGCATTCTCGGGCTTGTACGCCCCGCACTGGGACATGTATGCTCGCGGCGCGATCGTCGGTCTAACCCGCTATGTGAATCGGGCCCACATCGTGCGGGCAACCCTGGAGGCCATCTGCTATCAGACCAAGGAAGTCGCGGACGCCATGGAGGCGGACTCGGGCGTCAAGCTCACCACCCTCAAGGTGGATGGCGGGGCGGTCAAGAACGACTTCCTGATGCAGTTGCAGGCGGACATCCTCGGCGTCAAGGTCGTCCGTCCCCAGGTGCAGGAGACGACGTCACTGGGCGCCGCCTACGGCGCCGGGCTGGCGACCGGCTTCTGGAGCACGCTCGACGAGCTGCGCAAGAACTGGCAGGTCGACAAGGTCTTCGAGCCGAAGTCGACCGAAGAGCAACGCGCCGCGGGACTCGCCGGTTGGAAGAAGGCCGTGCAGCGGACGCTCGGCTGGGTCGAGAAGGAACCCGCAAAAGAAGCGGTCGGCGCGGGCGCCAAGTCGTAGAAGGCCCGGTAGGATGAGAGGAAAGGGCCGGCGCGGTCCTTTCCTCTTTCTTTTGAATGCCTGACACCAGCACGGGCGTTGTCGTCATCGGGGGTGGGTC
>JALYYG010000190.1 GCA_030946685.1 Candidatus Dormiibacterota bacterium | reverse complement strand
CCATGAACGAGGACATTCTCGAGGTCGATTCGTTGGGCATCGACTTCATCCAGCTCGATGAGTTCACCTGGCCCTATTTTTACGAGGACTGGGCCATCGAGGCGTTCAACACCGCCGTCGAGGGGGTCAAAAACGCCCGCATCGTCGTCCATGTCTGCTGGGGCAACTGGGGCGGTACGCCGGCCTACTATCCGGACGAGACCGGCAAGGCGGGGGAGATCTTCGACTTGACGAAGCGCAAGGAGAAGGCGAACGCTCCGGCGGCGACGCGCTCGATCATACCGAAGGCTTACGAAGCTCGCATTAACGTTCTCAATCTCGAGAGTTGCGGCCGCCGTGTCGACGACATGTCGGGTCTCGATGCTTTCAAGGAATTTCCGCTGCCGGCCAACGTCAATTTCTGGGCCGGGGTGATCGACGTCAAGAGCACGATTACCGAGACTGCTGTTCAAGTGGCAGAACGGATCGACGCACTGCTAAGGGTCATTCCGGCCGATCGGCTGGGCGTCACCACCGATTGCGGCCTAATCCTGCTGCAGCGTTACATCACTCAGGACAAGCTTCACGCCTTAGTGGAGGGAACCAAACTCGTTCGCGAAAGGCTGCGGCACGCCGTAGCTGCCGAGTAATTCACCGGGTGGCGCGGACCGTCTAGCTATCCGTGCACCCGCGTCTGCCGGAATTATTACGATGCCGGTCTATGCAATCATCTGTCCCGACTGTGGGCATTTAGCGAAGAGTCTCGTCCCGAAGGGCACCCGCATGCCTGCCGAGTGGACATGCTCAAAATGCGGTGGCCGCCGCGCGAGGCCAGATCCAGATAAAGTTCCCCAGCCCCATCCCTGGGAAACCGGACATCCTACTGGTTGCCCATGTTGCGGCGCCTGACCCAACAGGGATACCTGTTAGGTAAACAACGCCTTCCAACGCCCCTATGAGGGGAGATGAACAATGGATCAGTTCGCCACGAAAGGGTCTGATCCGTCCTTCCTGACTATTGAGCAGTGGGCGAGGAAGATCGAGGAGGCGCTTGAGAAGCCAAACGTCGTCGGGCCCATTAGGAATATCCGGGACGATGACCGGCGTGAATTCGACGCCATCTTCATCGGCGGCGGAGCTGCGGGGCGATTCGGATCGGCCTATCTACGCGCATTAGGCGGCCGTCAGCTTATCATCGATCGCTGGCCCTTCCTGGGCGGCTCCTGCCCGCACAATGCCTGCGTCCCGCACCACCTCTTCTCGGATTGTGCGGCGGAATTGATGCTAGCGCGCACCTTCTCTGGAACCCTCTGGTTTCCAGACATGACGGGACGGATGACTTCGATCAAGGAAGTGGTCGATCTGTTCCGGCTCGGCCGCACCGGGCCTCACGCGGTCATGAATTACCAGAGCAAGGAGCAACTCGACATTGAGTTCGTGCTGAACGCACCGGCCCGCATTCTCGATTCCCACACCATCGAGGCGGCTGGCGAGATTTTTCGGGCGCGTACCCTGGTCCTGGCCCTTGGCTCCGAGCCGATTCGCCTCGATGTGCCCGGCCGCGATCTCCAGGGCATCCACGACTACGCGACCCTGGTCGAGACGCTCGACCGCGAGCCGGGCAACACCGTGGTGGTCGCTGGGGGCAGCAAGACCGCAGTGGAATATGGTTGTTTCTTCAATGCCACCGGCCGTCGCGTGATCATGCTGGTCCGCGGCCGCCTTCTTAAGATGATCAGCGATGGCGGAACCCGCGCCTATGCCATCGACCGGATGCGCGACCAAGGAATGGAGATTCTCGAAGGCGCGACGGTGTCCGCCATCCTCGGGAACGCTGAGGGGCGAATCGCCCGGGTTGTCGCCGATACCCCCTCGGGGGAGCTCGAAATCGCGACGGACTTCGCGTTTCAGGCGCTCGGCGAACGGCCGCGGTCGCGGCCAGCGGTCGAGGCACTGGGCGTCGCCATCGATTCCAGCGGTGCCGTGATCGTCGACGAGCAACTACGGACGTCCGTCCCCGGCGTCTACGCGGTGGGCGACCTCATCGGCGCGCCCATGGAGATATTCAAGGCTCGCAAAAGCGGAGTTTATGCCGCGCGCGCCATAATGGGCGAAAAAGTCAGCTACCAGCCGTCCAGCTGGCCGGATTTTCTACACACCCATTACGAAGTGAGCTGGCTTGGTCTTGGCGAGGAGGAGGCGCGTGCGCGTTATCGGAGCGTCGTCGTCCTGAAGATGCCTCCCGACAACCCCAATGGCCTGGACATCGGCCTGCCGGCGAGTGACCGGACGATGCTCTACTCCATGGCGCGTCCGCACATGTCCGGCTTCCAGAAACTGATCCTCGATGGCGAGACCAGGCGGGTGCTTGGGGCCCACCACGTCGGCTATGGCGCCAAAGATGCCTTCCAATACCTGAACGTCCTGGTCAAAAAGGGCCTGACCATCGATGAATTGGCCGAGATGGACGAGCTTTTTCTTAACCCGACACACTTCATTCAGCTGTCGCGGCTGCGGGCTGGCGATCGGGAGTTGCGAAGCCTATGAGCCGGGTGGTGCTGGTGACCGGAGCGGCATCGGGAATTGGAGCTGGGCTGACCTCGCACTTCGTCAGCGTGGGAGACCGCGTGATCGCCCTCGACATGGACAGGGGAGGGCTCGCGTCGCTGGCCGATAGGCTTGCCAGTCCGAATCTATTGCCGGCTGTCGCCGACGTCACCGATGATGCGCAGCTGGAGAGGGCGTTGGCCGAGGCTACCGCGCGCTTCGGCCATCCGGAGGTCCTCGTCAACAACGCCGGCACGACCGGTGGCCCGCAAGCGACGACCCTGCACGAAACCCCGCCCGGCGTGGTCGACCGCGTCGTCGATGTGAACCTGCGAGCCGTCATCCGGCTCACCGCCGCCGTGCTGCCGGCCATGCTCGAGCGGCGCCGCGGCGTCATCTTGAACATTGCCTCAGTGGCCGGGCTGGTGGCGTTCCCGGCCAGGGCCGCCTACTCAATCACCAAGGCCGCGGTCATTCAGGTCACCCGCGCCATTGCCGTCGACTACGGCCACCAGGGAATCCGGTCCGTTGCCTTGTGTCCGGGAATGATCGACACGCCGATGACCCATTGGCGGCTCGCCCAGCCCGCATTGCTGGAGGAGGTGCTGGCCCGCATTCCCCAAAGGACCATTGGCACGGTGTCCGATGTGGTTAGCGCGGCGGCCTTCTTCGCCAGCGACGAGGCCAGGTACTGCAACGGTGCCGCCATCCCCATTGACGGCGGCTACCTAGCCATCTGATCAACGCAAGCACGTGGTCTTCCAAGGGAGGTTCAAGAATGTCGAAGCGCGCGGAAGGCAAGAGGGTAATGACCACTGGCACCGACGCTGGGATCGGCCCGTGATGGAAGGAGTCATGTTCGACTACATCATTGTCGGTGCCGGATCAGCGGGGTGCGTCTTGGCAAGCCGATTGACCGAGGATCCTGCCTGCCGGGTATTGTTGCTGGAAGCTGGCGGCGTGGACGACGAACCCTCGATCCGGATACCGGCATTCCACGGACGTCTTCAGGACAGCCCCTATGACTGGGCTTACAGAACTCTTCCCCAGACGCATTTGAATGGACGTCGCCTTTTTGTCCCTCAAGGCCGGGTGCTCGGCGGATCGAGCTCCATCAATCACATGA
>JALYYG010000105.1 GCA_030946685.1 Candidatus Dormiibacterota bacterium | reverse complement strand
CCCAGCGAGGCGAGCGGAATCGCCGGCTGAATAGGCCTCCACAGGGCCTCGATCTGCTCCGGGCTGAGGCGAGTCCGCGAAGCGATCACACGACCGCCGAAGGCAGCCGTCTTGACCGCCGCCCAGCCCGCGCTTCCCGAGAGCCGCATCGGCACCGTGACCACGGCGGCCAGCGCGGCCGCCTCCTCCGCGGGCCTCGCGCTCCCATCCTTGATGGCTCGCGACAGCGCGTTAGAGACGTCGTCGCTCAACTGCCACGGCTGCGCGAGCAGCTCGCATTGGCTCGCGCCCAGGCGGCCGATGGCGGTCACATAACGGAGCACCATCGCGCCACGCGCCCTCACGCTCGTGGCAGGAATCGCCGACGCGAAGGGCGCATACGAAGCGGCGAACTTGATTGGGGTCAGATGATGGCGCCGTACTAGCGCTGAAACTGCGTGCCACGTGGCCACGGCTTCTTCATCCGACCGTCCGTTGAGGAACTCGATCAGGGACGCTCCGGCGTTGACCAGTGGAGCGACCACGGCCTCGTTGACGGAGGGAACCGCAGCCGCGACCTTGGCCCAGTCGTCGGCGCTGAGCGAGGCCAGCCTTCTCACGAAGCTGTCAGAGTCCATCTCGTCAAGCGGTATCAGCGCGGCGAAAGGGCCGTAATGCTGGACCGCCTCCTCACGATTCAAACGTCCTTTGGTCTCCACTGCAAAGCTGGCACGCTCGACGGCGGCGAACGCCCCGCAGCGGGTAAATGTGTCCAGCTCCTGGGTTCCTTCGATGGCGGCGAGCAGCGCCCTCACCACGCTGGCCGGCTCCGCGCTGCCCTCCCTCGTCACGCTCGCCACCAGCTGCCTCCGGTCGAGGACACGCAGCCACTGGATGGGCGTGAGCTCGACCACTCCCTTTACGAACACAGCCACCTCACCGCTGTTGGCGCCATAAGGCCCGGATGCCTTCGGGGGCGGAGCAGGAGCGGGTTTGACGGATTCGATGGCTTTCGTCCCAGCGCCGCGCACCCGCTTGCGCGCACCCTTGCCTACGGCGCCCCTTCCAAGCGATCCAAGCGGAATCACCGCCTGCAGTGGAGCCCAGAGCACCGTGACCTCGTTGCTCGCTATGTCTGCTCGCCGGCTCAGCACCCTGCCCCCGTGCACTGCGGTCCTCACCGCGGCCCAGCCGGCGTCACCGGCGAGGTGCGCCGGGATTGCCGTCAGCGCGGCGAGCGCCACCGCGACCTCGATGTGCAGGTGCTTGCTCTTTGCCACTGCCTGCAGCAGCGCGCGCGAGGCGCCGTGGTCGAGACGCCACGGCCTGGAGAGGATTTCGCACTGATCCGCCGACAAGCCTTCGACTGCCGCCAGAAACCGACGTGTCATGGGATCCAGCTCATCGGAGGCCGAAATGGGGATGAGGTTTGCGAACGGGGCGTAGTGCGCGGCGAACTTGAGCGCCGAAAGCTGGTGGCGCAAGACCAGGGCCGACACGGCCTGCCATGCCGAGATCACCTTCTCTTCGCTGCGCTTGTCGAGGGCCTCGAAAAGCGCTTCCCCGGCCCTGCCCATCGGCTCGGACATGCGGCCTTCGGCGGTGCGAATCGAGGCCTGGATGGACTGTAACGACTCACCTGCCTGGCCGATTCCCTCCTTGGTCACCGAGGCCACGAGCCGCCTGGCGGCCAGGACCTGCCGCCACTGCCACGGCGTCAGGTGGGCGGAGGCGCGGATGAAAGCCTCCACCTCGGCCGTGTTGGGCCCGAAGCGCCCCGAAGCGCCGTCGTTCGCTTTCTGAATCCGGCCGAGGAGCCCGTGCGACGACTGTGCCATCAGTCGGCCATGCGGCGGGAGGGCCGGGCGAGAGATTTGGAGATCCAGGGGTTCCTCCCATGGCTTCGCCATGGGGGCCCCAGCGGAAGGGGTGGACCGGCTAGGAGCGCGATACCTGCGGGGTCCCCGCGTCGTGGTCGCGGGGGCAGCGACGACGGGACGGGCCCCCTAACGCGCGGATCGGGCCGCATGGGCTCCAAAGATCCGGTCGGCATCTCCGGCTGCATGGCCCCACTCTAGGCCAGCGGGCGTTCCGGTCAGCCTCTAGACGATCTCAACCTTCATCAGGTTCGTTTGGCCCGGGCGGCCCACCGGCACTCCGGCTACCACCACCACCCGGTCGCCATGGCGGACCAGGCCGCTGCGCACTGCTGCCTCGGTCGCGTTGGCGACCATCTGGTCGGTATCCCTCCCCGGGCTGACCAGAAGCGGGATCACGCCCGAGTACAGGGCGGTCCTCCGAAGGACGTCCGGGTGCGGGCTGGCGGCAATGACCGGAACCCTGGGGCGTGCCTTGCTGCAACGGAGCGCGGTGGTGCCTGACTCGGTGAAGGCGATGATCACGCGCGCGCCAAGCTCGTCAGCGCTCGTCGCCGCGGCGTGGGCGATTGCGCTCCCCACCTCGCCAGGCTCCCGCCAGATCTGGCGCTGGCGTTGAAATGCAGAGTGCTGCTGGGCGGCCAGGCAGATGCGCGCCATCGCCCGCACCGCCTCGACAGGATGCGCGCCGACCGAGGTCTCCTGCGAGAGCATGACGGCGTCTGTGCCGTCCCAGATCGCGTTGGCGACGTCCGAGGCCTCTGCGCGGGTTGGACGCGTGGAGGTCACCATCGACTCGAGCATTTCGGTGGCGGTGATGACGGGCACGCCGGCCCGGTTGGCCCTGTCGATGACATCTTTCTGAACGGCCGGCAGCTCTCCGAGTTTCAGCTCCACACCGAGATCGCCGCGAGCGACCATCACCGCATCTGCAACCTCGAGGATCTTGCTGAGGTTACGGATCGCCTCCAGCTTCTCCAACTTGGCGATGACCTGGGCGCGACAGCCCAGAGCCCCGAGATGGCGCTGACAAGCGAGGACGTCCTCGTGATGGCGGACGAAGGAAAGCGCCACGTAGTCCACGCCGAGCTCGACCGCCAACCTCAGGTCCTGCAGATCCTTTTCCGTGAGGGCGGGCATGGGCAAGGGCCGGCCCGGCACGCTCACTCCCTTCCGCTCGCCGAGGAGGCCGCCGCGCACAACCGAGCATTCGGCGCGCCCCGCCGAGGAGCTGCGCACAACCAGCTCGACGCGCCCGTCGTCCAGCAGGACGCGATCCCCCTTCCGCAGGGCGTCGACCAGCTGTGGATGGCTGATCTCGACCTCGTTTTCGCTCTCGCGCCGGCCGCCGATCAGGAAGATGCGACGGCCTCGCACCAACCGCTGGAAGGATGTCTCGAGCGAGCCCGTGCGGATCTTGGGTCCCTGGAGGTCGCCCAGGAGGGCAACCGGCCGGTCTGCATCTTCGGCAGCGGCGCGCACGTCGAGGGCCGCCTGACGGTGCGTGGCGTGGTCGCCGTGCGAGAAGTTGAGGCGGGCGACGTCCATGCCGGCCTTGAGGAGGTTCCGCAAGACCGCGGGCGATGCGCTCGACGGCCCGATGGTGCAGACGATTCGCGTTCGGCGGATCACCTGCGGTTCACCGCGTTCACCTCGCGTATTTATCCACGCGGCGGCCCATCTCACCTTCCGCGTCGACCACCCTGCGCTCGAGCTCGCCGGCGTCGATCACCGCCCCACCCATGCCGCGGATCATGTCGCGCTGAGTGCGATCCGACGTGGCGACCGTGATCGCGTCGCCCGCACCTGCCGCCGCATAGGCGATGCGCTCGATCACGTGGTCGGCCGAATGTCCCTTGCGGGTGAACACCACCCGGACGCCTTCCACCAGTTCCTCGGAGTTCGTGCGTGCCGAGGAATGATGGGCGTCGAAGACGACTGTCACTTCCGCGCCGGTCACCATCGCGTAGACGGCGAGTCGCTCCACCAGCTTGTCACGCGCGGCCTCGAGTGACACGTCGAGCAATCGCTTGAGCGGAACCCAGGCGTGGATCACGTTGTAGCCGTCGACCAGCAACCTGTCCATTCGCTGGCAGGTCAGAACGGCCGCATATGGGCAAGGCCGGCATAGATCAGCAAGGCGCTGATCCCAAGATGGTCGGTGATCTGGAACAGGAAGTTGTAGAAGGCACCCCTGATGGGTGCCACCCAAAACAGGGCGATGAAGACGATCATCATGCCGAACTGTGCGATCGGTGCAGCGGCGGCTTGCACCGAGTACGAGAGCCACGGCCTGATGATGCCGAACCCGTCGAGTGGCGGGATGGGCACCAGGTTCAGCAGGACCGACATCGCCAGGAAGAAGCCGAGCACGGCGAGTGCCTCAAAGAAGCCAAGGTTGGTGCTCGTGATCGAGGCCCTGAGAAAGCCCGGTACGAGGAACGGCGCCGCGACCACCAGCGCGCACAACAGCGTACCGACCGGCCCGGCGATCGACACGGCCGAGTCCCACGCCCGGCTGCGCAGCGCAGCGTGGTCGATGTAGACAGCGCCGCCTGGCAGCGCGACACCGCCCAGCAGCAGGAACGCAAGCGGAAGCACGATGCTGTATATCGGGTGGCTGTAGCGCAGCGGGTTCAGGTCGAGGTAGCCGCTCCCAGCAACAGAGCGATCCCCGCCCAGGTAGGCGACCACCGCGTGCCCGAACTCGTGCACACAGACCGAGATCGAGTAGGCCGACGTGACGAAGACGACGGTGACGACGAACGGCGCGGCCGGCAGGACGTTCAGCCAGAGCCCAATACCAGAGGCCACAGCAGTCGCCAGCAGGCCGAGGAAGACCGGGCTCACGCCCACTACGCCCCTCAGCCGGGGCCACGGCTTGCGGCGCAGGCTGGAGTCAAAGCCCTGGGGCTTGACTGGGCGGCCCGACATCGGGACGTTGGGCGGCGCGCCCATCTGCACGTGGCGCCTGACGTCGTACAGGGTAAGGCCCGCCTTCTGCAGCGGAAGCGCCGTCGCCGGGGAATCGCTGTACAGCAGCGCCAGCAGAAGGTGGATCGAATCCACCTGGTAGTGGCCGAGCACCTGGGCCTCCCGGTTGGCGTTCACGAGCAGCTGACGGAGGGGGAGGCGGGCCGCCTCGCCTGAGACCGACACCACCGCCAATGCACGGGGGTCGGCGTTAAGAGCGCGCATCGTCTTCACCGCCAGGTTGTCGGCACCTGCTGCGAGCGCACGGAGGACGTCTTCGGGTTCGGTCTGGGCCGACCCGCGCCGCGACGCGGTGCCCGCCGCGCGCTCGAGCACGTCACGCGCCGATCGTGTCAGCGGTATGTCGGCGGCGGCCGTCTCGAGCTCCGCCGTCGCGTCAGCCATCGCTTAGAAGTATGAGAGGGAACCCAGATGGTTCATCGCGCGTGCGGCTTCGCCGCAGGCTCTGCTCTTTTTCCGGCATACGGTTGGGATTTGTTTTAGAGATTTCTCTCGCGACGCTAGTGGTTTCTTGAACAAAGTTATGGCCGGGGAGACCCCGGCCAACCGTGCCACGCTAGATGCGAGTCTTATGGCTTTGCTCTCTGGCGCATCACCTCGTACAGGAGCGCCGCGGCGGCGGCCGACGCGTTGAGACTCGCGATGTGTCCTTTGACCGGCAGGCGGACCCGTACATCGCACCGCTCTTTGACGAGCCGGTGTACACCCTCCCCCTCACTGCCGACGACGAGACACACACGCTGGGTCAGGTCGAACTCCCAAGCGGGCACCTCGCCCCTTGGGTCGAGCGCAACGCACCAAATGTCAGACCGCTTGACCTCGGCGATCGCAGACGGCATTCCAGAGACATGCGCGATGCGGAGCAGCTCGCTGGCGCCGGAGCTGGCCTTGACTGCAGCCGGAGACAGCGGGGCGCTGCGATGTTCCGGAATGATCGCGCCGTCACAGCCGGCGACCTCGCCGCTCCGGAGGATCGCGCCCAGGTTCTGCGGGTCCATGATCGAATCGAGGGCGATCAACAACGTCGGACCGGTGGCAAGCAGCTCCCTGAGTGTCCACACGCGCCTCGGCTTCAGCTCCGCGGCAACGCCCTGATGGACGCCAGGCGCGATGATGTCCAGCCGCTCGGGAGGCACAACCTCGATTCGTGCCAGCCGGCCGAGCTCCTCCAGGCGCGGATCGTGCCCCAGACCAGAGGCCTGGAACACTTTCACAACACGTCCGGCGCGCGCCGCCTCGAGGACTGTGTTGCGTCCGTGCACCAAGGGGTTCGGCGCATTCCGTTCTACCGGTCGCGGTGGTCTGGGCCCGACTTGAGCGCCGTCCGCGCGACGGTCCGGCCGCGCCCGCCGGTTGCTCAATCCGCCCCGGCCTGAACGCGCTTCCAACGCACGCCATCCTTTGAGTCCTCGAGTGCGATGCCCCGCTGACGGAGCTCCTGTCGGATTAGGTCCGCTCGACCGAAGTCGCGCGCGGCCCGCGCCGCCTCACGTTCGGCGATCAGTCCCTCGACTTCGGCGGCAAGGGAAGGTTCCTCGGCGCGGAGCACATCGAGATGCGCGTCCACGTCATCGATCAAAGCGAGCAGCTCGGAGCGGCCGCGCCCTCCCACCCTGGCATCGTCCAACGCGGCGTTGGCCTCGCGAAGGAGCTCGAAGACCAGGCCCACTCCCTGGGGCAGGTTCAGATCATCGTCCAGCGCTTCGCGATAGCCGGCGCGGACCTCGGCGATTCGCACCAGCAGCTTCTCGTCCTCGACATCCGCCGCGGTCGATCGACGGACCCTGTCCGCGAAGTCCCTAAGCCTGCGGACCTGCTCCGCGGCCGCACGCAAGGCGTCAGAGCTCAAGCGGATGCGCGAGCGATAGTGCGCGTTCGCGATAAGGAAGAAGCGAACCGAAAGCGGGTCATGCCCGGCGGCAACCAGATCCCTCAACGTGGTGAAGCCACCGGCGCTCTTCGACATCTTCTCGCCGCTCGCCTCCGCAAGGTGTTCGGAATGGAGCCACACCCTGACGAATGGTCTGTGGTTCGCGGCCTCCGACTGCGCGATCTCGTTCTCGTGGTGTGGAAACATCAGGTCGATTCCGCCGCAATGGATGTCGAATGTGTCGCCCAGGTATCGCTTGCTCATCGCCGAGCACTCGATGTGCCAGCCGGGCCGCCCGCGCCCAAACGGGGCATCCCACGCGGCCCCCAACTTCTCGTCTGCCGGCTGCGCCTTCTTCCACAGCGCGAAGTCGCTTACCGACTCCTTGTCATATTTGTCCGCAGCGACTCGCACACCCGCCTTGAGCCCGCCGCGGTCCAGGTGTGACAGCGCGCCGTATGACGGGAAGCTGGCGATCCGAAAGTAGACGTCACCGTCCGCGAGGTATGCGTTTTCGTGCTCCAGCAAATTGGCGATCATGGCGACCATGTCGCCAATGTGGTCGGTCGCCTTCGGATAGTGCTCGGCGGGTTGTGCCCGCAGCGCCGCCATGTCCTCGAAGAACGCAGCCGTGTATGGCTTCACGTAGTCTGCGATCGTCGTTTCAGCATGCATCGCCTGGTCGAGGATCCTGTCGTCGATGTCGGTGAGATTCATCACATGATTCACGCGATAGCCGTCAACCTGGAGGTGGCGGCGGAGGAGGTCATAGAAGAGGAACGCCCGCAGGTTCCCGACGTGCGCGAAATGCCACACCGTCGGCCCGCACGTGTAGACGCCGACCTGACCTCGCTCGAGCGGTTCGAAAACGTCTTTCGTGGCGGTGAGCGTGTTGTGAAGCTTTAGAGCCACCTCTATCCGGTAGCCTCGATCAGCGCGACGGCCTGTGCGGCGATTCCCGCCTTGCGTCCCAGAGCGCCCAAGCCCTCTGGTGAGGTCGCCTTCACGCTGACCGCGTCGGGGTTCACATCAAGGCTCTTTGCGAGCCGGCCGCGCATCGCGTCCAGGTGAGGTTCCAGCCGCGGCTCCTCGGCGATCACCGTGCTGTCCACGTTGACGATGCGATAGCCGGCTCCGGTCACGGCACGCACGGCCACTACCAGCAGATCCTGGCTGGACGCCCCCTTGAACTTCGAGTCGCTCGCCGGGAACAGCCGGCCGATGTCGCCGAGCCCGGCAGCGCCGAGCAGTGCGTCGATGATTGCGTGCGTGAGCACGTCGGCGTCGGAATGGCCGTCGAGCCCGACCGGATGGTCGATGCGAACTCCACCGATGATCAGGTCGCGCCCGGGACGGAGACGATGCGCGTCGTAGCCGGTGCCGACCCTCACGTAGTGGCGGCTTCGTGCTCTTTGATGAGCGCCTCCACGACCTCCAGGTCCTCCGGTGTCGTCAGCTTGATGTTGGCCTGCTCGCCCTCTACGACGGTGACCGCGTGCCCCGTCGCCGCCACCAGCTGCGCGTCGTCGTCCCCGACAAGGCCTGCGTCGGCCGCCTCACGATGCGCCCGTGCGAGGAGCTCGTACGCGAAGGCCTGAGGGGTCTGTGCAAGCACTATGCGCGAGCGATCGAGGCTCTCCACCAGGCGGTTGCCTTCCACGCGTTTGACTGCGTCGCGCGGCGAGATGGCGGGGAAGGCTGCGCCGGATTCCACGGCTGCAGCGAGCACGCGGCGAACCAATCTCGCCGTCGCCAGCGGCCGAGCGGCATCATGCACCAGCACGAAGTCGCATTCGCCCAGGGCTGCCAGCCCGGCGCGCACGGAGGCTTGCCGGCTTTCGCCGCCGGCCTTCACTTTGACCGGCTTGCGGGGGTGTAGCGCGGCAACCTCTCGCTCGGCGTTTTCAAGCCGGCTTGGAGGGCCGACGACAACGATCCGGTCGATCTCGTCCAGCGCGAGGAAGAGCTCGAGCACGCGTGCGAGGGTGGTCCGGCCGTTGAGGCGCACGAGCGCCTTGCTGCCGCGGCCCAGCCGCGACCCCGACCCGGCCGCGGCAACTATCGCCCCGACGGTTGGCGACCTAGCCACTCTCTGCCTTGCCTCTCGAGTTGCTGCGGCGGCCGTCCATCCCTGCGGGCTCAGCGAAAATCATGCGACCGGCGGAGGTCTGGATAACCGACGTGACGACCGCCGTGATCGTCTGGTTCAGCAGGCGCCTCCCGTTCTGGATTACGACCATCGTGCCGTCGTCCAGACTGCCCACCCCCTGGCCGGGCTCCTTGCCCTCGCGGGCCACAGTGACCACGATCTCCTCGCCCGGGATTGCAACTGGGCGCATCGCCTGGGCCAGCTCGTTGAGGTTCAATACCGTGACCCCTTCGAGCCGCGCAATGCGGTTGAGATTGAAGTCGTTGGTCATGATCCCCCAGCCCTTCCGCTTTGCCGTGCGTACGAGGTGAGCGTCGATCTCGACGTCCGGCGTGACGTCGTCATCCACGACCTCGAGGCGGATGGACGCGTCCTTCTGCATCTCGGTCAGAACATCGAGCCCGCGGCGCCCACGCCGGCGCCGCGTGGCGTCCGCCGAGTCTGCGACCTGTTGGAGCTCTCGCAGAACTGAGCTCAGGACGATCAGCGGCATGTCCACGAAGCCGGTTTTGGCGATGTCGAGGATGCGCCCGTCGATGATGACTGAGGTGTCAAGCAGCACGCCGGAGAGCCTCAGGCTTTCCTCCCGACGGGCACCACCAAAGAAAAGGGCAGCCAGCTCGGCGCGACGCGTCAGACCGACCGAGGCCCCTTGCACCGCGAGCAGCAGGGCCAGGATCGCCGAGACGACGTAGCCAGTGGGCGGAGCCATCAGACCGTTGACGAATACGCCGATGAGCACGGCGATGACCAGTCCGACCATCATGCCCAGCAGGCCGCTGAGAAGGTCGGGAAGGGGAGTCGAGGTCAGCCGCCGGTTGAATCCGCGCCAGCCACCGAGCACATACGGTGTGCCGAGGTAGGCGAAGATCAGCCCTTCCAGAGTGGTCAACGCGATCAGCACCACACCTGGGTGCACAGGCCCCCGGCTCTGCAGCGCTAAACCCAGGACAAAGCCACCGACTGCTCCGATTCCCAATCCGACACGACGGGCCAGGGTCGCGGAACGCTTCACGGATTACCTCCTCAAGAGACCGATACCCCGGCCTCCTGTATGAATGCGCCGGACGGGATAGGTGAAGGAAAAGCGGCGGATATCGCTTCCGCCAGCGTCCGGACCTCGATCACCTCGAGGCCGGAGGGCCGGCCGGCTTTCACACCGGCCGGAATCAAAGCGCGCGCGAGCCCATGCCGGGCCGCCTCACTCAGGCGGCGCTCCAGCTGGCCCACGCGGCGCACCTCGCCTGCCAGTCCCAGCTCACCGATCACAACCAAGCCGTCCGGCAGGGGCTTGTTGCGATCGTTGCTGATGATCGACAGGGCGAGACCGAGATCCGCGGCAGGCTCCGAGACGCGGATGCCCCCGGCGACATTGACGAAGACGTCCGACTTTCCAAGCGTGAGCGCGGCTCGCTTTTCGAGCACGGCGATGAGCATGTGCAGCCGATTGATATCGACCCCATTGGCGATGCGTCGAACCATCGCATTCGTGGTCGAGTTGACAAGGCTCTGGATCTCGATGAGTAGTGGACGTGTGCCTTCGAGCGCGGCGACGATCGCGGTGCCCGGGGAAGTCGTCGTGGCCTGGCTGAGAAGCGCCGACGACGGGTCTGGCACCTCCTCGAGGCCCGCCTCGCCCATCGCGAAGACGCCGATCTCCTCGGCCGAGCCGAAACGGTTCTTCATGGCACGCAGGACCCTGAGCTCCTGCCGCCGGTCGCCTTCGAGGTAGAGCACGGTGTCAACGATATGCTCAAGCACCCGAGGCCCGGCGATGGCCCCTTCCTTCGTCACGTGACCGACCAGGAAGATCGGGACTCCGACCTCCTTGGCGAGGCGCATCAGGCGCGCCGCAGACTCCCGGACCTGCGTGACGCTGCCGGCGCTGCCCTCGAAGCCCGCGTCAGTCACGGTCTGGATTGAGTCGACGATTGCCAGCTGCGGGGCCTCTGTTCGGATCGCCTCACAGATCGCGTCGAGATCGTTCTCCGCAAACAGCAGGATTCCCGGCTCCATGGCGTCCAGCCGTTGCGCGCGCATGCGCACCTGCTGGGGGGATTCCTCTCCCGAGGCGTACAGTACCCGTCCACCCTGAGAGGCCACCTGCTGAGCGGCGTGCATCAGCAGCGTGGACTTGCCAACGCCGGGCTCACCGCCGACCAGGACGAGGCTGCCCGGCACGATTCCGCCGCCCAGGACCCTGTTGAGCTCACCCCAGGCAAGGACGCGGCGTGGTGCGGCATCGCCGCCGAGCTCGGTCAGAGGCACCGGACGGACGCCGGAGAGTGACGGCGACTGCCGGGACCTGGCGCCAGGGGCCTTGCGGACCTGGAACTCCTGCAGCGTATTCCAAGCCTGGCAGTGGGGACACTGGCCGGCCCATCGGAGGCTCTCCCCTCCGCAGTCCGTACATACAAACGTCACTG
Organism: Candidatus Dormiibacterota bacterium; assembly: GCA_030946685.1. GTDB lineage: Bacteria > Chloroflexota > Dormibacteria > Dormibacterales > Dormibacteraceae > Palsa-872. Next base: position 1,230 of record JALYYG010000105.1, on the reverse strand, counting down.
TTGCCTTGGCCACTCACCCACCCCTCTGCACCTCCCCATGAATGGGCAGGGCTGATTCCGTCGCCGTCACTCTCCACCCATCATCCGGTTTTTACAAGTCGGGCCGTAGCCTTTTACAGGCCCGAGCGTTTTCTTAAGTAGAGGAACAGCCGGAGTGCCTCCCGGCTCCTTCAACCGTAAGGCGCCGCCCTGACTACCCCCGGGGCGGCGCCCCCTTTCAGATCAGGGCCAAATCAGCATTCCCGCTAAGGGGGCTTGGGGTAGGGGGGTAAACGGGTATGTTCGGTCGCGATGGACACGTCGATCTCGGTCGATCGAATCCAGGAGGCTGCGGGGATCATAGACCCCGTGTTCCGGGACTCTCCGCAATACCTCTGCGAGCCGCTCAGCGATCGTCTCGGGGTGGCCACCGTCCTCAAGGTCGAATCCGTCAACCCCATCCGCTCCTTCAAGGGGCGCGGCACCGACTACCTCCTGCACAGCCTCGGGCGCCGGCCTGAAGGTTTCGTCTGCGCGTCGGCCGGCAACTTCGGCCAGGGGATGGCGTACGCGGCACGCAAGCGAGGCGGCCGGCTGACGGTGTACGCCGCCGCAGCGGCCAACCCGCTCAAGGTCGAGCGCATGCGAGCGTTGGGCGCTGACGTCGTGCTGGAGGGCGCCGACTTCGACGCTGCCAAAGCGGCGGCCAAGGACCACGCTCGCCGGACGGGCGCTTTGTACGTGGAGGACGGACTCTTGCCCGAGATAGCCGAAGGTGCCGGCACAATCGCCGTCGAGCTCGGGAAGATGCATGAACCACTTGACGCGGTGCTTGTCCCGCTGGGCAACGGCTCGCTGGTCAACGGAATCGGAACCTGGGTCAAGCACTCCTCCGCCTCGACCAGGGTGATCGCCGTTTGTGCGGCCGGCGCGCCCGCGATGGAGCTTTCGTGGCGGGCGGGTAAGCCCGTCAGTACGGCGACCGCCAGCACCATAGCCGACGGGATCTCGGTTCGAGTCCCTATCCCCGAAGCTCTCGTGGCCATGCACGCCACCGTCGACGAGGTGATGCTGGTCACCGACGAGGAAATCCTCGCCGCGATGCAGATGCTGTTCCTCGGCGCGGGCCTCGTGGTGGAACCTGCAGGCGCGGCCGGGGTGGCGGCCCTCGCAAAGCGGCGGAGCGAGTTTGCCGGCCGGAGGGTGGCCATCCCGATCTGCGGAGGCAACCTGACCGAAGAGCAGATCCGC